>DASQWX010000145.1:0-4059 GCA_035640035.1 Gaiellaceae bacterium
ACGCGCCAGGCGAGCACCGCGGCGCACGCGAACGCGATCGCCGCGTGTCCGGACGGAAACGAGCCCGAGTGCGGCACGTGCACGAGCGCCTTCGGCTCCGGGTAGACGAGCGGCGGACGCCGGCGCCCGATCCAGTCGCGCATGCCGTACGACAGGAGCTCCGCGACGAGGTCGGACGCGAGCACGAGGACGAGGAGCCACGGCCGCCGCCAGAGCAGAGCAACGACTGCCGCCGCGACGAGGAACACGATGCCGTCCGTCCCGATCCAGGAGAGGAAGACGAAGAGCCAGTCGAGCCAGCTGAGTCGATGGTGGACTATCCAGCGCTCGAGGTGGCGGTCGGCCCGGATCAGGTCGGCAGCAGCTGCTTGGTCTGGTCGATCAGCTCCTGCGGGCTGAACGGCTTGCCGACGAAGGCCTGGGCCCCGCGCGAGGCCGCCTCCGCCGCTTCATGCTCGTCGACCTTTCCGCTGAACATGATCACGGGGATCGCGCCGACCCCGTGGCGCTCCTGGACGCGGCGCAGCATCTCCCAGCCGTCGACGCCCGGCATCATCACGTCGAGAAGCACGAGGTCCGGCGACGACTCTTCGAGGACGTTCAGGCCCTCCTCGGCGTTGCCGGCCTCGCGAACGGCGTAGCCCTCCATCTCGAGGTTGACGCGCACGTACTCGCGCAGCCGGGGATCGTCGTCGACGATCAGGACGACCGGCGACTCGGCCGGGGGCCCGCCGGGGCCGGACCGCTCGAGGAACTTGTCGAGATCGGCACGCCGGTAGCGGCGATGGCCGCCGGGCGTGTAGAAGGCGGGGACGCGGCCCTGGTCGGACCACTTCCGGATCGTGCTCTGCGCCACCCCGAGGTATTTCGCGGCCTGGCCGAGGGTCAACCAATCCGGCTCGCCGACCGGAGCAAGGCGATGTTCGTTCTGAGCCACGCGTCGCCGAATCTACCCAAAACTCAGCGTTTCTAATCTGATCAGGGCGTCGTGACGGTGACTGTTTCCGATTCTGGCGCGAGCGTGAACGTCTGCTGCACGGTGCGCGTGTGGCCCGGGCCGGGGTTGTCGTTCAGCGCCTCCCCGAGCGCGATTCCGACGGCGAAGACGATCACGCCGAGCAACGTCCAGACGATCCAGTTCCGCGAGCGGCGTTTCCTCCGCCGGCGGTCGGCGGTCCTCACGGGCGGTAGTCGACGGCGCCTCGCGAATAGACGTGGAACGCCGCATCCTGGACGGTCGTCAGCCGCGTCGGCCAGCCGGGAGCCGGGTCGTGCTCGGCGACCGCGTCCTGCACCCAGCGATCGGCACCCGCGTAAGCGGCGGCAAGCTCGTCGAGCGTGAAGGTCTGCCCGATCCGGCGGCGCAGCTCGTCGAGCACGAGCTCCAGCTCGCCCAGCAGGGCGCGGTAGCGGGGCCGGTCACCGGAGGCGGACTCGAGCTTCCGGTAGCCCTCCTCCCACTCGTGTCTGGTCGCGTCGAGCGTCGCGGACGGCACAGGCCCCGATGCTACTCGGACTCTGCGCGGCTCGACGAACGCCGTCCGATCCAAGTGTTGCGTTAGACGGCCATGCCTGCAAAGCCGGCATGGGACGGCCATGCCTGCAAAGCCGGCATGGCCTCTTTGGTCGGCGCCGCCGAGTCGGCGCCTTAGCCCGGAGTGCAACAGCCTTGCGAGGGCCAGAGTGGCGTGACCTCCGCGAGGATCCGCTCGCCGAGCACGTAGCCGGGGCGCGCGAGGGCGAAGGCCGCGTGCGCGTGCAGGCACTTGAGCCCGCCGGTACGAGTCTGGCCGGCGATGCCTCCCGGGAGCTCCGGGCGAAGGCGACGCTGCTCCTCGTGGCCCGCGTCGAGGCTGGCCCGCAGCTCCGGATTCTCCTGCGCGAGCCCGCTGAAGCGCTCGACCCCACCGGCGGCTTCGAGCCTCGAGATCGCCTGGACGAGATACGGGCAGGTCAGGTAGTAACCGGTCGGAAACGGCTCGCCGTTTTCGTCGAACGGCTCCTGCTCGGTCACCGCCGGGCGGCCGTACGGGCAGCGGACGACGATCCGCCGCAGTGCCCGCGGCGGACGGCCTAGCTGGCGCTCGACGATCGCACGGTCATCCACCCTTCGCGATCGTAGCCTTGCTGTGCAGCCACGCAGTGATTCCCTTCACGATGAAGAGCTTCTCGCCCGGGCGGACGAGCCCGAGCCGGCGCGCCTCGCGCTGGAGCGCCTCCGGCGTGCTCGCCTCGGCGAGGCGGTGCTGGAGATCGCGCTTCTCGGCTTTCAGCGCCCGGACGTCCGCGGCGCGCTGTGCGAGCTCGTGCTTCGTGCCGAGGTAACTGCGGAGCGGCCGAGCGTAGAGCAGGCCGACGAGCACGATTGCACCGACCGCGAACCAGCGCATGACGTGCTTCCGGCGTCGAGGCTTCCGCTTGGCCACGCGGCCCGGTTCGCCGTCCCGCGCAGTGCTCCTTTACGCGATCGCGACCTTGATCAGATCGGTGGTGCCCGGAAGGTTGACCGCCGTGCCGGCCGTGATCACGACACGATCGCCCTCGTCGACGAGGCCGCTCTTGCGCGCCGCGTGGATCGAGACCTCCCAGAGGTTCTCGACGTCCGCGCTCTCGGGAATCAACAGCGGCGTCACGCCCCACTCGAGCGCCATCTGCCTCAGCGCGTAGTCGTGGTGCGTGAGGCCGAGGATCGGCCGACGTGGCCGCAACCGAGCGACGACCGACGCGGTGCGGCCCGTGTAGGTGGGAACGAGCAGCGCCGAGGCTTGCAGCACCTCGGCGACATCGCAGGCAGCGTTCGACATGGCCTGCCCGACCGTCGGTTCCTCGCTCGCCTCGGGAATCTGGTGCCGGTAGCCGAGGCTGGGCTCGACGGCCCGCGCGATCCGGTCCATGTATGCGACCGACTCGACAGGGTATTCGCCGATCGCGGTCTCGCCCGAGAGCATCAGCGCCGAGCTGCCGTCGAGGACGGCGTTCGCGACGTCACTCGCCTCGGCACGAGTCGGTTCCGGCTGGTGCACCATCGTCTCGAGCATCTGAGTTGCGGTGATGACCGGCTTCCCCCGCTCCAGTGCCGCGACGATGATCCGCTTCTGCAGGAGCGGTACCAGCGCGGGCCCGATCTCGACCCCGAGGTCGCCGCGCGCGACCATCACCGAATCCGTCTCGTCGAGGACGGCCTCGAGCGCGTCCACCGCCTCCGCCTTCTCGATCTTGGCGATCACCTTCGCATGCGAGCCGGCCTGCTCGATCAGGGCCCGCAGGTCACGTACGTCCGCAGCCGAGCGCACGAAGGAGAGCGCGACGAAGTCGACGCCGAGCTCGAGGGCGAGCTCGAGGTCGTCCATGTCCTTGCGCGTGAGCGAGGGGATCGGGATCGGAACGCCCGGCAGGTTGACCCCCTTGTGTGAGCTGACGACACCGCCGGCCAGAACGGCGCAGCGCGCACGGCCGGACTCGATCGTCTCGACGCGTAAGCGGACGAGCCCGTCGTCGATCAGCACCTCATGTCCCGGCTGTAGTACCTCGCTGATGACCGCCGGACTCACCGGCAGCTCGCCGTCGACCGAGCTCTCGCCCCCTGCCACCACGATGTCTTCGCCGCGCGCGAGCGTCACCGGACCGTCGAGCTCGCCGATCCTTAGCTTCGGCCCCTGGAGGTCGGCGATCACCGCGATCGGCCGGCCGACCTCGGCCTCGGTCGCGCGGATCAGCCGCGCGCGCTCGCGGTGCTCGTCGTGAGTGCCGTGCGAGAGGTTGAGGCGGGCGCCGTCCATCCCCGCGTTGGCAAGCTCGGCGAGCTGCTCCGACGAGGCGGAAGCGGGGCCGATCGTGGCGACGATCTTGGTGCGGCGTGGCATCGAAACGGCCACACCTTCACCTTAGCTCGCAGAGCCGCTAGCGACTCGCTCGCGGGAACGCGGCCCAGCCGGGGTAGACGGCCCGGTCGCCGAGCTCCTCCTCGATGCGGAGGAGCTGGTTGTACTTCGCGACGCGGTCGGTGCGCGACAGGGAGCCCGTCTTGATCTGGCCCGCGTTCGTCGCGACCGCGAGATC
>DASQWX010000146.1:0-2942 GCA_035640035.1 Gaiellaceae bacterium
CGGCGGCTGGACGAAGTGGGGGTGGCCCCGGATCTCGATCGGCGTCTTTCTCCTCGCCTTCGTCCCGACGGCGATCGCCGTGCTCTGGATCGTCGACTATCACCAGCCCGACGGCGGTCTTTGGCGCAACCACATCCGGGATTGGTCGGACAGCATCGGCATCGATTCGCTCGTCAAGGACTTCAAGGAGTACGTCGGCGTGATCGCGTTCGGGCTCGGCCTCGTCTTCGGCTACACGTTCGACACGTCTGGTCCGATCGCGCGGGCACGCCCGTCCGCGGCGCCCGGAGAGCGGGCCCCGGTCGGTCGAACGGCTCCGCCGCCTGCAGCGCGCCGGTCCGAGCCGGCCGAGCGAGCCGCACCGGCCGAGCGAACCGAGCCGGACGAACGAGCCGCGCCGAGCGAACGAACAGTGGCCGAGCGAACCGCGCCGCCGCCGCGGGACGCGCCGCCCAACTGACGCTCACTCCCGCCAGGGATCAGGCGGGCGAGCGTACGGTGCCGATATGGATGGCATGAGCGCCGCGATTCACAACGGTGCCCTCGCCCGGGGAGAAGACCTCCTGATGACCCATTGCGACGAGCGTCTCCCCGTCGCCGATCGCCTCGAACGGCTGATCGGCCCGGACCTGAGACGGCTGCTCCTCGTCGCCCTGGCGGGCGATCACCGGATGGGCGCGCGCCGCTTCGCCGCCTGACGGCGGGGTTCTGAGGTCGCGCGCTTCACTCGCGCGACCGCTAATCCCGGCTGGTCTCGTGTTGGGCCCGCCGCCTCGTCGCCTGGCGCCGTGGCGGCACCTCCTCCCCAAAGATTCGTACGAAGAGAAAGATCGCGAAGGCGCTCAGGGCGGCGAAGATGAACGCGGTCCCCGACGAGACGCCGACGGCGAGCGAGCCGTAGTAGATGAAGGCGCCGAATCCGACTGCCCACAGGAACGAGATGATGCCGTGGTCGACGGAGGGAGGGCGAGGGACGTGCGGCATTTGTAAGACTCTAGTCGACCCGCCCGGGGGAATTTCCACAAGCTGCACGCTCCGCTGTGGAAATGTGGATAATTGAATTCTTGCAAATTGCGTCCTTTTCTTCTTCGGGACCTCTTGCGGCGGGACATGACCTCTCCTAGATTTCCGTCTGCGCCGAGCACGGAGCGCAAGTAGGTCGAAGCCGGAAGCGAAGGCAGTAGGCGGAAGCCGAAGGTCAGCGGATCCGGTGGACGAAAGCGAAATCGACTCGGCGAACCAAAGGGCGCCCTCCGGGGCGCCCTTTGGTTTAGGGGCCGCACGCAGACTCCGCAATCCGCTGCGTTCAACCGACGCGAGGGGAGGGGAGTCCGTAAGCTTTCGCCTCGTGCCGCGCGATCGCCCGCTCGTCTGGTTAGCCGTCGTCGTCGGGCTCGCGCTGATCGTGCTCGCGGTCGTCTACTGGGCCGAGCCGGCGAAGTCGCTGCCGTCCTGGATCCCGGGGCACCAAGCGGGGTCGAACCACCACCACGTCAAGCACGGCATCGCGTCCTTCCTGCTCGGGTGCGCGTGCCTCGTCTTCGCGTGGTTCCGTTCCGCAGGTCCGCGGCCCCGACGCGCCGCCGTTTAGCGATCGCCTGACCCTTGCCGATCTCCTACTGGCAAGCGACCGTCCTCGGCCTGCTGCAGGGGTTCAGCGAGCTGTTTCCGATCTCGAGCCTCGGCCACAGCGTCATCTTGCCGCGGCTTCTCGGCTGGAACATCCACCAGAACGACTCCTACTTCATCACGTTCCTGGTCGCGACCCACCTGGCCACGGCGCTCGTCCTCTTGGGGTTTTTCTGGCGCGACTGGGTCCGCATCCTGCGCGGCCTGGGGAGGAGCCTGCGGGACCGGGAGATCGCTCCGAACGACACCGACGCCAAGCTCGGGTGGCTCCTCGTCGTCGGCACGATCCCGGCCGGGATCCTGGGGCTCCTGCTCGAGCACAAGCTGCGGACCGTCTTCGCCTCGGCCCAGTCGGCGGCGTTCTTCCTCATGATCAACGGGTTGCTGCTCTTCGCGGCGGAGGCCCTGCGCCGGCGGGCACCGCAACCGGAGCGGGGCGATCCCGACGACCGGATCGGTCGGCGCGTCACCTGGCGCGAGGCGTTCAGCGTGGGAACGATCCAGGCAGGGGCGCTCGTCCCCGGGATCTCTCGTTCGGGCGTGACGATGGGCGGCGGCCTCCTCGTCGGTCTCTCGAACGAGGATGCGGCTCGGTTCGCGTTCCTACTGGCGACGCCGATCATCGGCGCGGCGGCGGCCCTGAAGCTCCCGGAGCTCTTCGGCTCACAGGGAAACGGCGTGCGCGGGCCCGCTCTCGTTGGCGCAATTTGCGCGGCCGTTACCGCTTATTTTTCCGTCCGCTTCTTGATGCGGTTCTTCGAAACGAATAGGTTGACCCCGTTCGCCGCGTACTGTCTCGCTGCAGGGCTCGCCTGCAGCCTTTACTTTCTCTTCTAGCCAGGGAGGCCCAGAGCTCAAAATGCCCAGATTCCGACTTGACATAATCCCCGTTCTCGTGCATTGGCCCGAGAATGGCCAGAAGCGGGTTTCGCCAGCCGGTTCTCGTGGAACCATCGGGAGTCGGGTATGACGACGGTCGAGCTGGATTCTCTCTTGGCAAACCAGGAGTTTCAGCAGTTGCTCGAGGCTGCTGAGCAATCGGGTTCGATTCGCCACGCCGAGCTGGCAGACGTGCTGGAACCGCTCGAGCTCGGGCTCCTGGAGACGGACGCGGTCTATCGCGAGCTCGATCAGCGCGGCATCGAGGTGATCGAGGAGCACAAGGAGGTCGCGCCGCCTCCTCCGCCGCCTCCGCCGATCGTCGAGACGACGACGGACGCGCTGCAGCTCTTCCTCCGTGAGGCCGGCCGGCATCCGCTGCTCAACGCCGCCCAGGAGGTCGAGCTGGCGAAGCGGATCGAGCGCGGCGACAT
>DASQWX010000147.1:0-4237 GCA_035640035.1 Gaiellaceae bacterium
ATTAGCCACAGCGCACGTTGCCCGAGTACGTGCCGACCGCACCCGCCGGGGTCAGGAAGAGGACGACGTCCAGCTGCGCGTGCAACGGGACCGACGCGTTCGCCTCGTCGATTGTCGTCGCCTGACCGGTGATCGGACCCGGGAACGGTCCGCTGCCGGACGAGACGAAATGTACGGTGCCGGTGCCGCACGGAGTCGTTCCCGTGAACGTCAGGAAGCCCTGGTACGTGACGATCCCGGACGAGTGCACGACGAAGTGGACGTCGATGACGCTCGTTCCGGTCAGGCTCCCGACCCAGGCGTGCGTGCCGGAGCCGTCGAGGATCACATTCCCATCCGCTGTCCTCGCAGTGAGGGCTGCGCTCGTCGGTACTGCGCTTCCGGAGACTGAAATTGAGGTTGTTGCTCCCGACGGCGCAGCCGCAGCCAAGCCAAGCGAAGCCGTCGCAAATACAGCGAGCGCTATCCTCGTCAGCGAGCGACGCATTTCTCCTTCGTCATGGTGGTCGTGACGGTGTCCAAAACGAATTCGCTTCATCTCATTTCCTCCTGTCGCATTGGGGACGTGGCGACGAGGCTGTCAGCAAACCTGGCCGGCCACCAGAACGGCCACCCGTCGCGGATTGCTGCTCCTTTCTAATCGAGCGTGACCGCGGTGCAGTTCGTCTTGTAGACAACCGCCCCGGCGGCGTCCTGCACCGTCCACATCACCCCGTGCACTCCCTGGAGGCCCGCGGCCTCCTCCGGGGTGACGAAGACGTCATCCCTCGCGTTGCCGGCTGCGTTCGTCTCGAGCACGGCGACATCGCTCGCGAAGACGAGGTTGCCGTCGCACTCAGGGTCCAGGAAGAAGAAGTGCCTCGTCACCGTGTACGTCGCTCCCGGAACGGCGCCGTCGAGGACGTAGAGCTCGTGCGCGTAGACCTGCGATCCATTCGCCTTGATGTTCTCCACGAACCCCGACCGAAGAGGCGCGCTGCCCACGGGCGCCAGGTCGAGGTGCTGGGAGTGGTAGACGGCGTCGGCCGCCGCGAGCGGGGCCAGCGCCGCGACGACAACGGCCGCGGCCGCAACGGCGTAGACGCGAGCTGTAAGCCGTGAGTTCATCGGAGCCTCCTCCATGAGACGTTTGTCGGACCACCTACCGCGAGATCCATCTGCCTCTCCTTTCGAATGGCGAGCTCTCGCCTCGTCATCGTTTGCACGGCTCTCCTTGACCTGTGTCCCGCGGCGCCGCTTGCGGGTCGATGTCCAGCGCCTCCGTCACGCGCTCGACCGGGATCGCCGCCCGCCGGCTCGCCTCCAGCACTAGTTCCAGCGAGCCCGCCTCGTACAGGTGAAAGCACGTCTCGTCGTCGCCGAGGAAGATGGCGCGCAGGTAGCGAATCGGCGTCCCCTCACAGGTCATCGCCTCGGCCGCCGACCGGGCGCGATCGGCCGCCTCGTGGAGACCGCGCGAGTCCGACTTCGACAGGTAGAGCTCGGCGAGGTAGCGAGACATCGCCGCCGAGCCTAGGAGCGCCACGCACTCCCCGGAAACCCGGAAACCCCTAGTCTTTGCCGACGCTACCCGTGGAAATGGCGGGCAAGTTCCGCGCGCGAGCGGAGGCCGAGCTTCCGGTAAATCCGCGAGAGGTGGAACTCGACCGTGTGTTCGGACACGAAAAGCGCGGCGGCCACCTCTCGGTTCGTCCGCCCCTCCGCGACGAGTGCAGCAACGCGTTCTTCCGCAGGGGTGAGGTCGTCGCGCGAGGCCGCCCGCCCACCGATGCGAGCGACCTCGGCACGCGCCTTCAGCGCCCAGAGACCAGCCCCGAGCTGCTCGAAGGCCGCGAGGGCATCGGCGATGGTCCGCCGTGCCGCCGACTTCTGCCTGGCGCGCCTTTGCGTCGCCCCGAGAACGAGGAGCGTCCGTGCACGATCGAATGGCATCGCGATGCGGTCGTGCTGGGCAAGCGCCCGCTCGAAAGCGGCAAGGGCCGCATCGGTTTCCCCGCGTGCGGCAGCGAGGAGGCCACGGCACCGGGCCCCGGCCGCGAAGGCCGAAGCGCGATCGAGTTCACTTGCCCGGGCTTCCAACCAGTCAACCAGGGCCTCCGCGTCTTCCAGGCGTCCGAGCATCACGAGCGCTTCGATCTCGTCTGGGACGAAGCGGATCGTCCCGGGCTCACACACGCCGGCCGCGAGCAGCCGCTCGCGATGCGGCGCTAACAATCGTGCCGCCTCCGCCGGCCGCTCGAGCGAGAGCTCGAGCAGGCCGAGCGCCCAGACGGCGTGAACCCTCGCCACTCCCATCGCGCGCTCGCCGGCCAGCGCAAGAGCCTCCGCCGCGTCGGCCCGCGCCTCTAGCTCCTGGCCGAGGGATGCCCGCACGAGCGCTCGGATTGACTGCGCCCACGCCTGCTGCGGCCGTTGCCCCGTTTGCAGCGCCAGCTCGTAGCCTTCCTCGGCGACGCGCCCGGCCTCCTGCCAGCGTCCTGCCAGATACTCCGCTACTGCGAGGTTCGCGAGAATCATCGAAGCCGAAGACTCGTCGCCGCGCACGCCAGCCTCCTCGTAGCTCTGCCGCAGGCCCACAGCAGCGTCCTCGAGCTCGTCCGTCCAGCACAGGAAGACGGCCCACGCGTAGCTCGGCGAAGCGACGAGATGCTGCTCCGCGGGAACGCCGCCCAGCTCCCGGGCGGCCCGCAATGTCGTAGCCGCCTCCGAACGTCCGAGGAGGGCCTCGATAAGACCCTTTTCCTCGAGCGACTCCATCAGCACGGCGAATGAGCCCGCCCGCGCGGCAAGCTTGGCCGCGAGCTGCGCGTGCCCGAGGGCGACCTCGAGATCCTCGCGCATGAAGAAGAGCGTTGCGGCGAGGCCCTGTGCCGCCTCCGCGCGCACGCGCTCGTCCGCTTTCGTTTCTGCGAGCGCGCGGCGTAGAAGCTCGGCGGCCCGTGGCTGATCCCCTTCGTACCTATGCAGCCGCCCGAGGAGGACGAGCGCCTCGGCGCGCAGGTCGGCCCCTCGCGCTTGCCCAAGCACCTCCTCCAGCAGCGTCCGCGCCCGTGCCATGTCGCCCGCGGTGAAGCGATAGCGAGCGGCAGCCATCGTGCGGCGGTAGAGGTCCTCCGGCAGATCGGAGGGGGTAAGCCGACGCGCCTCCTCGCAGAGCTCGGCGGCCGCCACACTCGCCCCGCGCGCGCGAGCGTGCGCGGCCGCGTGCTCCAGGGCGGCGGCAATCGTTTCGTCCGGCGCTTCCGCGGCGAGCGCAAGGTGGCGCGCCCGTTCCTCCTCGTCGCCGACAAGCTCGGCGAGGCGCTGGTGGAGCGCACGCCGCGCCAGGATGTCCACGTCTTCGTACGCGGCCGAGGCGAGCAGCGGGTGCCCGAAGCGCAGGCGCGGGCCATCGAGCTCAAGGACGTGCGCCTCGAGGGCGGGGCGAAGCGCATCCTCTCCCCCCGCCGCTGCCGCCACGAGCGCGAGTGTCGGCTGCGAGACGGCCGCCGCGGCAGCCAGTGCCTTTCGGGTCGGCTGGGGCAGCACCACGAGCCGGTCGCGCACGAGGTCTCGGAGCTCGCTGGGCACAGGAAGAGGCTCGCCGCCCACGAGCGTCACGCCCTCGCGGCGAAGCGCGCGGGCGAGCTCGAGCGCAAAGAACGCGTTGCCGGCCGCAACCTCGTAGACACGGCGCAACGTCGGCCGGGAGAGGACGAGGCCGAGCCGCGCCTGCACGAGGCGGTGGACCGCGCCGAGGCTTAGCGGCGCGACCTCGAGCTCGCGGGTCCGGCCATCGTCGATGAACGAGACAGGCACCGGCTCGCCTACGCGCCGCGCGACGAGGAGGCTTGCGCGCTCGTCGCGAAGACGCCGCCAGGCGAAGCCAAGCACGGCGGCAGAGGGGGAGTCGAGCCATTGCAGGTCATCGACGGCAACGATCGTCGGCCGATCTGCGGCCAGGTTCCGCAGCGCGCTCAGGACGGCGACGGCGACCGCACGCTCCTCGGGCGGCACACCCGTCGCGCGCTCGAGCAAGAGCGCGACGCGAAGCGCGTCGCTCTGCGGCGTGGGGAGAGGGTCGAGTACCTCGCCGAGCACGGGGTCGAGCAGATCGCCGAGGCCCGCGAAGGCGAGCCTCGCCTCAGCCTCGGCGGGCCGGGTCTCGAGGACTCGATAACCGCGCTCTCGAGCCTCGTCAGCCCCCGCGCACCAGAGGGTGGTTTTGCCGACGCCGGCCTCCCCGACGAGGACGAGC
>DASQWX010000148.1:0-3198 GCA_035640035.1 Gaiellaceae bacterium
GAGCCGCGGCGATTGCCCAGGCGGCGGCGCCCGCACTTCTCGCCCGGGCGGCCCGCTTTCGCAATGCGGACCGGAAACCGTCTTAGAATCCATAAACGATGGATCCGTCGCTTTCGTCGCTTCCGCCCGAGGAGGTCGTGCGCGTTGCCGAGTTCCGCGCCGCGCTCCGGGCCTTCCTGCGCAAGAGCGAGCGCAACGCCCGTAAGTCGGGACTAACGCCGCAGCGCTACCTCCTCCTGCTGATGATCAAGGGTGCTCCCGGCGGGAGGGAGCAGTCGACCGTGACCGAGCTCTCGGAGCGCCTGCAGCTTGCCCAGAGCACCGTGACCGAGCTCGTCAGACGGGCGGAGGAGACCGGGCTGATCGAGCGCGAGCAGTCCGATCTGGACGGCCGAGTCGCCCACCTTCGTCTGACGGCGGAGGGCGAGCGGCGGCTGATGAAGGCGTTTACGACGAACGCCGAGGAGCGGCAGGAGCTCCGCGCGGCGATCGCGCACCTCGACGTCGAGAAGTAGGAGGGTTTGGCGGAAAGCCGCTCGTCGCCGGCGTGCGCTGCTCGTTCGCTGACACGGACGCAGGGAGCGTCAATCGCCAAAGCTATTGGCGCGACTGCGTACCTAGGGCGGACGTAGCGTGCGCCGGCGGCACAGACTGTGTTTCGCTAAACCCTCCTAGCCCCGCAGCGTCGCCAGGATCTCGTCGTGCTCGGGGAAGCGGCCTTCTTGCTGCTTCGAGAAAACGAGGCGCCCGTCCGCGATCACGTCGTACTGGCTCTTCGCTCCCTCGACGGCGCTCGCGTCGAGCCCCGCCGACTCCAGCTCAGCCGCGAGACTCGCGGCTCGTTCGTCGTAGCCGCTTCAGACCGGGCAGTAGAGGATCTCGACGCGCACCGCGGCATGGTAACCAGACGCCTCAGGGTCGCCGAAGCAGGTACCAGCCGATCTCGGCCGTGTAGTCCGCCGGCGCCAGCGACCGCGCCTCCTCCCGCGCCTCGCCCTCACAGCCGGCCAGGTCGAGGTACGGATCGAGCTCTCGCGGCTCACGCACGAACTTGGCTCGCTGCAGGACGAGGTTGTTCGCCTCGTACAGCTGCCGAAGGTCGACGTCGGCGAGCGCCCGCGTGTGGGACGGGTCGCGTGCACGCTCGAACCGATTGAGCTCTAGCGCGGCCAGCGGGTCGTTGGGTGCGATCTGGTCGACGACGAGGATCGTCCCGCCGGGCCGTGTGACGCGCGTCAGCTCGGCGACGACGAGCTCAGGCCGCGGAACATGGTGGAGCGTCCGCAACGTCCCGGTCAGATCGAACGACGCGCGCTCGAATTTGAGCTGCGCGATGTCTCCCTCGACGAAGGTGACGTTCGCAGGCGCGATCGCCCTGCCCCGCTCGATCAGCTCCGGGACGAGCTCGACGGCGACGACCTCTCGGACGAGCGGCGCAAGCGCGAAGGCGAGCGCGCCGGTGCCGGCGCCGGCATCGAGAGCGCGCTCGTCGCCGGTGAAGGACAAGAACGCTTCGACCTGTTCGGCCAGCTCCCCGGCGCGCTGCTGCTGAAGCGCAGCGATCCGGTCAGCCGTCGCCGCGAAGCGAGCCCGCGTTGCGTCGTGCGTACTCAAGCGCCTCCTCTTTCGTCGTGATCGTGCCTGCCGCACGCTCCTCGGCGATCTCGTCGAGGAGACGCCCGACCTCCGGCCCCGGCGGGATCCCGAGCTCGCCGCCGCGGACGAGCGGCTTCTTCGGCTCTGATGCGCGAGCCTCGAGCACTGCACCTTCCAGCTCGCGGGCGCCGAGAAAGGCCAGGGCCTCGAGAGCCCACGGCTCGGTCGCGCGGCGGAAACGGTGGATTGCCCGGGGAGAGTCATCGGCCGGACGATCGGCCGACAGCAGCGTTCGGGCGAAGCGCTTCAGCTCGTTCGAGATCGGGAAGCGCTCGACGTTCTCGCCGAAGAAGACGGCCAATCCGTATTCGGGCGATTCGAGGTGGCTCGCCTCTGGGTAGCGGTCGATCGAGCCTCCGAGCGGCGAGAGCAGGCCCAGATCGTCGAGCCGCCGGAACCCTTCCTCCGACAGCCGGAGCAACTCGCCCAGGAGCCGCTCGCCCGCCGGTTCGACCACACGCGGTGCGTGCTCGCGGATCAGCGCCTCGGTGGTCGGCTCGACCCGGAAGACCTCGGGGCGCCGCTCCCGGACGTCTTCGATGTCGTGCTCGAACCGAACCGCCCGCAGAAGCCGGAGCGGGTCGTCCTCGAACACCGATTCCCGCACGGCGCGAATGGCCCCCGACTCGAGATCGGCGTGGCCGCCGAACGGATCGACGAGCTCGATGCCGCCGATAGGCCGCGCCATCGCGTTGATCGTGAAATCCCGGCTGGCGAGGTCGTCCTCGATCCCGCCGCGCAGGGGCGTGAAGTCGACGGTCCGTCCCCCTTCGAGCGCGACCCGCCACGCGCCGTGCGTCTCCGAGAGCGGAAACGGAGCCCCGCTGGAGCGCCGCGCGAAGGCCCTCGCGGCCGTCTCGGGCTCGTGGACGGCTATGTCGAGGTCAACGAGAGGCCTGCCGAGCAGTTCATCCCGGACCGCTCCGCCGACGATCCACGCCTCCTCGCCCGCGAACAGTTCTTCGACCAGCTCACGAATCGACGACCACCCGCCTCGCGCGGGCGGGATCGCTGTTGATCCCGCAGACGAGCTCGTAGTTGATCGTGCCGGCCACGCGAGCATGATCTTCCGCCAGGACCCCGTGACCCAGCAACGTCACCGGCGTGCCGACCGGGAGCTCGCGGCCGAGCTCCACCGCGAGCGCGTCCATCGAGATCGTGCCGACGACGGGGCGCGGCTCGCCGGCGACGCGAATCTCGGTTCCGGTCATGTCGCGACGGAAGCCGTCCGCGTAGCCGATCGGGAGGATGCCGATCCACGTCGGCCGCTCGGCAACGAAGCGCCGGCCGTATCCGGTGCTCTCGCCTGGCGCGAGTAGCTTGACCTGCGCAAGCTGGCTCGACCACTGCAGGGCGGGCTCGAGCCCGTCGGCAGCGGGATCGGTGCCGAACGGCGAGAGGCCGTAGATCGCGATCCCGCAGCGCGCAGCGTCGAACCGCGCTTCGGCGAAGCGCAGGGCGCCGGCGCTGTTCGCGAGGTGGCGCGTCAGCCGTCGATGAGGCTCGGTCGCCTCCCGAAAGCGCTCGATCTGCTGCTCGGTG
>DASQWX010000149.1:0-4215 GCA_035640035.1 Gaiellaceae bacterium
AGAGCTTCGAGTGCTTCCAGGAAACCGGGATCGTCGTCCACCAAAAGGACGCGGATCGGGTCCGGCTCACCCACTCGCCCAGTCTTGCTGCATTTCCCGGCCGAGGGCAATAGGTCCAACGGCCCATCTTTGTTGCTCAGCCCGGCGGTGTGAGAATCGCCGTCGATGCTCGAGATCGACGTCCACGCAGCCCGCTGGCACTCGACCTTCCGCGTCAAGGTCCCGGGAACCGGCTGGGCGATGCGGCGGAGCCTGAAGCGGTTCATCGCCGAGACGGCCGAGGCCCCTGCGCGAAGCGCCGAGAAGCCACAATGAAGTGCCCAACCGTTATGCCCTCGATCAAGACATTCGGTCCCGTCGATGATCGGAGCCTGAAGCAGCTCGAGCGCTGCATGGGGGCGGGCGACGCCGAGTTCGGCGTCCTCTGCGCCGATCATCACCCCGGGTACAGCCAGCCGATCGGCGGCGCCGTCGCCTATGAGCGCTATATCTCGCCGTCGGGATGCGGCTTCGACATTGGGTGCGGGAACAAGGCCGCGCGGACCGAGCTGACGAAAGCAGACCTCGACGCGCTCGGCGGCGTCGAGACGGTGATGCGCGAGATCACCCGCCGGATCTCGTTCGGCATGGGCGTGCCTGCGCAGGAGCGGGTCGACCATCCGGTGCTGGACAAGATCCGCAACGCCGACTTCGCACCGCAGCGGAAGCTCTCCCAGCTCGCCGATTCACAGCTCGGCACGGTCGGCTCGGGCAACCACTACGTCAACCTCATGGAGGACGAGCACGGTCGGATCTGGGTCGGCGTCCACTTCGGCTCGCGCGGCTTCGGCCACAAGACCGCCTCTGGCTTCCTGGCACTCGCCGAGGGCAAGCGCTTCGGCGAGCGGGCGGTCGAGGGCGCGATGGACTCGCCGCCGGTGCTGTTCGAGATCGGCTCCGAGCTTGGCGAGTCGTACATCGCTGCGATGGAGCTCGCCGGCGAATACGCCTACGCCGGTCGCGATGTCGTCGTCGACAACGTGCTCGAGATCCTCGGCGCGGAGGCCGTCCACGAGGTGCACAACCACCACAACTTCGCGTGGCGGGAGGAGCACTTCGGCCGCACGTACTGGGTGATCCGGAAGGGATGCACGCCGGCGCGGCCCGGCCAAGAGGGGTTCGTCGGCGGGTCTATGGGTGACGAGTCGGTCATCCTCGAGGGTGTCGATTCGACGGAGAACGAGCAGGCGCTCTTCTCCACGGTCCACGGCGCCGGCCGAGTGATGAGCCGGTCGCAGGCCGCGGGCCGCGTCCGGCGGCAGACCGTCTATGCCTGCTCGGTCCGGGATTGCGAGTTCTCGATACCGGCGAAGGGATACGCAGGGCAGAAGTGCCCGGACCATCCGACGGCAAAGATGCGGAAGGTGCGGGCCGAGCACGTCGTGCGTCCGGGCGTGGTCGATTGGCCTGCAGTGCAGGCGCGCCTGCGCGAGGAGGGCATCGTGCTGATGGGCGGCGGCGCGGACGAGGCGCCTGAGGTGTACAAGCGGCTGCCCGACGTCCTCGCCGCCCACGGCGAGACGATCCGCCTCAAGCACACGCTCCGTCCGCTCGGCGTCGCGATGGCCGGCCGCGACGTTCACGATCCTTACAAGGACTGAGGGGCCGCGAGACGAGACCCTCGACTCGGAACGTCGGCTGTGGCGGCGGAAGGCGGTTCAGGTACGGGAGCGAAGGTCGCAGCGGCTGGTTGAGCGCAGCGAAGGGAGCTCGCGCCGGACTTGCAGCTCGACGATGAGCTCCCGTTCGCTTTCCCGTCCGAAGAGCACCGCCTGCGGACGACTTCTGCGCTCCCCTCCCCCTCAATTTGCCGCGCCCGCTCAGACAACCACGACTAGGCGCAGCATCGCGCGCTGGCCCGCCTGTCGCATCGGACAGACAGACGGTTTGGCCAAGGACATCCGTCGCGGACGGCCGTACGTCATTTGGCGGATCTCGTATTTGGCGGAGACCTCGCGCATCGATAAGTTGAACAGCCCACATGGGCCTCCGTCTGTGAGGAGGCATCGATGACGACCCAAGCTCAGCCGTTTCTCGCCCAACGGCCCGCGGATCCGACGGCAATCGTCCTTCGATCGCGGTACGTCGCCGGCGTGCTCATGCTCGCGGCCGCCTACTACGGCGCGGCGAAGCTCGGCCAGACGCTGCGCTACACCGCGTCGGTCTCAGCCATCTGGCCGCCCGCGGGCCTCGGGATCGCAGCCATCTACCTGTGGGGGTTCCGTTGGTGGCCGGGAGTCTTCATCGGCGAACTCGTCGTTAACGGAGAGCTCCTTTTCGACGACTCGCGCCTGCCGCTCGGAAGCTTGATCGGCCAACAGGCGGGCAACATGGCCGAGATCCTCGTCGGCGCTGCTCTATTGCGCCGCCTGATCGGGCCCCGTGCTGCGCTTGACCGAGCCGAGCAGGTCGTCGGGATGCTGGCGTCGATCTCCATCGCGACGGCGATCAGTGCGACGGTCGGCATGGTCTCGATGCTTCTCGGCGGCGTCATCGATACGTCCGAGCTGGCCAAGTTCTGGCGGACCTGGTGGCTCGGCGACACCGCCGGCGCTCTTGTGGTGCTGCCACTCGCACTCGCGTGGTTCCGGAATCCGCTCGGGGCCTTCCGCCGCATGCGCAGCTGGGAGGGCGGTTGCCTCATCGCAGCCGTCGTCGTCCTCGGGGTCCTGGCGGTTTCCACCAGCGAACCGGCGACGTATGTCGTCTTTCCGGCGCTGATCTGGGCTGCATTCCGGTTCGGTCCGCAAGGTGCGACGCTGGCCATCACGTTCGCTGCGGGGGCGGCAATCGCGTTCACCGCGCACAAGGCGGGGCCCTTCTTCAAGCAACCGATCGACCACCGGACGTTGAGCACGCAGGTGTACATCGTGTTCGCAGCGCTGACCACGCTCTTTTTGAGTGCGGTCGTCAGCGAGCGGGAACGTTCGGCGAGCGAGCTCGCCGAGGCGAAGCGACACGAGGGGGAGCAAGCGGTCAGGGAGCGCCACCGAATCGCGCGTGACCTCCATGACTCCGTCTCCCAGGCGCTCTTTTCGACGATCTTGCACACGCGGATCGCCCAGAAGCTGCTCAGACAGGGCGGCACCGAAGTCTCAGTCCCTCTGAGCAGCAGCCTGGACGCGATCGGCGATCTCACCCGGGCTGCACAGACCGAGATGCGCGCGCTGATCTTCGAGCTAGGCCGCGACGCGGTCACAGACGGACTCGCCGCGGCGCTTTCCGAACACGCTTCGGCGCTCAGCAAGCGCCATGGCCTCTTGATCGACGTCGACGGCCCGGAGAGCACCGGGTTGTCGCCGCAGTCCGAGACTCAGCTGTTCGGCATTGCGCGAGAGGCGCTCGCCAACGTCGTGAAGCATTCCAGCGCGAGCCGAGCATCCGTTCGGGTCGAGGCCCGGCCCGACTGGGTGTTCGTCGAGATCAGCGACAACGGGCACGGGTTCGATCCGGATGCCGGCCATCCCGGTCACTTCGGGCTCGACTCGATGCGAAGCCGCGCCGGCGAGCTCGGAGGTTTGCTCACAATCTCGAGTGCGCCTGGGCACGGGACGGTAGTGCGCGTGGAGGCTCCGGCCGAGGCAGGAGGCGAGCTCCCGTGAGGCACGAGTCGGATGCGCGCATTCGAGTGCTGGTTGTGGACGATCACGAGGTAGTCCGCCGCGGGCTGCTGGCCTTTCTCGGCAGCGAGGCGGACCTCGAGGTGGTCGGCGACGCGCAGGGGGGAGCCCAAGCGCTCGAGGAGCTCGCGCGTCTGGATTCGGAGGGCCGGCGGCCGAATGTCGTCCTTATGGACCTTCAGATGGCGCCTCCCGACGGAATCGAGGTCACACGCAGGATCAGGGCTCGGTACGACGACGTGGAGGTGGTCGCCTTGACGTCGTTTGGCGAGGAGCAGCGCGTGCGGGCGGCGCTCGAGGCCGGCGCCTCCGGATACCTCCTGAAAGACTCGGACGCCGACGAGGTCGCTGCAGCAGTGCGAGCCGCCCAACGGGGCGAGGTCCAGCTCGATCCAGCGATCGCGCGCGGGCTGGCGCAAGCCCTCCGCTCCCCGACCCGCCACGGCGCGGGAGCCGCGGAGCTCACCACGCGTGAGCTCGACGTCCTTCGCCTTGTCGGGGCAGGAAAGGCGAACAAGGAAATTGCGGCGGAGCTATCGATCAGCGAGCGGACCGC
>DASQWX010000150.1:0-4216 GCA_035640035.1 Gaiellaceae bacterium
GCGGCCGGCCATGTTGGTCGCGATCGTGACCGCGTGCGGCTGGCCCGCGTCCTTGATGATCTCTCCCTCGCGCTCGTGCTCCTTGGCGTTGAGGACGTTGTGGGGAACGCCTCGGCGCTGCAGCAGCTGCGAGAGGTACTCCGACTTCTCGACGGCGATCGTGCCGACGAGCACCGGCTGGCCCTTCTCGTGGCGCTCCTTGATGTCCTCGATCACGGCCGCGTACTTCGCTTCCTTCGTCTTGAAGATCTGGTCGTTCTGGTCGTCGCGCGCGACGGGGACGTTCGTCGGGATCTCGACCACGTTGAGGCCGTAGATCTCGACGAACTCCTTCTCCTCGGTCTTCGCCGTGCCGGTCATTCCGGCCAGCTTCTCGTAGAGCCGGAAGTAGTTCTGGAGGGTGATGGTCGCCACCGTGACGTGCTCTTCCTGGATCCGCACGCCCTCCTTCGCCTCGACCGCCTGGTGGAGGCCCTCGCTCCAGCGACGGCCTTCCATGATGCGGCCGGTGAACTCGTCGACGATCTTGACCTCGCCGTCCTGGACGACGTACTCGTCGTCCCGTTGGTAGAGCGACTGTGCCTTCAATGCCTGGGTCATGTGGTTGACGAGCTGGGAGTGCCGCGGGTCGTAGAGGTTCTCGATCCCGAGCGCGCGCTCGAACTTCGCGACGCCCTTCTGCGTCGGCGCGACGACCTTGTGCTTCTCGTCGTACTCGTAGTCCGCGTCCGGGTGCTCGCCCTTGCGGAGCGGATCGTGGGGAACGGCGTTCAGCGTCTTGGCGACGCGGGCGAAGTCGTAGTAGATCTTCGCGGCCGTCTCGGGCTCGCCGGAGATGATCAACGGCGTACGCGCCTCGTCGACCAGGATCGAGTCGACCTCGTCCACGATCGCGTATGTGTGTCCCCGCTGGACGACGCCGTCGAGCGAGACGGCCATGTTGTCGCGGAGGTAGTCGAAGCCGAACTCGGAGTTGGTGCCGTAGGTGATGTCGGCGTCGTACGCCTGCTTCCGCTCGGCGAACGGCATCATGTTCTCGATGTAGCCGGCGCGCATGCCGAGCGCCTCGTAGACCGGGCCCACCCAGTTGGCGTCGCGCTTCGCGAGGTAGTCGTTGACCGTGACGAGGTGGACGCTCTTGCCCTCGAGAGCGTTCAGATAGAGCGGCTGCGCGGCGACGAAGGTCTTGCCTTCACCGGTCTTCATCTCGGCGATGTCGCCCTCGTGGAGGACGATGCCGCCCATCAGCTGGACGTCGAAAAGCCGAATGTCGAGCGCCCGCTTGAACGCCTCGCGGACGGCGGCGTAGGCCTCGAACAGGAGCTCTTCGAGCGTCTCGCCGTTCTCGACCCGCTGCTTGAACTCGACCGTCTTGCCGGCCAGCTCCTCGTCGGAGAGCTCCTCGAAGTCGGGCTCGAGGGTGGTGATGTAATCGGCCTGGCTCTGGAGTCGTTTGAGCCGACGGCCTTCGCCGAGCCGGAGGACTTTTTCGAGGTTGCCGAGGTCCTGGGGCATGAGAGCTAGGGTAGCCGCTAGAGAGGCGCTACCCGGATCTCCCAGAGATCGGCATCGAGGCGCTCGGCATGAACCGCGTACGCCGGACCGGCCGCCTCGCCGAGCCGCTCAAGCGCCGGAATCGAGCCGAACGACGGCATGTCGTCGACCCGCAGGCCCTTCCCGTCCGCGGTGTTCGTCAGCTCGATCCGGTCGCCGTCGGCCTCGAACTTCGCGACCTGAATGCGGCTCGCGGAAACGGCCCAGAGGGAGTCCGTCTGGCGTGCGGCGTGCGCGCGATACGGCGGCGCGAGGCGCTCCTCGACCGCGGCAGCGAGCGGCTCAAGAGCTGCATCCCCGTCCTCCTGCTCCACGAGAAGAGAGCCGTCTGGAAGCGCCACGAAGTCGACCGCGTCGCCTTCGATCTCCGGGGCGTCGGCCGTGACAACGGCGTCCCACTCCCGGACTCGGGCAATCCCGTGAATTCCGACCTCTCCCCACGCCGGACGCCCGCCCACCGGCTCCACGAGCCCTCCTTCGCGCGCAAGCCGCTCGTGCAGGCTCTCGCGCCTGAAGAACCCCATTACTGCGGCTCGATCAGCCCGTACCCGCCCTGACGGCGGCGGTAGACGATGTTGACCTCCTCCGAGTCGGCGTTCCGGAAGACGAAGAAGTCGTGGCCAACGAGCTCGAGCTGGAGCACGGCCTCCTCCGGGCTCATCGGCTTCACTGCGAACTGCTTCGTCCTGACGATCTGCGGTTCTTCGGGCATCGGGATTCCTTCGTCGGGTGCCTGCCTCGAGGCGCGGCGGCGCCGGCCTCGCTTCTCGCGGTAGCGCGTCACCTGCCGCTCGAGCTTGTCGACGAGTTGGTCGATCGACGCGCGCATGTCCTGCGAGCTCTCGCGCGCGCGGAGGACCGGGCCCTTCGTCCAGACAGTCGCCTCCGCGACGTTGTTCGCCTTGATCGAAGGATTCGTCTCGGCGGAAAGCTCGAGCTCGATCCGCGGATCGGGCAGCTGGCGTTCGAGCTTGCCGAGTCGTTTCTCGGCGTAGGAGCGGATCGCGTCGGTGACCTCGACCCCGCGACCCTTCACGCGAAGCTGCACGAATCGAAATCTAGCGGACGACCCTCGCGAAAGTCACGACCTCGACGCGTCTTGCTCCGGCTCGACGGAGCGCCGAGGCGGCTGCGTTCGCGGTCGCTCCGCTCGTGAACACGTCGTCGACCAGGGCGATCGAGCCCGGGACCGGTCCGTTGGCTACGAACGCGCCGGCGACGTTGCGCCGACGCTCGGCGCGGGACAGACCGCGTTGGCGCTTTGCCGGGCGCCGGCGGCGAAGAGAGTCTTCGAGAGGGAGGCTCCAGCGGGCAGCGAGCTCCTCCGCAAGCCATTGGGGCGGGTGGTAGCCGCGCTTGAGGCCGCGGTCGGGGTCGGCCGGCGCGAACGTGACCACGGCGGCCTTCGGCGGCGGGACGACCTCGGCAACGAGCGAGGCGGCGGCGTTAGCTAGCCGCCTCAAGGCGCGTTCCTTCCACGCGGCGACGAGCGCCCTGACGGCGTCGTCGTAGTGGACGGCGGCCCGGGCCCTCGTGAACGCGAGTCGACGTCCCGTGCATTCGCGGCAGCGAAGGACCGGCCACGCCGTCGGCGCGCCGCAGCGCTCGCAGAGCGGCCCCCGGATCCGCGGGAGCCGCTCGAGGCAGGCGTCACAGAGCTGACCGCCGCCGAGGCCGCAGACGACGCACCGCTGTGGCAGGAGCAGGTCGAGCACCCTTGGAACGTAGGGCCCTCGGCGGCATCACTTCGTCACGAAAGTGCAACGGGCCCGCAACTTGCCGGGCGTCGTCGGCCCGGCGAGGCGTGTCCCGGGGTCAAAGCGGAGGACACGCCCCAAATGGACAAAAGGCCTGCGAATCGGCGTCTTCCTCCTTAAGGAACGGACCTGTCCATGCCGGGAATCCGGGGTCAGACCCCAGAGCACGCCCCCGAACGGCAGGCGGCCCAGAATTGCCTAGTCTGCGAGTTCCCGGTTGGCCTGCTCGAGCGTCTCGCGCGAGCCGATGTCGTACCAGCGGCCGGGAATCTCCCACACGTGTACCGGCACCTGCCGATACAGCCACTCGACCAACCTCCCGGGCTGATCCGGGTTGTTGCCCTCCTCGAGATACCGCGCGACCAACGGCAGCTGCGACCGTGGATAGAAGTAGAGCGCGACGCCGACGAGGGTCGTCTCGGGCTCTGCGGGTTTTTCCTCGAACGCGATGACCCGACGCTGCGCGTCGGTGGTGATCGCGCTGAAGCGCTTGACTGCCTCCCGGTCGCCGACGTCGTAGACGGCGACGACCGGCGCCTGTTTCGAGCTGCCGAAATCGGCGAAGTCGGTTAGCCCGTTACCGCTGAAGACGAACACGCTGTCGCCTGCCGCGACGAGCAGGTCGTCGTCGAGCCCCTCCTGCTCGATCGCGAGGTCGAGATCGCCGATCGCGCCGAGGCGGTCGTCCTCCCTCGTCGTCCCGTCGTCGATCACCGACACCGGCGGCGGCCCCGCCCACGATTCCGCGAGCTCGCGGAACCGGTCCGCGAACTTCGAATTCGTAACCACGTAGACATGCTCGAGCGACTCGATCTCGGCAAGCTGCTCGAGCAGGCGCTCGAGGATCGAGCGTCCGCCGACCTCGAGCAGGTGCTTCGGCTGGTTCAAGGTCAGCGGGTAGAGCC
>DASQWX010000151.1:0-4314 GCA_035640035.1 Gaiellaceae bacterium
TGAGGCTCATTTCGCGCGGGTTGCTTGGGCGACGACGGCCGTCTCCCTGCGGCTCGACAGCACGATTCCGGCGGCGATCAGCAGGCCGCCGGCGACCTGGAGCCTCGTCATCGACTCGGACAGGATGAGGAGCGCGAAAACCGCGCCGAGAAACGGCTGCAAATTCGTGTACAGGGCGGCCCGCGACGGGCCGACGCGCCCGATCGCGTTGAACCAGAGAAGGTTGGTGAGAAAGAGCGGCGCCATGACCGCGAACGCGTATGCGACCCAGACGAGGCCCGGCAGAGCTCCGTAATCCTGGCTGGTGAGCTGAGGCGCCCCCACCGCGAGGAGCGGGATCGCCCCGATCGTGAGCGCCCACGCGCTGAGTCGCGAGGCGGTGTAGCGCCGCATCAGCGGTGCGATCGCAACGGAGTACGCAGCCCAGGTCGCGGCTCCGAGCAGATCGAGCATGTAGCCCCAGAGATTCCCCGAGATGCCGCCCTCGGCTCCCGCGGCAACGAGGGCGACGCCGCTGAAACAGGTCGCCGCCGCGAGCCAGAAACGGCTGTGCAGCTCCTCGATTCGTCCCGCGCGGGCGAACAGGGCCGTGAGGATCGGCATCGTGCCGAAGATCAGGGCGACCGTGGCAGCAGTCGTCAGCTTCGTCCCGTAAACGAAGGCGACCTGGTTCAGGAAGATCCCCACGAGCGCGGCCGCGACGATGTACAGGATGTCGCGACGACGGAGGCGGAAAGAGCGTTCGCGAGCGTATGTCACCCCGGTGAAGAGGAGCGCCGCCGCGCCGAACCTCACGCCGCCGTAGGCGAGCGGCTTGAAGCCGTGGTTGAGGACGTACTTCGTAACCGTGAAGTTGAGCGACCAGATCATGACCGTGACCAGCAGCATCAGGTCGGCCAACTCGAGTCGTCGCACTCGCTCGACCCTACCCATTAGGCTCTTTCTGATGCCGCAGCCGAGCAAGGAAACGATCGACGCGCTCGTCGGGCCGGCGACCCCGCACTTCGCGTACCAGCTGCGCGCGCGGATCGAGGAGCTCGTCAAGGACCTCCCGGAAGACGATGAAATCCGTCGCTACGGAGAGGAAAAGATGGAGCTGCTCGACCGGCTCGGCTATGCCTCCTCGAAGGCCGAGACGGGCGGCCGCGTCAGACGTGACGTACCGGGCTGGGACGAGCTGCCAAGCTCCGCGCCCGTAGACGAGCCGCTGCCGCGGGGCTGATGAACTTCGACGGCGCCTCGATCTTCGTGACCGGCGGGTCGCGGGGAATCGGCAAGGCGATCGCGCTCAGGTTCGCCGAGCTCGGCGCCGCCCGGGTGGCGATCGGCTACCTCCGCAACGACAGCGCGGCCGAGGCGGCCGCCGAGGAGGTGCGAGCCGCCGGCGCCGAACCGGTGCTCGTCCGCGGCAATGTCTCGTCGGATCGCGTCGTGCGCGAAGTGTCGGCGCTGGGGCGGCTCGACGCGCTCGTCCACAACGCCGCCACGGGCGTCATCCGCCCGGCGCTCGAAGTCGAGAAGAAGCACTGGGACTGGACGCTCGACGCGAACGCACACGCCCTCCTCGCGTTCGCGCAGGCCGCTGCGCCCGAGATGAAGCCGGGCGCCTCGATCGTCGGCATCTCGAGCCTCGGCGCCGTTCGCGTGCTCGAGAACTACGTCCTCGTCGGCACGTCGAAAGCCGCGCTCGAGTCGCTCGTCCGCTACCTGGCGGTCGAGCTCGCTCCGCGCGGCATCCGTGTCAATGCAGTCTCGGCCGGGGTCGTCGAGACGGAGGCGCTCGATCATTTCCCGAACAAGGAGACGATGCTCCGCGAGGGGCGTGAAAGGACCCCAGCGGGCCGCCTCGTCGAGCCCGGCGACGTCGCGGACGCGGTGGCGTGGCTCTGCTCGCCGGCCGCGGAGATGGTGCGGGGGCACACGCTCGTCATCGACGGCGGCTACTCGCTTCTGGCCTAGGCCAAGCAGTGACCGTCAGAGGTAGTGACGAGAGTGTGACGTAGCTCGCCGTTTCCCCTGCACGCGCCGACAGTTCGTTTGGTGTCGGACGCCGAATCGAGCGCCGGGACGGCGTAGCCTTAAGGGGCATGGAACCGACGGAGCGCAACCGCCGCGCCTGGGACGAGATCCACCGCCGGCGCTCGGACGCAATGGCCGGGCGCCTGGGAATCCCCGACGCGATCCGCGAGCGGCTTCCGGACGTCAACGGCAAGCACGTGCTCCACCTGCAGTGCGCGACGGGCGAGTCGACCGCCGAGCTCGCAAAATTGGGCGCACTCGTCACCGGCGTCGACGTCTCCGCAGAGGCCGTCGCGATCGGTCGCGAACGGGTCCCCAACGCCGTCTTCCTCGAGGCCGATGTCCAAGCCCTGCCGCTCCAGCTCGAGCGTGGCCGCTTCGACCTCGTCTACACCGGAGGCGGCATCTTCCCGTGGCTGCAGGACCTCGACGCTTGGGCTCACGGCGTCGCGGGTGCCCTGAAAGCGGGCGGCACGCTGCTCGCCTACGACGACCATCCCGTGTCTGCGTGCGTCGACCAGGCGTCGCATTGGCGGGAGGACTACTTCAACGAGGACCCGCTCGTCGGAGTGGGCTGGCGCCACTTCGACCTTCCGGGCGACCCGGCACAGGAGGAAAAGCACCAACGGTTCTGGCGGCTCGGCCAGATCGTCACTGCCGTCGCCGGCTCCGGCCTCGTGATCCGCTCGCTCGAGGAGTTCTCGACGATCTACGAGACCTATTGGCGCGAGAAGGATCCGCGCGTGCCCGGCCAGTTCGTTCTCCTCGCCGACAAGCCGCGTTAACCCAGTCGCCCGAGCGCCTCGTCGAGCTCGTCGTCCGTGATCGTGAGCGGAGGCGTCGCCGACATCAACCGCCCGCCCGGGCCGGCCGGAACGACGATCACGCCCCGCCGAAGCGCCTCCGCGGCGTCACCTTCCCGCGCCCGCAGGAGCCCCTTGCCGTGCCACCCTTCGCGCTCGAAACGCTCACCGGCCTCTTCGACGCGATCGAGGAGCCTGGGAACTTCGTCCAGCACGACCAGCGCGGCCGCGCAGGCAAGCGGGTTTCCGACGTGCGTATGGGTGTAGACGTCCTCGTCCCCGAGCTCCCAAACCTGCTCGAGATCCTCCCGGTAGAAAAGTGCCGCGGAGATCGGGAGCCCGTGGCCGAGCGCCTTTCCGACGACGAGCACGTCGGCGTACTCAGCGGCCGGCCACATGTCGCCGGTCCGGCCGAGGCCGGCGTAGACGGCGTCAACGATGAGCAGCGCGCCGCGCGCGGTGCAGCGGCGCCGCAGCACGCGCATGAAGTCCGGAGGCGGAACCTGCGCGCCGCCGCGCGCCTGAACCGGCTCGACGATCACGCAGCCGCAGCGGGACGGGAGCGGTCCCGGATCCTCGCCGAACCGGCGCCGGTAGACCGGACCCGGAAGCCAGGTGCGAAACGGCAGCCTGAAGGCATCGATCGACGTCGCGGCGAGCGCGAGGAGGCCGGTGCCGTGGTAGGCGCCTTCGAAGGCCAGGATGCCGGGCTTGCCGGTCGCGAGCAGGGCGGTGCGAAGCGCGATCTCGACCCCGTCCTCCCCGGTCACTCCAAGCTTCGCCGGCCGGGGCAACTGCTTCCGGAGCTCCACGGTCGCTTCCGCCTCGGCCAGGTCTCCGAGCGCATGGACGACGCGCTGGGCACGCCAGGCTTCGAGGATCTTCGGATTCCGGTGGCCAAGAGCGGCGACGCCGAAGCCGCCGGAGAGGTCGAGGTACTCGCGTCCGTCCGCGTCGACGACCCGGCAGCCTTCGGCCTCCGCCCAGGTCACGGCAGGCAGACCCGGGTTTACGGCCCCTCGCGCCCGTTCCGCCGCGGCACCAGACGCCCCAGCGTGTCGGCGGCGATGTAGCCGGCGATCCTCGGATTCTCCTGCAGGCGACGCAGGGAGTACGCGTACCAATGCTCCCCGAAGGGGACGTAGATCCGAAGCCGATGACCCTCGTCGACGAGGCGCTTGCCGAGTGGCTCCGCCACGCCGAGCAGCATCTGGAACTCGTACTCGTCGCTGCCGAGGCCCCGCCTGGCGACGATCCGCCGCCCTTCCGACACGAGCCAGTCGTCGTGCGTCGCGATCGCGACGTAGCAGCCGCTGTCGAGGAGGGCCTCGAGCGCCCGCACGAAGTTCGCCCGAACCTCCTCGTAGCCCTGGAAAGCCAGCTCCGGCGGCTCGAGATAGATCCCCTTGCAGATGCGGACGCTCGGCTGGAGGTCGGCGAGCGAGCGAATGTCGTCCAGCGTCCGCCGCAGGTACGCCTGCAGGACGACCCC
>DASQWX010000152.1:0-8295 GCA_035640035.1 Gaiellaceae bacterium
GCGCGGCAGGCGAGCTGAACGGCTCCGGCCGCCATCCAGGTCATCCGCGAGGCCGAGGCCGAGCCGGCGGATCCAACGGAGCGCGTCGTCGCGGAGCCGAGCACGACATCGTCGAGCTCGAGCTCGGTGCGTGCCGTCTGGAGGATCACGTTGACGACGCCTTGGCCGACCTCCGCGGCGGCGCAGTGGATCTCGGCGTCGACTCCACCGTCGCGACCGGTCAGGCGGACGCGGGCGGCGGTCGTATCGTCGAATCCCTCCGAGTAGCACACGTTCTTGAAGCCGACGGCGAACCCGACACCGCGCTTGACTCCTTCTCCGCGGGTGGTGTTTCCGGACCCGCCCGGAAGGCGGAGCGGATCGCGGGGCAGCTCCTCCGGCTCGGGCATCGGCAGCTCTGCCGCCCGGCGGATCACCTCGGCGGCCGGGAACGAGCCGGTGATCTTCTGCCCGGTTGGGAGCACGTCTCCGGGCGCGAGCGCGTTCCGCAGCCGCAGCTCGACGGGATCGATCTCCAGGGCGGCGGCGAGCTTGTCCATCTGCGCCTCGTGGGCGAAGCAGCTCTGGACGGCGCCGAAGCCGCGCATGGCGCCGCACGGCGGATTGTTCGTATAGACGCAGGTGCACTCGATCAAGGCGTTCTGGACCGCGTACGGCCCGCAGGCGAACGAGGACGCATTCGCCGTCACGGCCGCCGAGCTCGAGGCGTAGGCGCCGCCGTCGAGCAGGATCTTCGTCCGGACGTTGACGAGCTTCCCGTCGCGCGTAGCCCGATGCTCCATCCAGATCTTCGCCGGATGGCGGTGGATGTGGCCGACGAAGGACTCCTCGCGGTTGTAGACCATCTTCACGGGGCGGTTCGTGTGGAGCGCGAGCATGGAGGCATGGATCTGCATGGACAGGTCCTCCCGGCCGCCGAAGGCGCCGCCGACTCCGGCAAGGTGGATTCGGACCTGCTCGGGCTCGAGGTTGAGGCAGGGCGCCACCTGGTCGCGGTCGACGTGCAGCCACTGGGTCGCGACGTAGATGTCGACCCCGCCCTCGGCATCGGGTATGGCCAGCCCGGACTCGGGACCGAGGAACGCCTGGTCCTGGATCCCGAGCTCGTAGACGCCGGAGACGCTCACGTCCGCCTTCGTGTCCGGATCGCCGTGGCGGATGACGATCGTGCGGACGACGTTCGGGCGTGGGTCGTCGCGGAAGCCGCGGCCGGCGGTCGGGCGCCCGTCGTGGATCGGCTGCTGCCCGGTCGCGCGCTCCGGGTCGAGGACCGGCTCCAGCGGCTCGTAGGCCACACGGATCGCCTCCACCGCGCGCCGGGCCTGCTCGGGATGCTCCGCGGCGACGACGGCGACCGGCTCGCCGAAGTAGCGCACGCGGTCGATCGCCAGCACCGGCTGGTCGGGGAACTCGAGGCCGTAGGTCTTCGCGCCCGGGACGTCGGCGTGCGTGAGCACGGCATGAACGCCGGGCATGCCGACGGCCGCCGAGATGTCGATCTCGGCGATCCGCGCGTGCGCGTGTGGGCTGCGAAGGGTGTGGCCCCAGAGCATCCCGGCGGCGAAGAGGTCGCTCGAGTATGCGAACTCGCCGGTCACCTTCGGAATCGCGTCGGCGCGCTTGACGCTCTCGCCGATGCGGCCGCGCTCGTGCGTGCGGGGCGCAGTGGTCATGTGGGGCGTGTCCTTGGGTCTGGCCCCGGGTCACGCCCCGAACGGACGGTCTCGCCGGGAGCCGTCGGACCGGCAGGGCCTCGTTTGCAGGGAAAATGGCCGCGCCGGACCTGGCCTGGGGTCTGGCCCCAGGGCACGCCTGCCTTAGCCAGGCCGGTCACGATCCGGCCGCCAGTCGAACGGCGTCGAAGATCTTGGCGTAGCCGGTGCACCGGCAGAGATTCCCCGACAGCGCTTCGCGGATCTCGTCATCGCTCGGGCTCGGGTTGTGCTCCAACAGGTCGGCCGTCGCGACGACGAAGCCGGGCGTGCAGAAGCCGCACTGGACCGCACCGGTCTCGGCAAAGGCTTCCTGGACAGGATGCAACTCGCCATCCGCTCCGAGCCCTTCGACGGTAACGACCTCATGCCCGTCGGCCTGGGCGGCAAGGACGAGACAGGCACAGACGAGGCTGCCGTCGAGCAGTACCGAGCACGAGCCGCACTCCCCCTGCTCGCAGGCGTTCTTCGACCCCGGAAGCCCGAGCCGCTCGCGGAGGACATAGAGGAGGCTCTCGCCGGCCCAGACATCCGCCTCGCGCCGCTCCCCGTTGACGGTGAACTCGACCCTCACGCCAGGCAGCGTTCCAGCGCGCGCGCCGTGAGGATCTCGAGCGAATGCCGTCGGTAGGCCGCAGTTCCCCGCACGTCGTCGATTGGGCTCGCGGCGGCCGCGACCCGCTCCGGAAACCCGCCCAGCTCCGTGAGTCCCGCGGTGACGAGCCTCGGCACGGGCCCGGCCGACCCGAACGCCGCCCGAACCTGATCGCGCTCTCGATCGACCGACAGCGCCAGCGAGACGACGGAGATCACCATCGCGTTCCGCGGCCCGATCTTCATGAACGTCTGCGCCCCGCCGCCAACGCGGACTCGGACGCCGACGATGAGCTCGTCCTCCGCCAGCGCGTTCCGCTTCGGCCCGGTCAGGAACTCGGTGAGCGGCATCGCCCGCTCACCGCGAACACTTGCCAGGTCGACGAGCGCCTCGCCGATCAGCAGCGGCGGCAGAGCGTCGCCGGCCGGTGAAGCCGTCCCCAGATTGCCGCCGACGGTCCCCCGGTTCCGGATCTGCGGGCCCCCGACGGTTCTCGCCGCCTCGGCGAGCGCCGGCAACGCGTCCGAGAGAGCAGCCTCCATCGCCTCCGTGTACGTCAGCCCCGCGCCAAGCCGGATCGTCCCGTTTTCCCGCGACCAGCCGCGCAGCTCCGTGACCTCGTTCAGGTTCAGCAGGACCTCCGGTCGCGCCCGGTCGAAATTGAGCTCGACCAACACGTCCGTGCCGCCTTGAATCGGCAGCGCATCGGGTCGCTCCGCCTTGAGCCGGAGCGCCTCCTCGAGCGAGCGCGGTGTCAGGACTTCCACCGCGGCAAGGGTATTGCGTATCGTCGGCCGATGGACCTGGCGCGCCGGCTCGCAGTGGCACGCGGAGACGAGCCCGCAGACGTCGTCGTTCGCGGCGGACAGATCCTCTCGGTCTTCACCCGCGAGTGGCTCGAGACCGACCTGGCGATCGCCGACGGCTACATCGCGGGCTTCGGCGAGTACGAGGGCGAGACCGAGATCGACGCGACCGGACGCTTCGTGGTTCCCGGGTTCATCGACGCCCACATGCATCTCGAGTCGCCGAAGCTGCTGCCCGACGAATTCGCGCGGCTCGTGCTCCCGCTCGGGACGACGGCGGTCGTCGCCGACCCGCACGAGCTGGCCAACGTGCTCGGCACCGACGGCGTCCACTGGCTGCTCGACTTCTGTGCCGACCTGCCGCTCGACGTGTATTTCATGGCTTCCTCGTCGGTCCCGGCCTCGCGGTTCGAGTCGCCGCGACGCGCGCTCAACGAAGGCGACCTGGAGGGCCTGCTCAGACGGCGGAGAGTCCTCGGGCTTGCCGAGATGATGAACTTTCCGGGCGTGATCGCAGGGGACGCCGCCGAGCTCGCGAAGCTCAGCCTCTCCGGCGCGACACACGTCGACGGCCATGCGCCCGGCGTCGTCGGCAAGCAGCTGAACGCCTATACCGCAGCGGGGATCCGCTCCGACCACGAAGCGTTGACGGTCGAGGAAGGCCGCGAGCGGCTTCGCGCCGGCATGTGGCTCCTCATTCGCGAAGCCTCGATGGCGCGGAATCTCCATGCCCTTCTCCCGCTCGTCGACGAGCTCGGGCCGTCGCGAATCGCGTTCTGCACCGACGACAAGGACCCCGACGACATCGCCGAGCGGGGCCACATCAACGGGATGGTTCGCGACGCCGTCGCGGCCGGGATCGGGCCGGAGGACGCCCTCGTGCTCGCATCCCTGAACACGGCGCTCTGGCACGGCCTCTCGCATCTCGGCGCGCTCGCGCCCGGATACCAGGCCGACATCCTCGTCCTCCCCGACCTCGAGAGCTTCCACCCGGAGCTGGTGTTGAAGGCAGGCCGCGAGCTTGTCGAGATCGCGCGCTCCGAAGTGCCCGAGTGGGTCAAGCACACGGTGCGTATCGACCGCGTCGGCCCGGAGCGGTTTCGAATCGACTGGCGTGACGGCGCGAAGGCGCGCGTGATCGGGCTCGTCCGCGATCAGGTCGTCACGGAATCGCTGGTCGAAGAGCCGACCGGTCGCGACGGCGAGGCGGTCGCCGATCCCGCGCGCGACCTCGCGAAGATCGCGGTCGTCGAGCGCCACCTCGGCACCGGCCGGATCGGTCTCGGTTTCGTTCGTGGCCTCGGCTTGAAGGCGGGAGCGCTCGGCTCAACAGTCGCGCACGACGCTCACAACATCGTCGTCGTCGGTATGAACGATACGGACATGGCCAGGGCGGTCGAGCGCCTTGCGGAGCTGGGCGGCGGGATCGTCGCCGTCGAGAACGGCGAGATCCTTGCCGAGCTGCCACTGCCCGTCGGCGGGCTGCTCTCCGACCTGCCGCTCGCCGAAGTCGTCGAGCGCAGCCGTTCGTGCACCCAGGCCGCCGAGCGCCTCGGCTGCACCGGCTCGACCCCATTCCTGACGATGTCGTTCCTCGCCCTCTCGGTGATCCCGAGCCTGAAGATCACCGACCAGGGCCTCGTCGACGTCGACCGCTTCGAGCTGGTGCCGCTCGAGGCAGCTGATCTTGATCAGTTGCCGGAATGACGGTTCTCGCCAACGCGCACGTCGTGACGATGGACGACGCCGGCACCGAGCTCGCCGGCGGCTGGATCCTGATCGAGGACGGGCTCATCGCCGAGGTCGGCTCGGGCACGCCTCCGGAGATGGGCGAGGACCTCGCGGGCGCGGTCGTGACGCCCGCGTTGATCAACACGCACCACCATCTCTTCCAGACGCTGACGCGCGCCCGCGCGCAGGAGGCCGACCTCTTCAGCTGGCTGAAGGAGCTCTATCCCGTCTGGGCCCGACTCGACGCCGAGGCCGAGTACGCGGCCGCCCGCACCGGCCTCGCCGAGCTCGCGCTGTCCGGCTGCGGCACCGTCTTCGACCACCACTACGTCTTCCCACGCGGCGAGGACGGGCTCATCGAAGCCGAGCTCACCGCCGCCCGGGAACTCGGCGTTCGGATGGTGGCCTCGCGCGGATCGATGGACCTCGGCGAATCCGGGGGCGGGCTGCCCCCTGACGCGCTCGTCGAGAAGCCGGATGCCGTGCTCGCGGACACGGAGCGGCTCGCGTCGTTGCACGAGACCGGCCCAGGTGCGCGTGTCCAGTTGGCGGTCGCGCCGTGCTCGCCCTTCTCGGTTACCCGGTGGCTCCTGGCCGAATCGGCGGAGCTGGCCCGCCGCCTCGAGCTGCCGCTCCACACCCACCTCGCCGAGACTGCCGAGGAGGAGGCCTACTGCCGAGAGGTCTACGGCTGCCGGCCGGTCGAATTTCTGGAGCAGCTGGGCTGGCTTGCACAAGACGTTTGGTGCGCGCACTGCGTCCACTTGGACGAGCGTGACATCGCGAGGCTCAGTGAGACCGGGACCGGCGTTGCGCACTGTCCGACCTCCAACCTGCGCCTCGGCGCGGGGGTCGCGCCGGTGCGAGCCCTCCTCGACGCGGGCGTCCGGGTCGGACTGGGCGTCGACGGCTCCGCCTCGAACGAGCGGGGCGACCTCCTTTTCGACGTCAAGCAGGCGCTGCTCGTCGCGCGTGGCCGGAGCGGAGCGAACGCCTTGACAGCGCGCGAGGCGCTGCGGCTCGCGACGCGGGGTAGCGCCGCCGTCCTCGGACGCGAGGATCTCGGCTGTATCGAGCCCGGGCGGTGCGCAGACCTGGCTGTGTGGCGTGTCAACGGCCTCGAGCTCGCCGGTGCGGCGGACCCGGTCGCCGGGCTCGTTCTCTCGGCGCCGCACCGCGTCGACCGGCTCGTCGTCGGTGGCGAGGACGTCGTTCGCGACGGCGGGCTCGTCCACGCGGCCGAGGAGGAGATCGCCTGCGACCATCGCAAGCAGGCGGAAAGATTCGCCGCATGATCTCAACCCACGTTCTCGACACCGAGCGCGGCGAGCCGCGCGCAGGCCTTCGAGTCGGCCTCTACAGGGGCGACGACCTGCTCGCCGAGCGGGAGACCGACGGCGACGGCCGCATCCGCGACCTGGCACCCGACGGAATCGAGCCGGGCGACTACCGGCTCGTCTTCGAGATCGGCGGCGAGTTCTTCCGGCGGCTGGAAGTGACGCTCTCGATCGACGAATCCGGCCGCAACTACCACATTCCGCTGCTCGTCGCCCCGTACTCGTGCACGACCTATCGCGGCAGTTGACACCGGACCAGCTCGCCCAGCTCTTCGAGGGCCGGACGCGCCTCGTCGAGCAGCTCGCGCAGGAGGAGGACCCGCTCGGCTCGGCCGAGGAGGTGATCGCCCGGCTCGACGACGCCGACAAGATCGAGGCCCTGAACGCCCACCCCGCGATCGGCACGCGCAATCTTTCGCACCGTTCCGCGGCGGAGCAGGGGGCCGGCGGCCCCGCCGCCGTCCTCACTGAGCTCGCGTACCTCAACCAGGTCTACGAGGAGAAGTTCGGCTTCCGGTTCGTCGTCTTCGTCGACGGCCGGTCGAAGTCGGAGATCCTCGAAGTGCTGCGGCAACGGCTCGAACGGACGCGTGAGGAGGAGCTCGAGACCGGACTCCACGAGCTCGTCTCGATCGCTCGCGATCGCGCCACGGCATAGTGCCCCATCCAGCAATAGATGTCGGCTTCTGGCCCGCGATCACGCGGCGCCAGAGCCCTCCCCCGTCCTTACCAAGGCTACTGAGCCGTGGTGCGGCCGAGGGCGACCTCTGGCTTGGTGCTCGCGACCCAGAAACTCGACGGCATTACTGGAAGGGGCACTGCTGATGGATCCATACGCGAACGAGTGGCTCGACCTGCTCGTTCGCTGGCTCCACGTGATCGCCGCGATCGCGTGGATCGGCTCGTCGTTCTACTTCATCGCGCTCGACAACCACCTTCGTCCACCGGCCGACGTGGAAGACGCCGAGCGCGGCGTCGGCGGCGAGGCCTGGGAGATCCACGGCGGCGGCTTCTACCACGTACAGAAGTACCGGCTCGCGCCGGGGACGCTGCCCGAGCCGCTGCACTGGTTCAAGTGGGAGGCCTATACGACCTGGCTTTCCGGCTTCGCCCTGCTGATCGTCCTCTACTACGTCAACGCGAAGACGTACTTGATCGACAAATCGGTGGCCGACCTGCGGCCCTGGCAGGCGATCGCGATCAGCGTCGCCCTGCTCGTGGCCGCCTGGCTCGTCTACGACGGCCTCTGTCGCCTCGTCCGGAACGAAGTCGCGATCGCCGCCGCTCTGCTCGTCCTGGTGACACTCGCGGCCTGGGGCGTCAGCCACCTCTTCTCGGGCCGAGCCGAGTACATCCAGATCGGGGCGATGCTCGGCACGATCATGGCCGCCAACGTCTTCCTTGTCATCATCCCGGCCCACTGGGACCTCGTTCGGGCGAAGGAGGCCGGCCGTGAGCCGAGCGCTGCCGGAGCGGTCCGGGCGAAGCAGCGGTCGGTGCACAACAACTACCTGACGCTGCCCGTCGTCTTCACGATGATCAGCAACCATTTCCCGGCCACCTACGGGCACTCGTACTCGTGGCTGATCCTCGTCGCACTGCTCGTGATCGGGGCGTGGGTGCGGCACTTCTTCAACCTCAGGCACACGGGGCGGACCGCGTGGTGGATTCCGGCGACGGCGGCGCTGGCGATTGCGGCCGTCGCGGTCGCGATCCGCCCACACGGCTCGTCCGGCGGAAGCGCTGTTCCGTTCTCGCGCGCAGAGGCGATCGTCCAGGAGCGCTGCGTCCCCTGCCACTCGGCGCACCCGACGATGGTGAACGCGGCGCCGCTCGGAATCGTCTTCGACATGCCCGCGGAGATCCAGCGCCAGGCGAGCCTCATCGAGCAGGTTGCCGTCCGGACCAAGGTGATGCCGCTCGGAAACCGGACAGGCATGACGCAGGCCGAGCGCGATGCGCTCGGCGCCTGGATCGAGCACGGCGCGAAGACGAGGTAGGTTCCGCCGATGCTCGAGATCGAAGTCGGCGGCGCCCGGTTCGAGGCGCGGCTCGAAGAGAGCGCGGCACCGAAAACCGTGGCCGCCTTCCGGCGGCTCCTGCCGCTCGAGAGC
>DASQWX010000153.1:0-5342 GCA_035640035.1 Gaiellaceae bacterium
GGTGCGCATCGCGAAGCCGCGGCGCAGTATGGACGCGCGCTGCGATTCGCGGCGAGCCTCGGGCCGCATGAGCGTGCGGAACTGCTCCACAAGTACTCGTACGAGTGCTATCTCACCGACCAGCAGCGAGAAGCCTTCGACGCGCTCGAGTGCGCAGCCGCAGCGTTTCGCGAGATCGGCGACGCGCGCGGGGAGGGAGACTCGCTGCTTCAGCTTGCCGACATCCTCTGGTGTCCTGGACGCACGGCCGACGCCGACGAGACAGCTCGTCGGGCGATAACCATCCTGGAGCAGGTCGAACCGGGGCGCGAGCTCGCGATGGCGTACGCCGTCCTTGCAGCGCTCCGGAAGGACGCCCTCGACACCGAGAACGCAATTGCGTACGCGTCGCGCGCACAGGCGCTCGCCGAGCGCGTCGGCGACGCCGAGACGCGCATCAGGGCGTTGAGAACGATCGCGATGGCGGAGCTTCTCGCCGGACAGCTCGACGGGCTCGACAAGCTCGAGCAATGCGTTCCGATGAGTGAGGCGGCCGAGCTGCCGGAGAATGTCGCGGGCGCGTTCATCTACCTCATGCAGGCGGCTGCCTTACTCCGCACGTACGACATTGCCGACCGCTACCTCGAGCGCGCATTGACGTACACCGGCGAGCGCGGCCACGTCCTGTCGGAGAGCTACCTCCACGCGTTCGGCGCGAAGATGGCGCTCGACCGCGGCCGCTGGGACGAGGCCGACGAGCTCTGCACGCTCGTCTTCCAGAAGCGGTTGACGTCGATTTTCCCGCGCGTCGTCGCGCTGACCGTGCGCGCGCTCGTCCGTGCGCGCCGCGGCGAGGCGGAGGCCGACTCGCTCCTCGACGAAGCGCTCGAGCTCGCCCAGCCGTCGGGAGAGGTAATGCGGATCGCGCCGGCCGCACTCGCGCAGGCGGAGGTCGCGTGGCTCGCGGGTGACCGCGACGGGATCATGGCGGCCACCGACCGCGTGTTCGCGGACGCGCTCGAGCATGGCGGCCCCTGGCCGCTCCACGAGCTCGCCTTCTGGCGCTGGCGCGCCGGGCTCGATGCTCCACCGCTGCCCGACCCCGAGCATCCTTACGCGCTGCAGATTGCGGGTGCCTGGGCGCGGGCCGCCGAGCGCTGGACGGCGATCGGTTGCCCGTACGAGGCGGCGCTCGCCCTCGCCGACGCCGACGCCGAGGAACCGCTCCGCCGCGCGCTCGCCGAGCTCGAGCGGCTCGGCGCCGAGGCCGCTGCAGCTCGCGTGGAGTCGCGCTCGAAGCGGGCGTTGTACGAACCTAGCGCTGGATGAGCGCGATCGTGTAGTCGCCGCGCCGCGGATGAAGCACGGCCTTAAAGGCGGCGATTGATGACCGCTGAGAGGCCGAAGGCCGTCGAGACGGCCGAGTCGATTACTTCCGGCGGACCTGCAGCGTGACAGTGGTGGTGCGCATGAGTGCTCCGGCCGTCCCGGAGATCGAAAGCGTGTACGTGCCCGTCTTCGTCGTTGTGGTGGTTCGCACGCTCAGGGTGGAAGTCGTGGAAGTCGGATTCGGCGAAAAGGACGCGGTGGCACCGATTGGGAGGCCGCTGACGCTCAGCGTGACAGCGTCCGTGCGGCCGCCTGACGGAGCAATCGAAACCGCATACGATGCTGTGCCGCCACGCGAGATGGCCTGGCTGGCCGGTGAGGCACGGATCGAGAAGTCTGGGCTAGGCGGTGGGGGCGGCGGGTTGACTACGAGCGTCACGCTCGTCGAGTGTGTTGTTGCGCCTGCTGCTCCGGTGATCGTTAGGGGATAGCTGCCTGCGGGAGTGGTGGAACTCGTCGCCAGGGCGAGCGTCGAGGAGTCCGCTGGGTTCGGCGCAAACGTTGCCGTCGTCCCGGCCGGGACGCCCGTGACGGAGAGCGTGACGGGATCGCTGAAGCCGCCCGTTCGGCTGACAGTGACCGAGTAGTCGGCGCTCCCGCCCTGGACGACACTCTGCGATGGGGGAGCCGCAGCGACCGAGAAGCCTGGTTGCGCTGCCGCGATCAGGGCCGCGACATCGGAACGGATCGTGGGCAGCGTCGCGTAGAAGGCCCCGCCTGGGCACTCCGTCGCTGCGAGATCGCGATGCCCCGCAATGTTCGGGAATGTCGCCTGCGTGCCGCTAACGGGATTCGTATAGAGCTCGCTTCCCTTGGGATCAATGCCGTGCGAGTCGTCGATCCAGGCAATCAGCTGCTCGAGTGCGTTGCGCGCTGCGGGCGTCGCGTCCTGGTTCGTCAGAGTGCCGAGGAGCGCGATGCCGACCGTCCCCGAGTTGTACCCCTGCGTGTGTGCTGCCGTAACGCCGTTCCCGCCCGAGTCCTCACCTGTCGGCGACTCGCCGGGAGCGTATGGTCGCGAGTAGCGGCCCTCGTAAATCCGGCCCGACTCGTCGATCAAGAAGTTGTAGCCAATGTCGCCCCAGCCCTGCGTGACAGCGTGGTACTGGTAGATCGACCGGATCGTCGCCGCCGGATCCGGATCGTTGTTCTGGGTCGCCGTGTGATGGACGATCACTTTCTGGATCGGATAGAACGCCGGCGGCCAGACCTCCTTTCCGGTGGCGTCGAAGCGCAACGACTCATCCGCACCCCAGCCGGAGCGCGGAATGACGCTCGGCTGGGCGACGCCCGACGTGGTCGTCGTCGCTGCTGTGTTGAGCCGCAATCCGCTCTGAGGGCGCGGCCACGCGAGCGACGGACCGCGATCACGAAAGGCGACGACTGTGACTCGTCGCAGCGGAGGATCGGACCAGATGCGAACGAGGCGCGCCCCCCGGGCACGCATGACGGCGCCATAGGTCTCCCCGACGCGTGCGCCCTCGCCCACCTCGTCCACGAGAACATGACGAGGCCTTCCGAACCGGTGTCCATCACGGCTGAAGGCGATGCGAAGACGCGCCGTCGCACTGCCTCGCCAGTGCACAGCCACGTTCGTGGCGGAAAGCGGCAGTTTGATAGTTCGAACGTGCACGACAGGCCGCGAGACCGAGACCATGAGGTCGGCTGCGAACGCGTTCGGCGTCCATGCCGCCGCGCCGAAGAGCACGACCAGCAGGAGGAGACGGCGGGAAAGCGGCGGCGGTCTCAAGGACACAAGGATTAGTAGCGCCCAATGCCGTTACGGTCAACGGCACACGCGGAGCACCACCGCGTCATTCGCTGCCGGAGTCGGCATCCACTCCTCCTTTGGCAAGCCGCTCTCTCAACCAGCGCGCGACGACGTCGTCGACGGCGGCGGCGGTCGCGCTCTGCGGCGCCGGCTCCAGCCCGGGTTCGTCGGCTATTGCGTGGGCCATCTCGGGGATGCGCACGAGCGTTGCCTCGACACCTTCGTGAACGAGCGCAGCAACCAGCTCCTCCGCCGGGCGCACGATCCCTTCGTGGTCGTCCTCGCCGCCGACGACGAGTAAGGTCGGGGCGCCGTGGCGCGCCAGCTCTGCGGCGCGAGCGACGAAGTCGAGCTCCGAGGCGACGGCGCGCGCGTCGTCGCTCCACGGATAGGTGACGCCGAAACGCCGCTCGTTCGCCGCAACGACACTGGTCAAGCGCAGCGCCGGGCTGACCAGCGCGACCGCCGACAATGGCAGCTCTCCGGCAGCGACCACGCTGAGTGCGACGAGGGCTCCGATCGAAGCGCCGACGACCGCGATCGGACCGTCGGCGAGACCGTTCCGCCGGTGCAGCTCGGCGAGCGCGGTCGGAAACTCGTCGACTGCCTGTCGCACAGTCGGCGCGTACAGGTTCAACACCGCGTCTTTGTAGCCGAGGGCGAAGAAGCCGTCGAGACCGCCGTCGGGTAGGCGGCTGCCGCTCAGCGGCAGGCCGAGATAAACGCGCCAGGCACCGACGCCTCGTAGCGGCAGCGCCGCTGCCATCGCCGTCTCGCTGCGCGGCGGGTCGTGCATGTGCCAGACAATCACTGTCGACGCATCGACGCGAGCTCGCTCCGGCGGGAGCGCGACGAACGGCACCCCGGCCGTCTCTCCTCTCACCGCGTTTGTGCCGAGCGTGCTGGCGTCACTCACCGTCCGTCGACTCCCTGGCCGGGGCGTAACTGAGGTTCAGCACGCCGGACTTGAAAGTCACTGCGCTCATTAGCTCGAGCACGAGGCGCGGCTCGTCGGGTGGGAAGAGCCGGGCGAGGCCGTTGCCGACCACGATCGGGTGGACGAGCAGGTTGAGCTCGTCGAGGAAGCCCTCGCGTAGCAGCCAGCGGACCGTGGTAGCGCTGCCGGACATGGTGATGTCGCCACCTTCCCCGCCCTTGATCTTGGCCAGCTTCCCGGCGACGTCGCCGCTGACGATCTCCGAGTTCTGCCACTCGGCCGCCTGCGGGCTGTGGGAGACGACGTACTTCTTGATCGAGTTCATGACGTCGCCGAAGGGCTCGTCGGCGTGCTCGGGCCAGTACGCGGCCCACTCCTCGTAGAGGACGCGACCCATGAGCAACGCATCGGCGGTAGCGAAACCGGCGCCGACAGCGGTCCCCATCTCGTCATCGAAATACGGGAAGTGCCACTTGTCCGACGACTCCACGACGCCGTCGAGCGAGATGAAGAAGTACGACTTGATCTTGCGCACGCGAAACCTCCTGGGCTCGGTTGTCGGGTCGCTTACAAGGGGCTGGTGGCGAGGACGGCGTCCATCTGACCGACCGACTGCGGAAACACGTCGAACGCGCCCCAACGCTCGAGCTGCTCCATGTGCTCGCGTGACTCGAAGACGAAGCGCAGCTCCATTCGCGTCGTGCCGTCCTGCTCGCTCAGCCCCATCTGCACCGCCGTGACAGGCATCTCGGTGTTCGGTGTCCCCGGGTCGTGGCCGGGATCAGGACCCCGGTACGACCTCTGGCGGCTGGACCGGCTCCCGGACATGCGGCTCGACGGCTCGTCGACCGACGAGGTACCAGACCTCGATCTCACCTTTGCCCTTGATAGGGATCGTCCCTCTCGGCTCGCAGACGAACTCGTCCTCGAGTAGATCTTTCGTCGCCCGGGTAATCTGGATCCGCCCCGAGGTCCCGTGGGATTCCATGCGGCTCGCCGTGTTCACGGCGTCGCCCCAGAGGTCGTATAGAAATCGCTTCCTGCCGATCACGCCGGCCACGACCGGCCCTGAATTGATCCCGACGCGCAGCTCGAGCCCGAGCTGCCCAACCTCGGCGTCGACCGAGCGCATCGCTCTCTGCATGTCCAGCGCCATCAGGGCGAGCGCGCGGGCATGGTCGGGTCGTGGGGAAGGGACTCCCGCGGCGACCATGTAACAGTCGCCGATCGTCTTGATCTTCTCGAGCCCGTAATTCTCGGCGAGCT
>DASQWX010000154.1:0-2718 GCA_035640035.1 Gaiellaceae bacterium
CGCGCTCCCTCGAAGGGCGACCTTACGCCGACGGAGCGCCGCGTGGCGGAACTCGTCGCCGAGGGACGCACGAACAGAGAAGTGGCGGCGGCGCTGTACGTGACACCCCGGACCGTCGAAGGCACGCTGTCTCGGGTGTATACGAAGCTCGGCGTCCGCTCGCGAACCGAGCTCGCTCGCCGCCTCGCCGCCTCTTCGAAGTAGAGGCGGTCCTCGCTCAAACTCAGGGGTTTTCCACCTATCGAGCAACTCGGGGCGCTCGTACCTTCGAGTCGATGAGCACGGGCTCGAGAGGAGGAGAGAGATGAGGATGTCACTCATAGCGCTGCTTGCGGTCGGGGCATTCGTGGCCTCGACACGGACCGCGGCGGCGTCGAATGCCGTGATCGTGATCCCGTTCGAGAAGCACTGGGTCGGGCCGGGCCACTACGTCGGCACGGCGTGCGACGGCGGCAGCATCGACATGCAGCTGTCGAACTCGTCAGTCACCGGGGACGTCCAACACTTCACGGCGACGGTGCAGGTGGCGCTTCCGGGGCGATCGCTGACTGCCGTGCTTGACGGCAGCTTCAACTTCAGTACCGGGAAGACGGTCCTGAACGGCGCTGTCGTCGACGGCTGGCTCGCGGGCGCTCGAGTGCATGAGGAGGGTCGCCTCGTTGGGTTCGACCCGCTCACGTTCGTCGGCACGGTGCAGTTGATGCCGAGCAGCGCGGACTGAGGTTGGCGCGGGCGTGGGCGACGTCGAGACGTACCTCGCCGAGGCTTACTTGCCCCGGACGCGCGCGGACGGCCCGCGTGCTGCGGCCGCCCGCGCCCGCGCCGCCGTGAGGCAGATGCGGCGCGAGGGAGCGCCGGTCCGGTTCTTGCGCTCGTTCTTCCTGCCCGAGGACGAGCTTTGGTTCTGCTTCTACGAGGCTCGCTGCGCCGACGAGGTCGCCGAGGCTAGCCGCCGGGCCGACCTAGCGCTCGGCCGAATCCAGCGGGCCGTCTATCTCGAGAGCTCGGCGCGCGAAAGGCCAGAAGGACGTCGGAAGTGATCGAGACCTACCGCATGCTCGGAAAACTGCGAGAGGATGAACTGCTGCGCGAGGCGCGACGGCTTCAAGCGGGTGACGCGGCGAGAGGCTCGGGCCCGCGGCTACGTGCGCTGGGGGCGATGCTGCGCAACGTGGTGCGACTTTTGCCTACGCGGACACGTGGGTCGTTGTACGGCGGTTTCCCCGGCGCGCGCGTAAGCGACGCTGACCCAGGATCTCGCGTGCTGCATTGAAGCCGGGCGTGCCCATCACACCGCCGCCGGGATGGGCCGCGGCCCCGCACAGGTAGAGGCCCTTGAGCGGGGTTCGGTAACGCGCGTAGCCGGGCACCGGACGAAAGGCGAACAGCTGACCGGGGGTCATCGCGCCCTGGAAGATGTTGCCGCCGGTGAGGTTGAAGACGCGCTCGAGGTCGAGCGGCGTCAGCACCTGGCGGTCGATGACCGAGCGCTTGAAATTGGGTGCGTATTCGTCGAGCACGTCGAAACAGCGATCGGCGAAGGCCTCGCGTTGATCGTCCCAGGACCCGTCGCGTAGCTCGTACGGCGCGTACTGCACGAACATCGACATCAGATGACGGCCCGGGGGCGCGACCGTGGGGTCCACCGCCGAGGGAATCGTGCACTCGAGCACGGGCTCCGCCGAGGGCCGGCCGTACTTGGCGTCGTCGAAGGCGCGCTCGATGTAATCCTGGTCCGGGCATATGTGGATGGTGCCGCGATGCTGGGGCCCAGGCGCCGTACCCGGGAGCGCCCGAAAGTCGGGCAGCTCGGCCAGGGCCACGTTGATCTTCAGCGAGGCGCTGGTATAGCTGATCCGCTCGACGTCGCCCACGAACTCATCCGGCAGCGCATACCGTTCGAGCAGGTGCAGGAAGGTCACCCGGGCGTCGGCATTGCTGGCCACGATCGGGGCGTTGAACTCGTCGCCGCCGGTCAGCGCCACGCCGACGGCTCGGCCGTCGCGCACAAGGATGCGTTCGACCTCGGCATTGCAGCGGATGTCCGCGCCGAGGTCGCGGGCGGCCGCCGCCAAGGCCTGCGTGACGCCGCCCATGCCGCCACGCATGTACCCCCAGACTCCTCGCGCCCCGCCGGCCTCACCCATGACGTGGTGGAAGAGCACGTAGGCGGTGCCCGGCATCGATGGACTTGCCATCGCGCCGATGATCGCGTCGGTCGCCAGCGTCCCCTTCAGCTCCTCGGACTCGAACCAGCGATCGAGGATCGGACGGGCGGCACCGGTGAGGATCTCAACTGCCTCGCCGGCCCCGTTGCCGAGCCGCCTGAAGGAGCGCCCCAGCGAGAGCAGCGTCCTGATGTCGCCCAGGCGCGGCCTGAGCGGATCGGGCGGCGCCATCGTGAGGGTAGGCTCGACCAGAGCCGCGACCCGCTCGAGCATCTCCTCGTACCGCGGATAACGCTCGGCGTCGCGCACGCTGAACTTGGCGATCTCCTTACGCGTCAGCTCGGCGTTCGGCCCCATTATCAGCGAGCGCCCGTCGGGCAGCGGCGTGAACGACGAGGGGTCTCGGGCAAGAACCTCGTAGCCGTAAGCCGCCAGCTTCAGGTCGCGGACGATCGGGGTATGGAAGAGGCTGTTGACGTAGGCGGCGGTCGAGACCTTGAAGCCGGGGAAGGTCTCTTCGGTCACGCAGGCGCCGCCGACGACGTAGCGC
>DASQWX010000155.1:0-3489 GCA_035640035.1 Gaiellaceae bacterium
CGCGCCGGCCGACGAGCAGCAGCGCTTCGCCGAGACTAGCGAGCGTGAACGCTTGAAGAAAGAGGAAGTCGGTCGCTTCGGAGATCTCGACCGCCTCACGACCGAGCCGCTCCGCCTCGTCCGCCTCGCCTCGCCGCGCGAGGATCTTTGCCCTCACGCTTCGCAGGAGTCCCTGCGAGTACGCGTCGTCGCTTCCGGCCGTCTCGGCGCTTACCTGAATGAACTCCTCGGCTTCTTCGTCGCGGCCCTGTGCGTAGAGCGCCTCGGCGAGGATGCCCGCTACCGTCGAGAGCCAAGACAGCTCTCCGATCTGCTTCAGCGTGTCCACACCCCAGCGGAGCTGCCGCTCCGCGGCGGCCGCGTCTCCCGCGAGCAGCTCGATCCATGCCGCCATCTGGGTGAGCGGCCCCGCCATCCATACCGTCAGTGCGACGTCGTCGAGCATCGCTCTCGCCTGCGCGATGAGCCCGCGGCCGTCGTCGAATCGGCCGCGCATCGCTTCGAATTTGCCCCGCGTGAAGAGCGCCGTGGACATCGCTTTGCGGTCGCCGGCGGCCCGCTCGAGCACGTCCTGGCAACGAGGGATCGCCTCTTCGACGGGCGTCGGGCCTCCCCACACGACGAGCGGCACCCAGGAAAGGAACTCGAGCCTCTCTCGATGCTCACCGGCCCGGTCGGCGTGTGCGGCCGCGTTCTCCCACGCGTCTTCCGACGCGGCGAACTCGCACGTCATCAGATGGAACAGGCCGAGCAGCGACCACGCCTTTGCAAGTCCGCGCTCGTCACCCTGTTCCTGGAACATCGAGATAGCTCGCTTCGCCTCGCGCTGCGCCTTCTCGGCCCATCCCTCAGGATCGGTGAACAGCTCGACCCAGAGGCGTAGGAGAAGCGCTTGCGCCTGGAGACGGCGATCGACGGACGCGTTCGCCCGTTCGCTCGTCTCGATGACGACCTCCTGCGCCCGTGCGAAATCCCCCGTCTCGACGAGCGCGAACGCCAAGTCCGGCAGAAGCTCGAGACGCACCGGGTCGTCCGTCGGACTGAGCGAGACCGCTCTCGACAGCAGGTTCACCGCGGCCGGCATGTCCCCTCGCGCGAACGCACGCCGTCCCGCGGATGCCAACGGCAGGGCAGCCCGTCGACCGAGCGATTCGAGAGGTTCGTTGACAGGGCCGAGTTCAGCCAGCGACCGATATGCCTGTTCGAGGTGGTAGCCGACGATCTCCTCGTACTCTCCGACGCGGTCGCGGGCCTTGGCCTCGAGCCAGTCAGCGAAGCGCTCATGCAAGTCGGCCCGGATGCTCTTCGGCAGGCCGCGATAGGCCGCGTCGCCGATGAGGATGTGCGTGAACCGAAAGGCGTCCTCTTCGCGCAGGTCGGAGCGATCGGGACGGATCAACTCCTTCCTCGTCAGCGAGTGGAGATGGCTGCCGACGCGAGGCCTCTGCTGCGGCGGCGACAGCTCGGTCACGGCACCCCAGTAGAACATACGTCCGATGACGGACGCGCGTTCGATCACCGCGCGTTCCTCGTCGGCGAGCCTGTCGAGACGCGCCGTCAACAACGCTTGGATGGTGGGCGGGATCGTCAGGTTGGAGAGGTCCCCGCTCACGACCCACATATCGCCCACCGGCCGGAGCAGGTCGTCGTCGACGAGCATCTTGAGCGTCTCCTCGACGAAGAGTGGGTTCCCCTCGGCGGCCTCCGCGATGCGTGTCCGCGCCTCTTCCGCCAGCTGCGAGCCACCGAGCAAGTTCTGGATCAGCCCCGACATCTGGGCATTGGTCAACGTGCGAAGCGTGATTAGCGACGCGTTCGCCGTCCCGGCCATCCAGCCGCCGCGCACCTCGAAGAGCTCGGGCCGGGCAAGGCAGACGATCATCACGGGGCGGCCGCGAAGCCAGTTCACGAGGTACTCGAGCAGGTCGAGGAACGTGGGCTCCGCCCAGTGGATGTCGTCGAAGACTACGACGAGCGGCTGAGCCGCGCTTAGCTCCTCCAGCAGCCTCCGCACCGCCCAGAACGTCTCCTGCACGCCCGGAGTCACCGCGGCTGCGCCCAGGAGCGCGGCCAAGCGCTCGTCGGCGAGCGCGGCGTCGGGACCAGTGAGCAGGCGTCGGATCTTCAGACGAGCCTCCGCGGCGGTGTCCGCATCGCCGATCGCGGCCGCGTCCCGCAGCACCTCGACAATCGGCCAGAACGTGATCCCCTCGCCGTACGGCAGACACCGGCCGGCGACCACTGTCGTGGTGGTGTCCCCAAGCCGTGGAAGGAACTCATGCGTCAGCCGGGATTTTCCGACACCCGCAGGCCCGAGCACCGTGACGAGCTCGCAGGATCGAGCCTCGATCGTTCTTTGGAAGACCTGTTCAAGAAACTCCCGTTCCTGCTCCCGCCCGATCAGCGGAGAGTCGAGCCGGCGAGCGCTGAGCGGCGTGGTCGGTACGTCGATGAGCTTCCAGGCGGCCAGCGGCTCCTGCTTTCCCTTCGCGCGGACCGGAGTGATCGGCTCCGCCGTGGCGACGTCGCGGACCATCCGGTAGGTCGCCACGCCGATCAGAATTTCCCCGGGCCCGGCTGCCTGCTCCAGGCGAGCAGCGATGTTGACGGCATCGCCGACGACGAACGATTCGCCGCGGCTCGGGTCACCGGCGATGACCTCCCCAGTGTTCACGCCGGTCCTGGTGACGATCTTGACGCCCCACTTGCGTTCGAAGTCGACGTTGAGCCCGCGCAGAACCTCACGCATCGCCATGGTCGCCTGGAGCGCGCGGAGGGCGTCGTCCTCGTGCAGGCGCGGGACGCCGAAGACGGCCATGATCGCGTCGCCGATGAACTTCTCGCTGGTACCTCCATAGCGCTGGAGCACGGCGCTCATTTCCTGGAAGTACCGGGTCATGAGCTGGCGGAGCGACTCGGGATCGAGCTCTTCCCCCAGGGCGGTTGAGCCTTCGAGGTCCGTAAAGACGACGGTGACGATCTTGCGGGTCTCGGCAGGCGCAGGAGCCTGCGAGGCCAGCACTGAGCCGCAGGACCGGCAGTACGGGGATCCAGCCGCGTTTTCGGCCCCGCAGGCCGAACAGATCGATGTCTCCGTGTTCAGCTCACGCGCCCTTGCCTCAGGTCGCGGCCCCAATCGTCCCCTCTGGATCACGGCCGCAGAGGGCAGTGTTGCTCGGATCCACCGGCTTGACAACCTCGACCGGGAGAGTGGATAGTCGGCGTCGTCGACTGAAAGGAGACGACGTGCAGCAGGAACCGTCCGACAAGGTGAAGAAGCACCTGGGGGACACGAGCGACACATCGCAGGAGGTCCTATCCGAGCTTGAGAGCTTCTCCGAGGAGGAGCTCGCCGTCGTCGCGCGCGTGAGGGACAAGTTGAAGGGAATCGGCGCTTCCGACAAGGAAATCGCCCAGATCGTCTAGCGTGGCCACGCAGACGGAGACCGCCAGCACGCGCCTGCGCCGGAAGATCGAGCTGGTGATCCA
>DASQWX010000156.1:0-9811 GCA_035640035.1 Gaiellaceae bacterium
TCGACGGCCGGAAATATTTGCTGACCGACACGGTCGGCTTCATCCGTCGCCTCCCGCACCAGCTGGTCGAGGGGTTCGCGGCCACGCTCGAAGAGACGCTGGTCGCCGACCTCGTGCTCCACGTCGCCGATGCGTCCGCTCTCGACGAGGAGCTTGACGAGATGATCGCTGCGGTGGACGAGGTTCTCGTCGAGATCGGCGCCACGGATGCCCCGGTCGAGCTCGTGCTCAACAAGATCGATCTGGTCGACCCTCTGCGGCGGCGCCGGCTTGCGAACCGTTATCCCGATGCCCTCCAGGTTTCGGCCGAGACCGGAGACTCGCTCGACGCGCTCCGAGAGCGCCTGGCGACGTTCTTCGGCGAGCGCTTCGAGAGCGTGCGGCTGCTGCTGCCCTACGAGGAAGGATCGCGCCTGGCGGAGCTCTATGCGCTCGGCGCGCCGATCCAGGAGCGCGTCGATCAGCCGGACGGCGTCTTCGTGCGGGCGCACCTCCCGCGCCGCGAGCTTCCCCGGTTCTCGTCGTACCTGCTGGCCGACGCGCGCGAGGAGCCCGCGCGTTCGGTCAAGTGATCGAGCTGGCGATCCAGCGCCTCCGCGACGACGCGGTCGTGCCCGAGCGCGCGTACGCGGGCGACGCCGGGCTCGACCTGGCGGCGTGCGAGCGCGCCGAGCTCGGGCCGGGCGAGCGCGCAGTCGTCGCCACCGGTCTCGCGGTCGCGATCCCGGACGGCTACGCAGGATTCGTCCAACCTCGTTCCGGGCTCGCGGCCCGGCACGGCATCTCGGTCGTCAATGCTCCGGGGCTGATCGACTCGGGCTACCGCGGGGAGGTTCGGGTGGTGCTGCTCAATACGGACCGCACCGAGCCGTTCGTCGTCGAGCCGGGGATGCGAATCGCTCAGCTGGTCGTCCTACCGGTCCCGGAGCTCGAGCTGGTCGAGACCGACGAGCTGCCCGAGAGCGAGCGCGGCGTCCGCGGCTTCGGATCGTCGCGCGCGCGGTGAGGTGACCTCGGAACCGCGGATCCGCGTCTCGGCGCTCCTGCGCTGGAACGACCGCGTCCTCCTCTGCCGGCACGAGAAGCCGGGGAAGGAGTACTGGCTGCTCCCGGGCGGGGGCGTCAACACGGGTGAGAGCCTCGTCGACGCTCTCCGGCGTGAGCTCTGGGAGGAGCTCGGTATCGATGAGGAGGTCGCGGTCGAGGGACCCGTGGCGATCGTCGACTCGATCTCGCCCGTGCAGAGCTTCGCGGCTAAGCATGTCGTGCACATCATCTTCGCGGGCGACCTCGGCGGTCGCTCGTTGGAGGCGGTGACCTCGCGGGATGCCGCGGTCCGCGGACACCGGCTCTTCGGAGTCGACGAGCTCGACGACGTCGTCCTGCATCCCCCGATCCAGCGCTTCGTCCAGCGCTGGCGCTCCGGCGATCCCGCGGTTTACCTCGGCGCCCTGTGGGCCCGTTAGCGCCGACCGCCTCGGGCTTCGGCGCGCCGGGCAGAGACATCGTGGGCCCGTCGCTCGAGGTCGTCCGGGAGCGGCTCGAACGTCGGCAGTTCGCCGGTTCTGTGCGCGACCGCCTGCGCCAATAGCCAATCGGCCAGCCAGGGATTCCGCGGCAGGAGCGGACCGTGCAGGTAGGTGCCGATTGCTCGGCCGACACGGCAGCCTTCGAAGCCGCTCTCGCCGTCGTTGCCGAAGCCGGCGATCACGCGGCCGAGGGGTTCGGCGCCGGCGTCGAGCATCGTGCGGCCGGCGTGGTTCTCGAAGCCGGCGAGCGTCCGGCGTACTCCGGGCTCTAGCTCGCATTCGAGCAGCACGTCCCCGATCATCCGCCGCGAGCCCGCGACCGTGTGCAGCGGCAGCAACCCGATGCCCGGCAGCTCGTCCCCGCTCTGGTCGCGGTAGAAGCGGCCGAGAAGCTGGTAGCCGCCGCAGACGGCGAGAAAGGCGGCGCCGCCCGCGAACGCCTCGTGAAGCGCGGGGCCGAGCGCCGCGAGCTCCGGCGCGATCAAGGCCTGCTCCCGGTCCTGGCCCCCGCCGACGTAGAAGAGATCGTGCTCGCCGGGCCGGATCTCAGCGCCCGCGCCGAGCGCCCGCACCTCGAGCTCGTACCCCCGCCAGGCGGCGCGTCGGGTGAGGACCGCGATGTTGCCCCGGTCGGCGTAGATGTTCAGGTAATCCGGGAACAGATGGCCGGCGACGAGGCGCTCCACGTAGGCGAACGCTAGCGGCTCGGCTTGATCACTCCATCGAGGGAACCGGAGCGGCCCTCACCCAGGAGGGGGATGTTCCCGGCGAGTACGCCAAATACCTTCCGCCCAGTTTGCGGTAAATGCGGCCCCGCCGTTGGCGGGTGAAACAAGAGGAAGGATGGCAATGCTGAGGAACGGAGGTCCGCGTGGTCAGAGCCGCTCGAGTGCGCTCTGGGGCACGGGGAACAACGATGACTCGCGCTCGAATGCGCTCTGGGGGAAAGGTGGACGCGGCCTCGTCACGATGATGGCGGCCGTGCTCGTGCTTGGAATCCCCCTGGCGGCGAGCGCAGGCGGCAAGGACAGCACGCCTGATCCGAGCCAGCAGACCTACATGTCGCCGGGAATGCTCGTTCAGGCGAGCAAGCACCCGGACAAGTTCGTTCACGTGATCTTGACCTCGAACACGGGCGACCTGCCGAAGAGCCGGATCCTCGATCTGACGCTCGGAAGCGTCGATCGAAAGCTCGGGCTCATCGACGGCGTCGCGCTCACGCTGAAGGCGAACCGGCTGGCCCAGCTCGCGAAGATCCCTGGCCTGACGATCACGCCCGACGCGCCGGCGCATCCGACCGGCTCGTATTCGTCCAAGCAGCTCTGGGCGACGAACACGGGAATCGAGAAAGTCTGGAACGCACCGGTTGCGAACTCCAGCAAGACGCAATCCGATCTCACAGCACCGACGATCGCGATCGTCGATTCCGGCGTGGACGCGTCGAAGGTGGCCGACTTCGGTGGTCGTGTGATCCAGCAGGTGAACCTGACGACGTTGCCCAACAACTCTCCGGGTGACGGCCGCGGTCACGGCACGTTCGTCGCCGGAATCGCGGCGGGCCAGGCGCCGGGCTACGCAGGCGCCTCTCCGAAGTCGAACATCCTCTCGCTGGACGTCATGGACGACACGGGCACGGCGCGGACGAGCGACGTGATCGCGGCTGCGCAGTGGATCCTCGCGAACAAGGACAAGTACAACATCAAGGTCGCGAACTTCTCGCTGCACGCCACGAACTCGAGCAGCTTCACGCAGGATCCGCTCGACAAGGCGGTCGAGAAGCTCTGGTTCGCCGGCGTCACGGTCGTTGCCGCCGCCGGAAACTACGGGCTTCCGAACGGGCCTAGCGGCGTCCTCTATGCGCCGGGCAACGACCCGTTCGTGATCACCGTCGGCGCCGCCGACATGGACGGAAATCCGAGTCCGAACAACGACACGGCCCCGTCCTGGTCGGCCTACGGCTACACGAACGACGGCTTCGAGAAGCCGGAGGTCGCGGCCGACGGGCGCTACATGGTCGGCCCGATCCCGATGAGCTCGACGCTGGCCGTGCAGAAGGCCGCAAACGTCGTCTCGCCTGGGTACATCCAGCTTTCGGGAACGTCGTTTGCGGCGCCGATCGTGTCCGGAGTCGCGGCGCAGCTACTGGCCCGCAATCCGAGTTGGGGCCCGGATCAGGTCAAGGGGGCGCTGATGGCGACGGCGCGGCCGACTCCATCGGCTGTCGCGGGCTCCCTCGGGCTCGGCGAGGTGAACGCCGTCAAGTCCGTGTTGGCTACGAGCGCTCCGAACCCGAACAAGGCGCTCGAGCAGTTCCTCGCGGCTGACCCCGCGGGCGGGAATCTCCCGGTCTTCAACGCGGTCAGCTGGGAGGACACAGCGAAGGCAAACGTCTCTTGGGACGCCGTCTCCTGGGGAGACGTCTCGTGGGGCGACTCCTCGCTTGCGGCCGTTTCCTGGGCTGACATCTCCTGGAGCGACGTGAGCTGGGAGGACAGCCTTAGCACGGCGGCCGTCTCGTGGGCAGACATCTCCTGGAGCGATGTTTCCTACGAGGACGGCGCAGAAGGAGACGGGGTCGGCGACGCTACGGATACCTACGTCGACTCAACCGACCTGGCCCAGGCTGCGGCAGATCCGGACCTGCAGCTGCCCGCCGACCTCGTCGGCTCGGCTCCGACAGCGACTGCGACGTCCACGCTCCCCTAGCGGACTCCTCGTTCGCTTGCCATCAAGAGCCCGGGGCCTCACCGCCCCGGGCTCTCCTCTTTCTTAGGCCGCCTGCCAGTAAGGCCGCACGTAGCCGCGCCTCGCGACGACGTCGCGTAGCGCGAGCATGGCCGTGTAGGTCGGAAGGGCGACGAGCTGCCCGCCGGCCGCGGTCAACTCCAGGCCGCGGTCGAGAGCGGCCTCGAGCCGCGGGACGACCTCGATTGCTCGCTCGTCGAGGCCGGCGTACTTGAAACGAAGAGCAAGCTCGGCCGCGCGGTCGCCGGTCGCGACAAGGCGCTCGAGCGTCGGAAGGAGGGGCTCGAAGTCGACGTCCCAGATCCACGAGACATCCTTCCCGTCCGCGGTCGCGTCGTTGAGCGCGACGAGGACGAGCGACGGCGCCTCGCCGGCCAGGAGCGTTCGGATCGCCTCGTTCGCCCCGGCGGGATTCTTGATCAAGAGCACGAGAAGCGACTTGCCCTCGAGATCGATTCGCTCGAAGCGTCCGAACGCGGCGCTGAACGCCTCGAGCCCGTCGCACACCTCGTCGAGCGACGCTCCCAGCGCGCGGGCGAGCGACGCTGCCGCCAGCGCGTTGTAGACGTTGTAGAGGCCGGGCACCCGAAGTCGAACGGGTCGCGATCCTTCGGGCACGAAGAGCTCGAACGACACGCGCTCGATCCCGTCCAGCTCGATCTCGCGCGCGACGACATCGAGCGGCGGCCGGGCGTGTCCGCACAAGGGGCAGCGATAGTCCCCGAGGTGTCCGATGTAGGCAGCCGCGTACTCGTAGGCGGTGCCGCAGCGGACGCACCATTTCGAGTCGGCCGCATGCTGGAGCTCCCCGTGGGCGTGGCGGGGGTCATCGACGCCGAAGATCGTGCGGTGAGGCTTTTCGCGCTCACGGGCGAGGTCGCCGACCTGGGGATCGTCGCCGTTGACGACGAGCGCGGCATCGCCGGGGAGCTCGCGTACGGCCGCCCGCCACCGTTCCGCGACGAGCTCGAGCTCGCCGTAGCGGTCGAGCTGGTCGCGAAAGAGGTTGCCGAGACAGACGGCCCGCGGCCGAAGCCGGAGGATGACCTCCGGGAGCGCGGCTTCGTCGACCTCGAACAGTCCGAGCTCTGCGTCGCGGGCGGCCAGGAGCGTGGAGGCGACTCCGGAGACGAGATTGGCGCCTGAGCTGTTGTGCGCGAGCGTGACCTTGCCGCGGAGAATCCGGGCCGCCATCGCCGCGGTCGTCGTCTTGCCGTTGGTCGCCGAGACGAGCGCCGAGCCGAGCGGGAGTCTGCGGGCGAGCTCGTCGACCGCGCGGGGATCGAGCTTCCAGAGGAGCTTGCCGGGGACCGTCGTGCCGCCACCCGTACGGGCGAGGCGCGAGAGGTTCCCGGCGGCGCGCGCGAGGAGGATCTCCAACGGCAAGGGGAAGCGAGTTCGCACGGGCCGAGACGGTATCGGAGCGATCGTGCAAAGCACTGGAATGGGGGAGAGCGAGCCGGTCGGGGTCCGTCCCCCGTTCGGGGGATCTTCGGCGCCTCCCGAAAAAGGGGGATGTCCCCTCATTCGAGGGCCCGTAGCTTGCCGAGTAGTGATCGATTCGCGGCGTAGTCGTGCACGGCACGCCGGCTTCTGCAAGCGCGGCACCGCCGACGGGCGGAAAGGAGACGGCAAACGGCATGAGCACTGAGCCGAACTCGCTTGGGCGATCCCTCGAGGAGTGCTCGCGCCTGCCCGAGAGGACACGATGAGCGCGGTCCCCGGGGACATCACCCTGCCCGAGGTTCCAGGCTCCGTCGGCGAGCACGAGCCCGGCAAGAAGCTTCCAATCCGGGCGACGATCTACTTCTTCGTCATCGCGACGCTCGCGACGGGCATCTCGATCCCGGTGCTGACGCATCTTCGGGTCGGGACCGACGACGGCTGGTTGACGTTCATCGCCCTCGGCTCGGCCGCCGCGATCGCCCAGCTCTTCGTCGTGCGCACGCCGCGGAACCAGTCGTACCACACGACGATCGTCTTCCTGATCCCGGCGGTGATGCTGCTCCCGCCGGAGCTCGTTGCCCTGATGGGCCTCGTCCAGCACGTCCCGGAATGGCTGAAGAACCGGAACGCGTGGTACAGCCAGACGTTCAACATCTGCAACTACACGCTCTCGATGCTTGCAGCGTGGGGCACGTTCCACGCCACGCTCGGGGCCAGCGGGTTGATCGCGAGCCACAACCTCCGGCTCGCGTTGGGAGGTCTTGCGGCCTCGGCAGTCTTCGTCGCCGTCAACCACTCGGTGCTCGCGCCGATGCTGCACTTCTTCTACAGCCACTCGATCAAGGAGCTCGGAATCTTCTCGTTCGAGAGCCTCTCGACCGACCTCGTCCTCGCGGCTCTCGGCGTCGGGATCGGGACGTTCTGGGATCTCAATCCGTGGCTGATGCCGTTCGCGGTCGCGCCGCTGCTCCTGATCCACCGGTCGCTGAGCGTCCCTCAGCTGCAGGAGGAAGCTCGTGTCGACCCGAAGACCGGTCTCTTCAACGCGCGCTACTTCGCGACGACGCTCGCGGACGAGCTCGGGCGGGCTCAGCGGTTCGAGCGGCCGCTGACCCTGATCATGGCCGACCTCGACCTCCTACGCGAGATCAACAACACCTACGGCCACCTCGCGGGTGACGCCGTCCTTAAGGGGATCGCGGAGACGTTCCGCGCCCAGCTGCGTCACTACGACGTCCCCGCCCGCTTCGGCGGCGAGGAGTTCGCGATCCTTCTGCCGGAAACGCCACCCGAGCAGGCTTTCGAGATCGCCGAGCGGATCCGGCGCGCCGTCGCGGCGCAGCGATTCGACGTGGAGACGTCGAGCGATCCGATCCGCGCGACGGTCTCGATCGGGGTCGCCGCATACCCCCGCGACGCGGCCGACGCGAACGAGCTGATCCACCAGGCCGACCTCGCGGTCTACCGGGCGAAGCTCCAGGGCCGAAACCGCGTCCTCGACGCCAGCCTCGAGCCGCTCGTCGTCCCGGAGACCCGCTCGGCGCCCCTGGTTGCCGTCCCGGAGGACGGCGACCACGTCGTTCCGCTGCCGGGGCCGATCGAGACGCAGCCGATGCACGAGCGGCGCCATCCGCGGCCGCATGCAGTTCACGGACCGGCCTTCTTCTCGCTCTCGAAGCGCCTCGCGGCCGTTGTCGGCCTCGTAGGCTTGATGGGCACCGCGGCCGGCATCGCCGGCCTTGTCCTCGGCGGGAGCCACGACCTCGCGGGCATGATCGCGATCATCGCGCTGGTCGGTGCGGGCCAGGCGCTCGCGCTCGAGCTCGACCTCGGCTCGATCTCTGTCAGCGCCGTCGGCGCGCTCGCCGGCGCTGCGTTGTTCGGGCCCCGGGCCGCGCTCGCCCTCGCAATCACGACCGCGGCGGTCGAGTGGAGCGCCAGGCGCCAGTCGCTCCACCACGTGCTCTTCAACATCGGCGCGCTGTCACTGGCTTCTCTCGCGGCCGTGGGCGCCTTCTCGCTGCATACGATCCACGCCGACGGGGACGCCGGGCGGATCCTGACGGTCGTCGGCGGCGTCGCCGCCGGCTTCGCGTACTTCGCCGTCAACATGGGCCTCGTCAGCCTCGCCACCGCGGTGGAGGGTCACGAGCGTTGGTGGCGAGCCTTCCAGGAGCGGTTCGCGTGGCTGGCGCCCCACTACCTCGTCTACGGCTTCATCGCCGGCGTGATCTTCCTCGGCTACAAGTCGGCGCACCTGTGGGCGTTCGCCGTCTTCGCGGTGCCGCTCTTCCTGATGCGCAAGACGCAGGAGGCGTACCTCCGGCACACGCAGAAGAGCGCGCAGAAGCTGCGTGAAGCCGCCGAGACCATCCAGACGCAGAACGTGTCGCTCGAGTATGCGAACCGGCTGCTCAAGGAGCGCTCGACCGCGGCCATGGAGTCGCTGTCGGCGACGGTCGACGCCCGCGACGCGTACACGGCCGGCCATTCCCGGCGCGTCCAGCAGCTTGCGCTCGCGATCGGCCGCGAGTTGGGGCTGTCGCAGGCGGAGCTCGACCTCCTCGGGCACGCCGCGCTCTTCCACGACATCGGCAAGCTCGCGATCCCCGACGCGATCCTGCTGAAGCCGGCGACGCTCACGGACTCCGAGTGGTCGCTCATGCAGAAGCACGCGGACGAGGGCGCTCGCATCATCGATCGCCTTGGCTTCCTGAACGACGCCGTGCCCGCGATCCGCCACCACCACGAGCGGTTCGACGGCATGGGTTATCCAGACCGGCTAAAGGGGGAGGAGATCCCGCTCGGCGCACGGATCATCCATGTCGCCGACGCGCTCGACTCGATGCTCACGACGCGCATCTACCGGGCCGCGCGACCCGCGACGGAGGCGCTCGAGGAGCTTCGGCGCGCTGCCGGGACTCAGTTTTGCCCTCGCTGCGTGGCGGCGCTCGAGCGCATCCTGCCGGTCGAGGAGATCGACGCGGCGCCGGCGCAACACGCGGCAGTCGGAGCACTGTAGGACCCTTTACTGTACTGACCGCCTCCCGCTGGAAAAGTTCAGGGACGTATGCGCAATCTTGCGCATCCGTGCAAATGCTCTATTCTAATTTGCAGCAGTGCCCCGGAAACCCGTGTACCGGGCGGTTGCAGACATCGACCGCCAGGCGCTGGCCGAGTTCCAGGCAGGAATCCGCAAGCGCTACACCGACGAGCAGATCCTCGGCGAGCTGACGCAGTGCGCCGAGCGGCTCGGGCGCTCGCCGACGATGCGCGAGTTCTCGTCGGACCCGAAGACGACGGTCCATCCGCAGACGGTCATCGAGCACTTTGGCAGCTGGAATCGAGCCAAGCGGAGGGCAGGGCTCGTCCCGCGCCGCTTTGCGACGCGCGAGGAGCTCCTGGCGCTCTTGAAAGACCTGGGGAAGGAGCTCGGCCGCGTGCCGACGTCTCGCGACATCGACGAGCACCGCGGCAAGCTTCCCTCGAAGTCCCTCTACTGGCACACGTTCGGCTCGCTCACGAACGCGCTGCGCGAAGCCGGCTTCGACGTTCCGGTGGGGGAGGAACGGCTCGAACGGGCGCTGGAGCAGGCCGTGCGCCTGGCGAAGAAGCTCCGCCGCTTGCCAAGGTTCGCCGACTGGACCGAGGCGCGGAAAAAGGACGATTCGATGCTGACCGAGTGGCAGATCTACCGCATGTTCGACGCACGGCGTGGCGCGTGGTCGACGTTCCAGTTCCTCGTGCGGGAGCGTCTCCGCGAATCCGGGATCGAGGTTCAGCCGGACGGCCGGCTCGGCTAGTGCGCCGCTGCGACTAGCACTGCCAGCAGCCTGAGGCAGCCGAGGCGTCGGTTGCGATGCCGCTTAAGAGGTCGCGCGATTCATTCGCGCGACCGCTAATCCCGGCTAGTGCGCGGCTGCGACTAGCACCGCCAGCCGCCTAAGGCAGAATGCCGCCTCGTTCGGGGCACGCACGGCGGGAAGGGGAGTTTCCTCGAACTCGCGGCTCGGGGTGAACCGCGCGCGTCCCTTTTCGCGACCGCGTTCGAGCTCGACGAGCGTCCCTTCGTCGAGCTCACGCTTTTTGAG
>DASQWX010000157.1:0-2450 GCA_035640035.1 Gaiellaceae bacterium
GTCTCCGAGTTCGGCTTCGTGCAGACGCCGTACCGGAAGGTCACGAACGGCAAGGTGAGCGACGAGATCGTCTACCTCGACGCCGCCGAGGAGGCGCAGTACACGATCGCGCAGGCGAGCGCGCCGGTGGACGAGAAGACCGGCCGTTTCCTGGACGACCAGGTGCTCTGCCGCTCCCGCGAGGGCGAGGCCGTCACCGCGCGCCCGAAGGACGTCGAATTCATGGACGTCGCCCCGGCGCAGATCGTCTCGGTCGCGACCGCGCTGATCCCGTTCCTCGAGCACAACGACGCGAACCGCGCGCTGATGGGCGCGAACATGCAGCGCCAGGCGGTGCCGCTGATGATCACGCAGGCGCCGCTGGTCGGCACCGGCCTCGAGTACCGCGCGGCCACCGACACGGGTGACGTCGTGATCGCGGACGAGGCCGGGACGGTCGCGGACGTCGACGCGGAGCGGATCGTGGTCGACACGAAGGACGGCAAGCACGAGTACCCGCTGACGAAGTTCATGCGCTCCAACCAGGGCACGCTCATCCACCAGAAGCCGATCGTCGGCCTGGGCGAGCGCGTCCGCGGCGGCCAGGTGCTCGCCGACGGCAGCTCCACCGACCAGGGTGAGCTCGCGCTCGGCGCGAACCTGCTGGTCGCATTCATGCCGTGGGAGGGCTTCAACTTCGAGGACGCGATCGTGATCTCGGAGCGGTTGGTCAAGGAGGACGTCCTCTCCTCGATCCACATCCACGAGTACGAGATCGACGCGCGCTCGACGAAGCTCGGCGACGAGGAGATCACGCGCGACATCCCGAACCGCTCGGAGGAGTCGCTCAAGGACCTCGACGAGCGTGGCATCGTCCGCATCGGGGCCGAGGTCGGCTCGGGCGACCTGCTGGTCGGCAAGGTGACGCCAAAGGGCGAGACCGAGCTGACGGCCGAGGAGAAGTTGATCCGCGCGATCTTCAAGGAGAAGGCGCGCGAGGTTCGCGACACGTCGCTCAAGGTCCCGCACGGCGAAGGCGGCAAGGTGATCGACGTCAAGACGTTCTCGCGCGATGCGGGCGACGACCTCTCACCGGGCGTCAACGAGCTCGTGCGTGTCTACGTGGCGAAGAAGCGCAAGATCGCCGAGGGCGACAAGCTCGCCGGCCGGCACGGCAACAAGGGCGTGATCGCGAAGATCGTGCCCGAGGAGGACATGCCGTTCCTCGAGGACGGCCGCCCCGCGGACGTCGTGCTCAACCCGCTCGGCGTCCCGAGCCGGATGAACATCGGCCAGATCCTCGAGACCCATCTCGGCTGGGCCGCGGCGCACGGCGTCTTCGCCGAGAACGGCGAGAGCACCAACGGGGACCCGACTCCGATCGCGACCCCGGTCTTCGACGGCGCGAGCGAGGCCGACGTCGACGAGGCGCTGATCGAGTGGACGAAGCAGAACCCCGATTCGCCGATCACGTTCGTGGTCGATCAGAAGCGGCCGACCGGCCGGAAGTGCTCCGGCAAGGTGCGGCTCTTCGACGGGCGCACCGGCGAGGCCTTCGAGCAGAAGGTCACCGTCGGCCACATGTACATCCTGAAGCTGCTCCACCTCGTGGACGACAAGATCCACGCGCGCTCGACGGGGCCGTACTCGCTCGTCACCCAGCAGCCGCTGGGCGGCAAGGCGCAGTTCGGCGGCCAGCGCTTCGGCGAGATGGAGGTCTGGGCACTCGAGGCCTACGGCGCCGCCTACACGCTGCAGGAGATGCTGACCATCAAGTCCGACGACACCGTCGGCCGCGTCAAGGCGTACGAGGCGATCGTCAAGGGCGAGAACATCGCCGAGCCGTCGATCCCCGAGTCGTTCAAGGTGCTGCTGAAGGAGATGCAGTCGCTCGCGCTCGACGTCAACGTCCTCTCCGACGAGGGCGAGAAGGTCGAGGTGCGCGAGGAGGACGACGAGCTGCTGCGGGCAGCCGAGGAGCTCGGCATCGACCTCTCGCCTGGCTCGCTCCGCGCCGCGGCGCGGCAGCCGACGGCCGAGGAGGCCGAGGAGGGTCAGGAGCGCGTCGACGAGACCGGGCAGGAGCTGAACCTGCCGGCCGACGAGCAGCTCGGTGACCTGGCCGACGTGGAAGTCGCTCCTGAGGAGGACGCGAAGGAGGAGGCCGAAGCGCAGGCGGGGCCTCTCGCAGAAGAACTGGCAGACGTGGAAGTTGAGGAGTAAGGAGAGCTTTGATCGATATCAATGAGTTCGACGCCATTCGCATTGGACTGGCGTCGTCCAAGCAGATTCGCGACTGGTCTTCGGGCGAGGTAACCAAGCCCGAGACGATCAACTACCGGACGCTCAAGCCCGAGCGCGACGGGCTCTTCTGCGAGCGCATCTTCGGTCCGACCAAGGACTGGGAGTGCTACTGCGGCAAGTACAAGCGCGTCCGCTACAAGGGCATCATCTGCGAGCGCTGCGGCGTC
>DASQWX010000158.1:0-8660 GCA_035640035.1 Gaiellaceae bacterium
CGCAGCTGCTGCAGCGCCGAGGCGTTCCCCACAACGTCCTCAACGCCAAGGAGCACGAGCGCGAGGGAGAGATCATCAAGGACGCGGGCCAGCCGCACGCGGTCACGATCGCGACCAACATGGCCGGCCGCGGTGTCGACATCAAGCTCGGCGAGGGCGTCGTCGAGCTCGGCGGGCTCTACGTGCTCGGCACCGAGCGCCACGAGGCGCGCCGGATCGACAACCAGCTCCGAGGGCGTTCAGGCCGGCAGGGCGACCCGGGTGAGTCCCGCTTTTACCTGTCCGGCCAGGACGACCTCGTGCGCCTCTTCGCGGGCGACCGGATCCACAACATCATGGAGCGCTTCAAGGTGCCGGACGACCAGCCGATGGAGGCGGGGATCCTCTCGCGGCAGATCGAGAACGCGCAGAAGAAAGTCGAGGAGCAGAACTTCGTCGCCCGGAAGAACGTCCTCAAGTACGACGACGTCCTCAACAAGCAGCGGACGGTCATCTACGACCAGCGCCGGCGGGTGCTCGAGGGCCAGGACCTTTCGGAGGAGGCGCGGGCGTGGGTCGAGGAGGTCGTCGCACGGATCGTCACCCACTTCACCGAGAACGAGTACGCCGAGGAGTGGGATCTCGAGGGCCTCGTCAAGACGATGGACGCGCTCTACGTGCAGCCTAGGGAGGAGCCGATCACGGTTGACGAGCTCCGTGAGGATCTCGGCTCGCTGACGCGCGACACGCTAGTCGAGGACTTCACCGAGGAGGCGTTGGAGCAGTACGCGGCCAAGGAGGAGGAGCTCGGCTCGGAGCTGATGCGCGAGCTCGAGCGGTTCATCATCCTCCAGGTCGTCGACACGCGCTGGCGCGAGCACCTCGAGAACATGGACTACCTCCGCGAGGGCGTGCATCTGCGCGCGATGGCGCAGAAAGACCCGCTCGTCGAGTACACCGCCGAGGGTCACGTGATGTTCGAGGAGCTGAACGCGGCGATCCGCGAAGAGGTCATCAACCACCTCTTCCATGCGCAGATCGAGCCGCAGGACGCCGAGGAGCTGCAGCGGCTCCAGGAGGCTCAGGCCGCCGAAGCCGCAGCGCTCGCCTACGACCACGACCCACTCGCCGGAGCGCAGGCGATCGGGGCCGCCGCAGGCGACGGGAGCGGCAACGGTGCTTCCGTGACGGCGGGCGGGGTCTTCGCAGGAGGCGCGTCGGTCGCGACCGCGCCGCGCACCGTCTCGGCGCGCGACAAGCTCGGCCGCAACGACCCCTGCTGGTGCGGCTCGGGCAAGAAGTTCAAGAAGTGTCACGGGGCTTAGCCTGAAAGTCCGCCGGCGCCTTCGGCGCCGGCATGACGACTTTCAGGCTTTCGGTGTTGCCACGAGCGCGTGTGCGCCGTCACGGGCAAAGCCCGCGACGGCGGCGAGGGACTGTCCCCGAAGGGGACTGTCCCTGAAAGCGGTTGGACACCGGCGGTCATTAGTGCCTGGCGCGGCCGCCGGTAGAGACGTCAGGCGCCCGCTACCATCGAGCGAATGTCGGAACCCGTCCACCAGCCGCTGGAGCAGCAGCTCGAGGAGATCGGGACCCAGCTCGCGTGGGTCCGTGATTACCTTTGACCCGGAGCGGCTGAAGGAGCGCCTTGCCGAGCTCGAGGAGGAGCTCGGCGAGCCGGGACTGTGGGACGACCCCGAGCGCGCCGCGCGCATTTCCGCCGAGCACGCGCGGCTAACGAGGCGGCTCGAGCGCTACGACCGCCTGACGCGCGACTACCAGGACGCGAAAGAGCTCTTCGCCATGGACGGGGAGATGGCCGACGAGATCGCCGCCTCGATCGCACCGCTCCGCAGCGAGCTCGCCCGTCTCCAGGAAGATGCGCTGTTCACAGGTGAATACGACGGCGGCGATGCCGTCGTGACGATCCACTCCGGCACCGGCGGAACCGACGCACAGGACTGGGCCGAGATTCTCCTCCGGATGTACCTCCGCTGGGCGAACGACCGCGGCTTTCAGGTCGAGCTTCTCGAGGCAAGCCCGGGTGAGGAGGCCGGCCTCAAGTCCGCCACGTTCACGATCAAGGGCGAGAACGCCTACGGGATCCTGAAGGCCGAGCGCGGAGTGCACCGGCTCGTGCGCCTGTCACCGTTCGACCAGGCCCACCGGCGCCATACCTCGTTTGCACAGGTCATCGTCAGCCCGCTCCTTCCAGAGGACGAGGACGTCGAGCTCGACGAGAGCGAGCTCCGAATCGACACCTACCGCGCGAGTGGCGCCGGAGGCCAGCACGTCAACAAGACCGACTCGGCGGTGCGGATCACGCACCTGCCGACCGGGATCGTCGTTTCCGTACAGAACGAGCGCTCGCAGGCCGCGAACAAGCAGACGGCGCTACGGATCCTCAAGTCACGCCTGGCCGAGCTCGAGCAGGAAAAGCGGGAACAGGAGCTCGCCCGCGAGCGCGGCGCCGCGCAGCAGGCGGACTTCGGAAGCCAGATTCGAAGCTACGTCCTCCATCCGTATCAACTCGTCAAGGACCACAGGACGGAGCACGAGAGCGGGAACACGCAGGCAGTTCTCGACGGTGCTCTCGACGAGTTCATCCACGAGTACCTGCTCGCCAAGGCGGCCGGGAAAGTCCTCTAACGAGAGTCGGTCCGTCGCCTTGGCTAGACTCTGGCGCTTGTAGAACCAAGGGGAGCGACGCCGTTGCGGTCGCCCCTTCAGTTCCCGTGGAGACCGAGCTGCAAATAGACAATCCCGTCGCCGTTGAAGTGCGCACCGATCTCGACGGTGCGCCGCCCGCGCCGAGCGCGGGGGCGATGATCGTCTTCGACGCCGTTCGCAAGGTCTACGAACCGAACGTCGCCGCCCTGACGGACGTCTCCTTCGTGATCGAGAAGGGCGAGTTCGTCTTCGTGGTCGGCGCGTCGGGCTCGGGGAAATCGACGGTGATCCGGCTCGTGCTGAAGGAGATCGAGCCGACCGCGGGCAAGATCGTCGTCGGCGGTCGCGATCTCGGCCGGCTGAAGCGCTCGAAGGTGCCGATGCTCCGCCGCAACATCGGGTGCGTCTTCCAGGACTTCAAGCTGCTCGCGAACCGCACCGCCTCCGAGAACGTCGCCTATGCGCTGAAGGTGCAGGGCGACAGCAGCAACGCGATCCGGCGCAAGGTGCCGGAAGTCCTGAACCTCGTCGGCCTCGCTCACAAGATGAGCTCGTATCCCGACGAGCTCTCCGGCGGCGAGCAGCAGCGAGTTTCGATCGCGCGCGCCGTCGTCAACCACCCGCCGCTGCTGATCTGCGACGAGCCGACCGGGAATCTCGACCCCGACACCTCGGTCGGGATCATGCAGCTGCTCTATCGGATCAACCGCGCCGGCACCACGATTCTGATGGCGACGCACGACCGCGAGATGGTGGACAAGATGCGGCGCCGGGTGATCGGGCTCGACGACGGCCGCCTGGCCCGGGACGAGCGGCGTGGGGGGTACGCCTCCTGATGGCGCGGTTCAAGCTGTTGATGGCCGAAGCCGTCCGGTCGCTCGGCGCGAACGTCTCGACGACGGCGGCCGCGACGATGACGGTGCTGATCGGGATGTTCCTCCTCGGCTTCCTGATCGGGCTCTCGACCTGGGCGTTCTCACTCAGCAACCACTACAAGCGCGAGCTCGTCGTCAAGGTCTTCTTCGACCGCGGTGCCGCCCAGAAGGACGTCAACGCCGTCCGGTCCAAGCTGATGGCGAATCGGATGGTCAAGTCGGTCGAGTACGTCTCGGCGGAGCAGGGCCTGAAGAACATGCAGAAGAAGAACCCCGATCTGTTCAAGGGCTCGACGCTGCCGTACAACCCGCTCGGGCCGGCGCTGACGGTGCAGCCGAAGCGCGGCGAGGACACCGTTGCGATCGCGAACAGCCTCGGCACCAACTGCCCGCCCCAATGTCCGGCCGGTGTCCACGACGTCAACTACGGCAAGAAGACGGCGCACAAGCTGCTGACCGCGGCCAAGGTGATCGATGTCTTCTTCATCCTTGCGGTGATCGTGCTGCTCGTCTCGTCGACGCTCCTGATCGGAAACACGATCCGGCTCGCGATCTTCTCGCGCCGCCGCGAGATCGAGGTCATGAAGCTCGTCGGCGCGACCAACTGGTTCATCCGCGGGCCGTTTATGCTCGAGGGCCTGATCACGGGCCTGGTTGGCTCGCTCGCGGCGATCGTCCTGCTCGTTCTGGGCAAGGAGCTCGCGCTGCCGCGGATCATGCCGCACGTGATCCGCGCGTCCGACATCCACGCCTGGCCGTTCGAGCTGACGGCGGTGATCATCCTCGCCACCGGTCTGCTGCTGGGGGCAGCCGGCTCCGGGCTGACGATCCGGCGATTCCTGCAGGTCTGAGGCGTCGCTTGCGATGCCGACTGGAGGCCGTGCGGGCTTTGCCCGTGCGGCCGTCTAATCCCGGCTTACGGAGAAGCTCGCTCACCGAACCGCGGGTGGCCCGACGAGTCTAGAGCCTGTTGTAGTGGAGCTCGGGCGGCGGGGGAAGCTCCTCGTCGGCGAGCCGTACTTCACGCCCGGGGTGCCGATCGTCGTCGACCGCAAGGGTGCGGGCGACGCGCGACCAGGCGATCTCGCCGTCGTCTCGGGGCGCCGCGGTCGTGCGCGTGTGCAGACGCTGCTCGGATCGGCGAAGCGGATCGAGAACGTCCTGGAGGCACTGCTCGTGGCCACGGGCGCGCGGCAACGGTTCGAGCCCCACGAGCCGCCGGCGCCGTCGCTCGAGGGTCGCGTCGACCTGCGCGAGGAGCTCGCCTTCACGATCGATCCCGAGACGGCGAAGGATTTCGACGATGCGCTGACGCTGAAGGACGACCGCGCGTACGTCCACATCGCGGACGTCTCCTACTTCGTACAGGCGGGCGCTCCGCTCGACCGTGGCGCTTCAAGGCGCGCCTTCTCCACCTACGTCCCCGGCCTCGTCGCGCCGATGCTGCCGCCCGATCTCTCCGAGGACCAGTGCTCGCTGCGCCCGCACGAGGACCGGCTCTGTCTCACCGTCGAGATCCCGCTCACCGGCGGCGACGCGCGCTTCTATCGGTCGGTGATCCGCAGCCGAGCCCGGCTCACGTACGGACAGGCCGAACGGATGCTCGCGGGCGAGGAGGCGGCCGAGAGCGACCTGCTCGAAGCGCTGCGCCGCGCCGAGCGCGTCTCGACCGAGCTCCGTGAGCGGCGCTTCGCGCGCGGGTCGCTCCGGGTCGAATCACCCGAGCTCGATTTCGAGTTCGACGGTGCGGGCGGCGTTGCGCGCGCCGCCCGCGTCGAGGAGGCGCACTCGCACATGCTCGTCGAGGAACTGATGATCCTCGCGAACGAGCACGTCGCGGCGCTGCTCGGGGGACGACGCCGCGAGGCGCTTTTCCGCGTCCACGAGCGTCCGGAGCCCCAGGCGGTGGAGCTGCTGCTCTCGAAGCTCGCGGACCTCGGCGTTCCCACCCCCGCCGCGCCCGAGGTTCTCTCGCCCGCCGAGGCCGCCCGCGTCGCCGCCGCGGCGAGCGAGCTCGTCACCGACTACTCGGCCAAGTCGGAGCGGGGAAGAGAAGCCTTTACCGCGCTCGTGCTTCGCTCGCTCAAGCAGGCGCGCTACGACGTCCGGAACCTCGGCCATTCGGGTCTCGCGAGCCGGGCCTACTGCCATTTCACGTCGCCGATCCGGCGCTATCCCGATCTCGTCGTCCACCGTGCGCTGCTGCGCGAGCTCGGCATCTCGGACGACCCATTGCCCGAGGATCTCGCCGAGCTTGCCGATCACACCTCGGGACGAGAACGCGAAGCCGCGGACATTGAGTACCGAGCCGACGACATCTGCCTCGCCTGGCTGCTGGACTCGGTTCTCTACGACCGCGGCTGGGACGAGCCTTTCGAGGGCGAGATCATCGGCGTCATCGGCTCCGGTCTCTTCGTTCGCTTCGGCGACGTGTTCGAAGGCTTCCTGCCGGCGCGCCGTCTCGCCGGCGACTACTACGAGCTCAACGAGCTCGCGACCGCGCTTGTCGGCCGCCGCGGCGGCGGTACTTTCCGGCTCGGCGATCCTGTTGCGGTGCGCGTCGAGTCGATCGACAAGCCGGCCGGGAAAGTCGAGCTCGATCCCAGCTAGCGTCGGCGGGGTCGCGTCCTAGCCGTTACCGGGGGCGTCGCGATCGTGGGCACCTTGACCGCCGGCCCGGCGTTCGGATGCACCACCCGCGTCGTTCCAGGCTGGTAGTACCGCGCCGGGAAGGCGTTGTAGATCCGGGCGCCGGCTTTGGTGAACAGGACTCGCCGCAGCGGGTCGTACGAAGTGGGCCTCAGGTTGAGCGGCGTGCCCGCGCCGCTGTAGAGAAGGACGTCGTGGAGCAGCCGGCCGTCCCGTGAATAGGGGTAGATGTTGTCGAGCGGGGTGCCGTTGTAGGCGAGGCCGGGGACGATCGCGCTCTGGACGACGATGCGCGTCTCGACGGCCTGGGTCGCGCGGTGGGAGAGGTGGATTGCGACCGGGATCGCGGCAGCGAGGAGTACGACGTTCAGGAATGCGAGCGGCAGGCGCGCGGTCGGGCTCCGCTTGCTCCAGAGCCCGGCGGCGATCGAGGCGAGGACGGCGAGCAGAATGGCAGCGGCGCCGAGCTCCCCGGTCCCGATCCGAGGCACGGCGCCGTGCGATGTCGACCAGCTTGCACCTGCGGCGAGCGCCAGCGCGGCAACGGCGATGTAGCCCCGGGCCGCCCACCAGATCGGCGCCAGCTCTCGCGTGAAGCGAATGGTCGTGGCGACGCGTGGGTGCGAAACGAGGCGCTCGAGGCTCTCGCGCAGAGCGACCTTTTGCGAGGTGGTGGAGGGATGCAGCCCGGCGGCGGAGCGCAGCTCGGCGGCGAAGTCCTCCGGCGGACCGAGCTGCGCAGCCACCGACCCGCCCGTCTCCGACGCGGTCTCGTGGAGCGAGGCCTCAACCTCCTCGAGCAACTCGGCCCGTTCGTCGGCCGGGATATCGGCGAGCGCGGCCCGAACCCGCGCGAGATATGTCTCGACTTCGGACGGACCATGGGCTGCAGTCGTCAAGCGGTCACCTCCACCTCGGTCTCGAGCAGATTCGAAAGCGTCTTGGAAAAGTCAGCCCAGGTCGTGCGCGCCTCGTCCAGCTCGGCGCGGCCCCGAGCGGTGATTCCGTAATAGCGCCGATGCGGCCCCTCGTCCGAGGGCTCGACGTAGGACGTCAGCGCCCCGGCCCGATAGAGGCGTCGAAGCGTGCCGTAGACAGAAGCGTCGCCGACGTCGGTGAGCCCAGCTGCCCGAAGCCGTCTCAGAACGTCGTAGCCGTAACCGTCTTGCTCGGCCACGACGGCGAGGGCGGCGGCGTCGAGTGTGCCTCGGAGGAGCTGGCTGCGGTCCATTAGCGCGAACGATACTACTGTGCGGTGAAGAATAGTGCAAGTTCATGGCCGCGCCGCGTTTCGTTCGGGTCTGGCACCAACGTACCGCCACGGCAGGACATGTCGAGTGCAACAACTCGCGAACAATTCCTCGCACGCCCTTCGATTCTTCTGTCAAATCCGGGAAGCGTGGCGCGGCGACCCGGCGGTAAAGGCCGGCGGGTGCGTCTCCACTTGGGCTGCGCCTAGACTCGACCCGTGGCCAAGTCAACCGGCGAAAAGCTGATCGCGGACAACCGCCGCGCGCGGCACGACTATCACCTGCTCGACCGCTACGAGGCCGGCCTCCAGCTCACCGGCACCGAGGTGAAATCGCTCCGCGCCGGCCGCGTCAGGCTTGCGCAGTCATACGCCGACGTCCGCGACGGCGAGGTGTGGCTCATCGGCGCGCACATCGACGAATACGCGCAGGGAAACGTCGCCAACCACGACCCCGACCGCGATCGGAAGCTCCTCCTCCACAGGCGCGAGATCGACTCACTGATCGGGGAGGTGCAGGAGAAGGGGCTGACGCTCGTCCCAACCCGGCTCTACTTCAAGGACGGGCGCGCCAAGCTCGAACTCGCGGTCGCTCGAGGCAAGGAGCAGCGTGACAAACGGAGGGACATCGCCAAGCGGGACGCGCAGCGCGACATCGAGCGCGCGCTCAGGCGCCGACGCTGAGTTCCAGCTACAGCTCCAGCTCGAACTCGAGCTCCTCGCCGTCCTCTTCGTCCCAGTGCCGGCCGATCTCGCGGAACCCCAGCCGTCGCAGAAGGGCGAGGGAGGCGTCGTTTTCGGGGCTGACGGAGGCAATCACCCGCCGGATCCCATGCTCCCGCGAGACCCAGTCGATCAAGGCACGCGTCACTTCCGTCGCGTAGCCGCGCCGGCGGTAGGGCTCGAAGATCGTGTATCCGACCTCGACGGCGTCGTGGGCCTTCACCGCGTTCGACCCCGGCGGCCCGTGGAAGCCGGCGTGGCCAATGAGGCGACGCTCCCCGTCCGGAAGAACGACGGCGTAGACGAACCACTCCTGTAGCTCGGGACGATCGCGCAGCTGGCGGAGGCGAAAGCCGAGAAAGCGCCGCTCGCGGGCGTCCGGCCAGTCGTCCGGCAGCTTCAGCGCGGCGAGCGACTCCGCTTCGCCACGCCGCTCGTCGAGCACCGCGGCGATGAAATCAGGGGACATCGACACGAGCTCGAGCCGTTCGGACGCAATCGTTTCCACGCCATCG
>DASQWX010000159.1:0-4709 GCA_035640035.1 Gaiellaceae bacterium
GTTCGTGCCTCCTGCGCGATGTAGTCCGGCTCGGCAAACCGGACCCCGGGCCGTGACTCCAGCCTCCGGACCGCCGAGCGCACCCCGCCCGGCGCGACGTGAAGGACATGGACGCCGACGCCGATCGTCCGCGTGTCGCTCGCACCCACGGAAGCGAGCGCAGGCGCAATGAAAAGCAGGCGCCGACGGCGCCCGCGTTTTCGCCCCTTCCGCCCCTCCCTGCTTGCCACGAGCGACAGATCGTAATCCGTCCCGACGGCGCGCAACAAACTCGCGGGCGCGACTTAAAGAAGGGCTAACCAAAGCCAAGAATGAACTTGGCGTCGTCGGACATCTTCTCCGGCGACCACGGAGGATCCCAGGTGAGCTCGACCTCGACCTCCTCGACGTCGGGCATGGCGCGGGCGATCTGGTCGATGTTCTCCTGGATCATCGGCCCGACCGGGCAGCCCATCGACGTCAGCGTGTGGATGACCTTGATCTTCGGTCCCTCCACCTCGACGTCGTAGAGCAGGCCGAGCTCGACGATGTCCATGCCTAGCTCGGGGTCCTCGACGGCCCGCAACGCCTCCACGATGGCTTCCTTCGTCGGCATCGGTTCACCTTAGCCGAGCAGGCGCACTTCCTCGCGGCGCTCGCGCGCGAAGAAATGGATCCCGTCGACGAACCTGACCCAGTTGCAGCGCGTGCACATGACCAGTGAATGGGTGCGCGCCGAGTCTGCGAGGAACCGGACGCCCCGGAGGAGGTCGCCGTTGGAGACACCGGTCGCGACCGCGATCACCTCGCCCGGCGAGAGCTCGTCGATCGTGAAGATCTGCTCGACGTCTTCGAGCCCGTACTCGCGGGCCTGTTCGATCTCTCCGCGCGTCGTCGGCCACAGCTGGGCCTGCAGCTCCCCGCCCAGGCACCGCAGCGCCGCGGCCGCCATCACCGCCTGGCGCGTGCCGCCGATGCCGATCGCCAGGTGGTCGTTCGTTCCGCGGATGGCGGCCGAGATCGACGCGGTCACGTCACCGTCCTGAATCAGCTTGATCCGTGCGCCCGCCGCCCGGATCTCCTCGATCAGGTCGTGGTGACGCGGACGGTCGAGGACGATCGTCGTCACATCGTTGACGCTCCGCCCGAAGGCGTCTGCGATCCCGCGGATGTTCTCGGCGACCGGCCGCCTGAGGTCGATCGCCTCACGCGCCCGAGGCCCGACCGCCATCTTCCGCATGTACATGTCCGGCAATGTCTGCAGCGAGCCGGGCTCCCCGACGGCGATCATCGACATCGCTCCTCCGCCGCCCCGCGCGACCACGCCGCGGCCCTCGAGCGGGTCGAGGGCGAGGTCGAACTGCTCCCCGCCCGCACCGACCCGCTGGCCGCGCGCGAGCGTCTCGTCCTCGTCGGCACCGGCCCCGATGACCACCTCGCCGTCGATCGGCAGTTGCTCGAGCGCCGACCGCATCGCGGCCGAGGAATCGCGCTCTGCCCCCTCCTGGTCCGCCCGTCCGAGCCACCTCGCGCCGGCGAGGGCCGCTCGCTCCGTCACCCGCGCGAAGCTCTCACAGAGGCAGTAGCGCCCGACACCTGCCCGTTCTCCTTGCATGCGGACCGACGCGGTCTCGGTCATCCGACCTTCTCGAAACGCTCGGCGCTCGCGAGCACGAGCTCCATCGCCTGGGCTATCGCCAGCTCGATGTTCCCGTTCTCGATCACGGGAACGCCCGCCTTCTCGGCGCGCCGAACGATGTAGTCCTGGATGTCGCGGATGTCTCCGAGCGAGTCGAGATACCGCTCGAACGGGCGGGCGTGACCGGAGGCCGAGTCGCGCAACCAGAAGTGACTCGCGTGCGCCTCGACGTCGTCGATCGCGAGCACGAATTGGACGACGAGGGCCCCTTCGATCTCCGCGGAGAACATCCCCGGGACGAGATGAACTCCCTCGAGCACCATCGACCAGCCCTCCTGCATGACGCGGTCGATCGCCGCTCGGACGCCGACGAGCACGTTCCGGGTCTGCGCGAGGAAGCCGTGGAGCACCCGATCTTCGTCGTCCTCGTCTTGCGACTCGCCCGCCTCGAAGCTCGAGTAGTGGATCGCGGGCATGAAGTCCTGCGAGAAGAAGGCCCGCATCGTCTGCCGAACGAAGTCCGTGGATGTCACGCGCGTGATCCCGAGGCGGTACGCCAGCTCGGTCGCAACCGTGGACTTGCCGGTGCCGGTGGCGCCGCCGATCAGTAGGACGATCGGCAGGTCGAGCTCGTCGAGCCGCCGGAACAGCCGCAGGCGGCGGCTCACCTGCGCGCCTTCCTCCTCGCCCCACATGTCGACCGCGAGCTCGTGGAGACGCTCGAGCGACGAAGCCTGGCCGCCCGCCGCGGCGAGGTCGGCCTCGGCGGTCAGGGCGAGCTCATACGCCCTCTCCGAAGGAACCCCGGCAGCGATCAGGGCCCGGGCCAGCAGGCCCTTCGAGAACGGCAGTCCGTCCTCGCCGCCGAGCGGCAGCGGTTCGCGATGACGTCGCTCGCTCACGTTCCCACCGGCTCCGCGGTCGCCGTCTCGGCGAGCGCGAGCAGCTCGCTCTCGAGCTCCGGCTGCCCCGGACGCGGCACGATGTCGTTGGTCGCGAGGATCACCTCGACTCCGCGGCGCGCACCGGCTTCCGCCACGACGTCGATGCCCGCCGCCTTGATCTCCGTCAGGTAGACGTCCACATCGAGACGCTCGAGATCCGCCACGAGCGCCGGACGCTCGGCGAGATTCCCGGAGACGTGCACGGAGGCGGCGCCGTGCTCTTCGCGGAGCGAGCGCGCCAGCGCGTCGTGGGCCCCCGGAGCCGCGGTCGTGAAGTACCCGACGCGGCGGCCGCCGATGGGAGCCAGCGGACGGGGCCGGAAGCCGACGGCGACGACGGGAACGTCCTTGATTTCGCCGACGGCGGCGGCGAGCGCCTCGTGCGGCGATCGTTCGTCGGCCATCGTCAGGACGACGAGGTCGGCGAGCAGGATCCGGTATGCGTTCAGATAGCCGGTCACCAGGCGTGGATCGTCGAGCGCGCTCGTGACGAGAACCCGCTTCCCGGTTGCGATCGGAGGGATGGCCGCGCCGCTGCCGTCGAAGATGACGAAATCCGGCGAGCGCTGCAGAGCGAGCTCGGCGCCGGCGGCGACGTTCGACGTCGCGACCGAGCCGGCGAGCCCGCCCCCGCAGCGGCGGCAGCCAATGGTGACGACGCCGGCAACCGCCGCGATCTCGAGGTAGTCGGAAGCCGCGTGGCGGCCGTCGCGCGAGAGCGCAAGAAGCTCGTCGAGCCGAGGCGCGGACTCGGCGATCTCGGGCGTGCCGGGACCGCCGCGGCCCATGGCCACGGCGACGACGTTGCGACTGCGCGCGAGCGCGCCGGCCGCGTAGGCGGCGACGGCCGTCTTGCCGACGCGCTTCCCGGTCGCGAAGACCGAAAGCGACGGCAGCGGAAACGGCTCGAGCTCCGGGGGCTCGAACCGAAAATCCGCGCCGGCGTAAGAAATCCCGGCGGCGAGCACACGGCTCGCGAGCCGGAGCCGTGCGGCCGGGCCGAGCACCGGCTCGTCCGAGAGATCGAAGACGAGATCCGGCTCGAGCTCGCGCAGCGCCAGATCGAGGTCGTCGTAGGTCGGGACGCCGTAGTCCGGCTCGCCCCGCAGCTTCTCGGTCCCGCCGAGCATCACGGCGCCGACGAACTCGTAGGGCAGCGCGGCGAGCGCGTCGCGGACCGTCGAGGCGTAGTGCTCGCCGTCGACCAGGGCAAGAGTGCGCGTCATCTCTGCGAGGTCACCTCGTCCTCGATCCGGGCCGTGTACTTCTCGAACGCACGAGTCTCGGTCGAGAACTGAATGATCTTCTCCTGCCCGTGAAATGGGTACTTGCGCCAGACGTCGACGTGGCCGTCCGTGATCTCGATCACGTTGTAGCAGGGCCTTGTGTTTCCGCGCACGCGTTGGGAAGAAACCGTGCCCGCGTTGACGACGAACAGGTTCTCGAGCCGCCACGCGTAGGGCACGTGCTTGTGCCCGGAGAGGACGATGTTCACGCCTGCGCGCTGCAGGCACTCGATCGCGTCACCGGCGTCGTAGACGATGTTGCGTTCGCGGCCGGTCCCCGGCACCGGCAGCAGGTGGTGGTGGAGGACGAAGATCTTGAGGTTGGCCTCGGGCGCGAACTGCTCCTCGATCCAGCGGTAGCGGCCGCGGCCGATCTGACCATGATCGAGATCCGGCTCGCTCGAGTCGACCGCGACGACGCAGACGCCGTCGAGACGTAGCACCGAGTTGCGCTCGCCGAACATCTCTTCGAAGTGGACGTAGCCGACGTTGCGTGAGTCGTGGTTTCCCGGAATCACGACGACCGCGTCGCACTCGATGCGATCGAGATACGACTTCGCGAGCGCGTATTCAGGCTTGAAGCCCGCGCCGGTGAGGTCGCCCGAGCAGATGACCAGGTTCGGCTCGAGCTCGTTGATCTCGCCGAGTGCCCGCTCCATCAGGTTCGGCATGAAATCGGCGGCGCCGCAGTGGAGGTCGGAGATGTGCGCGATCGTGATCAAAGCCGGGAAAAATGCTACGGCATTTTCCTGGGAGCTCTGGTTTGGACTTCGCTGTGCTCGTCGCCGTTAGAAAATCCCCACGACCGGCCAATAGCAGGCGGCGGCGACCAGGCCGGCGGCCGGGATCGTCAGCAGCCAC
>DASQWX010000160.1:0-3789 GCA_035640035.1 Gaiellaceae bacterium
ATGAGCGTCGCGCGAGCACGGCGCCTCTGCCCGGGGGCGATCGTCGTCGAGCCGCGCATGGCGGCCTACGCCGAGGCGAGCAAGGCCGTGTACCGCGTTTTCGACGATACGTCGCCGCTGGTCGAAGGGCTGTCGATCGACGAGGCCTTCCTCGACGTTCGCGGGGTGCGGCGTCTCTCAGGTGCGCCGACGGAGGTCGCCGTACGGCTGAAGAGCGAGGTCCGCGAGCGAGTCGGCTTGCCGATCACGATCGGGATCGCGCGGACGAAGTTCCTTGCGAAAGTCGCGAGCGGGGTGGCCAAGCCGGATGGTCTGCTCCTGGTGCCGCCCGAACGCGAGCTCGCGTTCCTTCATCCGCTGCCGATCGAGCGACTTTGGGGAGTCGGGTCCGTGACCGCGAGCAAGCTCCGCGAGGTGGGGATCGCGACAGTCGGTGAGGTTGCTCAACTGCCCGAGTCGATACTCGTGTCACTCCTCGGTCGGGCATCGGGACGGCACCTCCACGCCCTTGCCCACAATCGAGATCCGCGACCCGTGCAGGCGCGGCGTCGCCGGCGTTCGATGGGGGCGCAGCGCGCGCTCGGCCGGTCGCCGAGGTCGCTCTCTGAGATCGATGCCTCGCTGATCGGCCTTGTCGACCGGGTCACGCGCAGGATGCGGACTGCGGAGCGAATCGGCCGTACCGTCGTCCTCCGACTGCGCTTCGACGACTTCTCTCGGGCAACCCGATCCCACACGCTCCCGCACCCGACCGCGAACAGCGAAGCGATCCTGACCACGGCGCGAGGGCTGCTCGAAATCGCCGTACCGATGATCGAACGCCAGGGAATCACGCTCGTCGGCGTCGCGGTGAGCAACCTCGAAGACGGCCGAACGACGCAGCTCGCACTGCCGATCGATCGCCACAGCAGCGATGCTCTCGACGCCGCCCTCGACGAGGTGCGAGCGCGGTTTGGGACATCGTCGATTACTCGAGCGGTGCTACTCGGGCGCCGCCAGGGGTTGACCGTGCCGCTTCTGCCCGACTAGGAACACGGTTGCCAAGCGAACATATGTTCGCTTTCATCTGATGCATGCAACTTGCTCTCGACGCGCTCGACCGGCTCGTGGAGATCCTCGAGGAGCGCGGGTCGCTCTCGGCGGTCGAAGCGGCTCGCTCGCTCTTCGCGACGAGCTCGATCTCTACCGGCCTCGCCTGCTCGCTGCTGGCAGACGTTACAGCCGGCGACAGCCGACTCGTCTGCACGGGCGCAACCGTCTCCCTGACCGACGGGCGGGACGATCCAATGCTGGAGGAGGCCGAGTTCGTTGTCTTCGACCTCGAGACCACTGGGCTCTCGGCCGCACGCAGCCAGATCTGTGAGGTCGGCGCCGTCCGCGTGCGAGCGCTCGAGCTCGTCGACTCCTTTCAATCGCTCGCCAATCCGAGAGTGGCACTGCCCGAACCGGTTGCCCGCCTCACGGGTCTACGCGATCAGGAGCTGCAGCATGCGGCTTCTGTCTCGAGCGTGATCAACCGCTTCCTCGGCTTTGCGGGGGATGCGCTCCTCGTCGCGCACAACGCTCGCTTCGACCAACGCTTCCTCGAGCAGCAGCTTGTCTTCCTTCACGGTCGACGCTTGTCGGAACCGCCGCTCTGTACGGCGGCTCTCGCCCGTCGCCTGCTCGAAGGCCGTCTGCGGCGCGTGAGCCTTGCCTCCCTCGCCTACTTCTTCGGTGTGCCGACTGCGCCCTGCCATCGCGCCCTCCCCGACGCCGAAGCGACGGCCCAGGTGCTGGTGCATCTCATCGGCCTGGCCCAGGAGCGCGGGGCCAGGCGCCTCTCCGACCTGCGCGCACTTGCAGCCCCGAGACGACGCCGCGTCTACGACAAGCGCGCCCTTGCTCGCGGCGCACCCAGTCGACCTGGCGTCTACCTCTTTCGCGACCGCCACGGGCAGGTGCTCTACGTGGGCCGGGCCCGCGACATCCGGGCCCGCCTTCGCTCCTACTTCCGAAGCGACCGTCAACGCCCGTCGGTCGAGGCGGCGCTGCTCGCGCTCCATCGGATCGAATGGCACGTGCTCGGCTCGGAGCTCGAGGCCGCACTCGAAGAGTTGCGGTTGATTCGGGAGCTCGACCCACCGGCCAATGCGCGCGGCCGTCGGAAGCAACACGGCCTCTACCTCAGGCGCCGAGGCGACGATTTCATCGTCTCGAAGACTGCGACGCCACTCGGCCCGATCACGAGCCGCCGGCGGGCGTCGCTTGCCGCCCGCGCGCTCGCTTCGAGCTCGGCCGAGGAGCTCGATCGTCTCCTCGAGGGCGGACCGCTGCCACGTCTTCGGGCGCGGCTCTCGCACTTGGCTGAGAACCTTCGCTACGAGGAGGCCGCCCGGCTGCGCGATCGCATCGAGGCGCTCGAGCATGTCGTCGAACGCCTGCGTCGGCTGGAACGGCTACGTCGGCTGGAGCTCTGTCTGATTGCCCCCGCGGTCCAGCCGGGTTGGCGGCGGGCCTTCTTCGTCTGCGCGGGCGGAGTCTGCGCCGTCCGCCCGCTGGCGCCGGGGCCGGGGGCCAGGCTCGAGATCGATGCGGGCCTGGCACTCTGCCGCGTCGCGCGCGAACGTACGGAAGTGGCGCTCACTCCCGACGAAGCAGAAGACCTCCTGCTCGTCGGCGGCTTCGTCCGCCGTCCGCCGCCAGAGTTGGCCGTGCTACCGCTCGACGCGGAGCGGATCATGGCGCACGTCGAGGGTACGGAGTATCGGCAGGCGGCCTGAGAAGTCGACCTTCGGCACCATGAACCTCGAACGAGGGAAGGAGTTGTGATGGCCGTAGCAGCACAGGAGCGCTCGCAGTTGGTCAACGAGCTGTTGGAACGGATCGGCCGGACCGTCGGCCAAAAGGCGCAGGCGTCGACGATCTTCGGCCAGCCCGTCGAGCGTGAAGGCGTGACCGTTGTGCCCGTGGCAAAGGCACGGTTCGGTTTCGGTGGAGGAGGTGGCTCGGGGATGCGGGAAGCCGACGAAGGGTCAGGCGGGGGAGGCGGCGGCGGTGTCGCCGTGACCCCGATCGGCTACATCGAGGTACGCGACGGCAGCTCCGAGTTCAAGCGGATCTCGACTCCGATGGACCTGTTGGCGGTTGTAGCCGCGGTCTCGCTCGGGGTGATCGCCGTAAGACGGCTCGGCTGATTCGTCGGCCGGCTCGCTCTCAGCGTTCTCTCAAGCTCGTCCGTTAGGAAACCGCGCGTAAGCGCAATCGACGGGGGGAGAGATGGCAGGTCGACTTCACCACTTTCCACTGAGAGCAACCGCCTTGACGCTCATTTTGGGCGCGGTCCTGTCCGCGACCGGTTGCGGCTCGTCGAAACGAGCGACGGCAACGGCGAAGTCGGCCTCGAGTCTGGCGCCGATCCACGGGCATTACTCGCCCTCGATCGACCCGGCGAGCTTCGTCTCCAGGGTCGACAACCCGCTCTGGCCGCTGAAGCCGGGAACGGGATTTCACTACGAGGGCACGCGCGGGGCGACTCCGCAGACGGACGACGAAGTCGTGACCCGTCAGACCAAGGTGATCCTCGGGATCAGGTGCACGGTTGTCCGAGACACGGTGAGCGAGCACGGACGCGCGGTCGAGCGAACGCTCGACTTCTACGCGCAGGACAAGCAGGGCAACGTCTGGTACCTGGGCGAGGACTCGTTCGAGCTGAAGAACGGGCGTTTCGTCAGGGCGAGCGACTCGTGGCGCTCCGGGGCCGACGGCGCGAAGCCCGGGATCATCATGCCCGCCCACCCGGTGCGCGGG
>DASQWX010000161.1:0-4011 GCA_035640035.1 Gaiellaceae bacterium
GTCCGGCATCGTTCGAGAAGAGTTCGACATGGGGCAGCTGCTCCGCGAGGCCCCGCAGTGGCTGCGCGACTACCGCGAGGATGTCGGGGCGCCGGACCTCGAGTCGGCCGTGTCCGTGAGCGCCGGGTGGAGCGTCTTCGCTATGCGGGATGGCGCGGTCTACAACACGTATCGGGTGTATCCGCATTCGCGCCTCGTCACGCCCCTCTTCTCCGGGCTGCTCGAGCTACTGCCGAACAAGGAGTGAGTCGCGACGCAAGGGTGCTCAGGACTTGGAGGAGTCCCCCCTGGTCTGGGCCCCAGGCCTTAGAGCCGACGATTGCTCTGGTGACACTCCCGCACACCGGCCCAGTCGACACGCCCCTATCGGTGATCGATGAGCACTCATCGGATGAGGCGCGATCAATCGAGCTGACGAATCGTGTGGCACGGGGCGATTCTTGTCGCTGCTGCTGCAGGACGCGGCGACCAGCCCGAGAGCAGCAACCAGAAGCAGGCAGGTCATGGACAAATTCTGAGGCCTGCTCAAATTCTGAGGCCCGCTCGTTTCCGAGCAAGCCCCGAGCCCAAATCAGGCGCGGCCGTGTCGGGGGACATTCCCGGCCACTCGCCCTAGACGAGCCGGTCGTCCTTTGCCACGGACGTACTATGGCCCAAATGCCGTTGCGTCTATTTCGACGCTGGAGGGAGCATCGCAGCAAGCGCCGGGCTGAGCACTACGCTCAGCTAAGCGACGATCAGCGCCACGCCATCAGCCGCTTCAATGATCGCCCCCCACTGAGCGTGCCGGGGCCTGTACCGCCACCGCGCGAGATCAAGCGTCGATAGCGGACTTCGTCGCTCCGGGCGACATTCCGGACACTGCCCCACCCGGTCGCCCTGACCTCGGGGTCCTCGGTCGTCCCGCTAGTCCGGCCGCTTCAGGATGGGGGTTTCGACCTCCGACTTTGGGATTAGGTGGGCTGCTCGCCTCCGCTCGCATTGGTTCGAGTGCTCTCGCACGCGCTGGCCGGGTCAACTCGCACGTGGCTGGCGTAAGGGCCGCATCTAGCAATCACGTCTTCGCCAAAACGACCGATTTGCAGGCACTTTCTGATGGGCCGTGAAGGATTCGAACCTTCGACCTTGGGATTAAGAGTCCCCTGCTCTACCAACTGAGCTAACGGCCCGCGGCGGCGCCTAGGGTACCACCGCCTTGAGGGTTCTCTCGGTCGTCGGAAACCGGCCTCAGTTCGTCAAATCGGCGCCGCTTTCGGTCGCTCTCCGAGAGCGGGGGATCGACGAGATTGTGCTTCACACGGGGCAGCACTACGACCGAGAGCTGTCGCAGGTCTTCTTCGACGAGCTCGAGCTGCCGGAGCCCGACTTCGCGCTCGATCTTCACACGGCGGACCCGGCCCCGATGCGGGCCGGGGTCCGGAGGGCGATCGGCGAATCGAGCCCCGACGTCGTCCTCGTCTACGGCGACACGAACTCGACCCTCGCCGGAGCGCTGGCCGCGAACGACACCGGCGTGCCACAGGCGCACGTCGAGGCCGGCCTGCGTAGCGGCGATCTCTCGATGCCCGAGGAAGGAAACCGGATCGAGGTTGATCGGCTCGCTGCGCTCTTGCTCTGCCCGGACGAACACGCTGCGGAGACGCTCGCCGCCGAGGGCGTCCCGGGCCGACGCGAGGTCGTCGGCGACGTGATGGCCGACGCGACGATGCAGCTGGCGCCGCTGGCGCGGGAACGCTCTCGGATCCTGGAACGCATGGGTCTCGAGCCCGGCGGCTACCTGGTCGCGACGGTCCATCGCGAGGCGAACACGACTCAGCCGCGGCTCGAACGGATCGTCGAGGGGCTGAACCGGGTCGAGGAGACGATTGTCTTTCCCCTTCACCCGCGGACACGGGTTGCACTCGCTCGCGAGAGGTTCGAGCTTGGTCCTCACGTCCACGCCGTGATGCCGCTCGGCTACCTCGACTTCGCGGCGCTCGCCTCGCAGGCCCGGGTGATCCTGACCGACTCGGGCGGGCTCCAGAAGGAGGCGTACTGGTACGGCGTGCCGTGCGTGACGATGAGGCCGTCGACGGAATGGGTCGCCACGGTCGAGCTCGGCGCGAACACGCTCGTCGACGATGATCCCGAGCGGATCGGCGCCGCGGCGGCAGCCGCAAAGATGCCGGCCGATCACCCTCAGCTCTACGGCGACGGTCATGCCTCGGAGCGCATCGCCGGGGCCCTCGTTACGCTCTCGTCGTGACGAAGGTCGGCCTCGCGGGCCTCGGCTACTGGGGCCCGAACCTCGCGCGCAACTTCGACGAGCTCGCCGAGCTCACCTGGCTCTGCGACCTCTCCGACGAGCAGCGCGCCCGATTCTCCGGGCGCTATCCGCGGGCCCAATCGACGGCGGATTTCGACGAGATGCTCGCCGACGATTCACTTGAGGCCGTCGTCGTCGCGACCCCGGTCGTGACCCACTACGCACTGGCGAAGCGCGCGCTCGAGGCCGGCAAGCACGTGCTCGTCGAGAAGCCCCCGGCGCTGACGGGAGCGGAAGTCGAAGACCTCGTCGCCATCGCCGAGGAACAGGAGCGTGTACTCATGCCCGGCCACCTGCTGCTTTACCACCCGGGCATCGTCAGGCTGAAGGAGTTGATCGAGAGCGCCGAGCTCGGCGACATCCTCTATGTCTACGGCAACCGGCAGAACCTCGGCCAGATCCGCAGAGACGAGAACGCTCTCTGGTCGCTCGGCGTCCACGATCTCTCGGTGATCCTGCATCTGCTCGGCGAGGAGCCGGCTGAGGCCTGGGCACGCGGTGAGTCCTTCCTGAACGAGGGCGTCGAGGACGTCGTCTTCTGCTACCTGCGCTTCCCGTCCGGCAAGGTCGCGCACATGCATCTGTCCTGGCTCGACCCGCACAAGATGCGGCGAATCACCGTCGTCGGGCGCGACAAGATGGCGGTCTTCGACGACATGGAGCTCGACCGGAAGCTGACGATCTACGACAAGGGCCCCGTCGAGCGCGCCGAGACCTACGGCGAGTGGATGACGAGGACCGGCGACATCCACAGCCCCAAGATCGCGAACGACGAGCCGTTAAGGCTCGAATGCGAGCACTTCCTGAGGCTCGTGGGCGGCGACGGCGACCCGCTCCAAGCCGCGCGCGACGGCATCGCCGTCGTCCGGACGCTCGAGCAGCTGCAGGGGTCGCTGGAGCAGACACCGGCTTGAGCTACTTCGTCGCGGAGACGGCGATCGTCTACCCAGGGACGGTGGTCGGGGACGACTGCAAGATCCTCGACTACGCGGTCGTCGGCAAACAGCCGACGCTCTCACCCCGCTCGACGGCGAAGAAGGAAGAGCTGCCGCCCCTCGAGCTCGGCGCGGGAACGATCGTCTCGACCGGCGCGGTCGTCTTCGCCGGGACCCGGATCGGCGAGCGGGTGATCGTCGGCGACCAGTCCTGTGTGCGCGAGCGCTGCCAAATCGGAGACGACGTCGTCGTCGGCCGCGGCTCGCTGGTCGAGAACGACACGACGATCGGTGCGCTCACGAAGATCCAGGCGCACGCCTACATCACCGCCTACTCGACGCTCGAGGACAACGTCTTCATCGCCCCCTGCGTCGCGACGACGAACGACAACTTCATGGGCCGGACCGAGAAGCGGTACGGGTTGATCAAGGGGCCCACGATCAGGCGCGGCGCCCGTGTCGGAGGCGGGGCCATCCTGCTGCCTGCGATCGAGATCGGCGAGGAGGCCTTCGTCGGCGCCGGCGCAGTCGTCATCCGCGACGTACCGCCCCGGGCCGTCGTCGTCGGCTCGCCGGCGCGGCAAATCCGGGAAGTGCCGGACGACGAGCTGCTGGCGACCTAGCGAGCTGACTAGGAGACGGTCACCGGCTTCGAAAAGCCGGGGGCGAAGCCCTTCGCCGCGACGCGCACGCGGTACGTGCCGGGCGGGACGGTGCGCCCGACGGTGAACCGTCCCTGCGGCGTCGTCTTCAGCTGCACGACAGGCCGCC
>DASQWX010000162.1:0-4507 GCA_035640035.1 Gaiellaceae bacterium
AATCTGCTTTGCGCGCCTCGTCGACGTGCCCTCCTTCTTCTGGCTCTCCTTGATGTGCTCGTACTGACGTTCGCGCTTCGCGCTCCATGCTTCCTGTGGCATCTGAAAACCCCTTTCGTCGCTACGCCACGGTTGTGCCCATGGTGCGCGAGATCTAACGCGGGTGGAGGCCTAGCCTTCCAGCGGCGGATTTTTCACGTTGTGCTCCGTCGCGTAGTCGGTCACCAGTTGGTTGACGACATCCGCGCCCTCACCGTAGGCGTAGTTGATCTTGACGAAATCGTTCCATTTCTCCGGCAGGGCGTCTTCCGGGAAGATGGCCTCGACCGGACACTCCGGTTCGCACGCACCGCAGTCGATGCACTCCTCCGGGTCGATGATCAAGATCCGCTCGAACTCGTGGATGCAGTCGACGGGGCAGACATCGACGCAGGAGAGGTCTTTGATGTCGATACAGGGCTCCGCGATGATGTAGGTCATCGTCGAAGGTCAGTCTAGTTAGGCGGTCAGCTCCTCGACGAGGTCCTTGGCACGCTCGGTCAGGGCCGATTTTGCGACCACCTGGTCGAATCCGGCCTCGTGCGCGCGGCGCAGACCCGACGTGTCGGTGTGATTGGTGAAGCCGAGGATCGGCACCTCCGGATAGGCGTCTGCGACCTCGTCCGGATCGACGCGGGCGATGTCCGCGATGACCAGATCTGGCGGGTCGACGCTGTCCGCGGTGACGAGGTGGTAGCCGGGAAGAAGGCCCTCGAGTTTGCCGCGAAAGTAGAGGTCGACTCCCGCCAGCAGGATCGTCGCCACGTGGCGAGAGTAACACTCAGAATGGCTGTCCCAAAGCGTTCGACACCGGGTTGTTACGCTCACGCGAGATGGCCGCCGCGGAGTTCCAGACGGTCGCCCGCGCCGACGAGATTCCGCCCGGCACGCTGGCGATCGTCCACGCGGGTGACGAGGCGATCGCGCTCGCGAACGTCGACGGCGAGTTCTACGCGCTGCAGAACGAGTGTCTGCATCTCCACGGGCCGCTGGGCGACGGACGGCTCGAGGACACCGTTTTGAGCTGTCCCTGGCACGGCTGGCAGTACGACGTGCGAACGGGGAAAAACGAGTTCGACCACGCGATTCGTTTGCGGACGTTCGAGGTCCGCGTCGAGGACGGCGACGTCAAGGTCGCCCGCTGAGTCGTTCGCGCGCGGACTCGCGCTGATCCGCACCGGCGAGTTCTTCGCCGCCCACGAAGAGCTCGAGGACGCGTGGCGCGCCGCCGAGCAGCCCGAACGCGACTTCCTTCAGGGCCTGGTGCACGTCGCCGTCGCGTGGTACCAGGCCGGGCGTGGCAACAAGGTCGGGTGCGAGCGCCAGCTCGAAAAGGCCCGCCGGCGGCTGGCGCCGTACGGCCCGTCCCATCGAGGGGTCGACCTCGTGTCGCTCCACCGCCAGCTCGAAGCGGCCGCCGCAACCGTCGAAGCAGGCTCGCTCGAGCTGGCGCAGCCTGTTCTCTAGTTGACGCGCGCGCGACCCCCACCCTCATGGGTGGGGCTGCTTCCCGCCTCCCTCTGCAGGCGAGCCTAGCGTCGAAGATGCAACGCGCGGGTGATGGATTCGAGACAGAAGCGGAACTTTTTTGCGGCGGGCCCGCCGCCGACGGCGGTGACCCCACCACTCCCCGACGGCCGCCGTTAGTGCAACCCGACCGCCTCGAGCGCGCGGTTGAAGCCGACGCTCAGCCACCAGATCCGGTCGAAGAACAGCAGCAGGCCGATCCCGACCAGCAGCCCTCCGCTCACGGTGCGGATCGCGACGTAGTGGTCGCGCAGCCAGCGGAACGGCCCCATCACGTGCGAAAAGGCGATTCCAGCGAGCACAAATGGGACGGCGAGCCCGAGCGAGTAGGCGAGCAGCAACACAGATCCCCGGGCGACGGTGCTGGTCGAGCCGGCGAGGACGAGGATGGCGCCGAGCACCGGCCCCATGCACGGCGCCGCGCACACCGCGAACGCCGCACCGAGGAGGGCTCCGGATCCCCGCTGCCGCGCACCGCCCACGAGACCCGGGGCGACGAGGCGTTCCGGGAACGGCAGCAGGCCGACGAACGCCAGCCCGAAGAGGACGACGACGAAGCCGGCCACCGCCTGAACGCGAGTCGAGTTGAGCGAGACGGAGTTACCGACCAGCCCGGCGCCGGCGCCGAGCGCCACGAACAGGACCGTGAACCCGGCCACGAAGGGCAAGCTCGCGATGAAGACGCGCTTCGTCGTCCCGCGCTCGCCGAGGCGGCCGGCCTCCACGGCCGAGACCGCGGAGAGATACCCGGGCACGAGCGGCAGGACGCAAGGAGCGACGAACGAGACCAGGCCGGCGAGAAACGCAACCGGGATCTGTCCAAGCATCTAGTCGAACCGCGCGAGCTCTTCGTCGAGGCGCCGGTCGAGCTCCGGGTCGGTCGGCCCCTGACCGTTCTGCGAAAGGAGCGCCGGCGGCTCGGGCTCCCCTCGGTGGCGGCTCCAGCGCCAGGCGGCGGCCCCCAGCGCCGCGCCGGCGGCGACGATTCCGACGAGCGGCAGCAGCCAGGCGAGCAGGTTGAAGCCGTGCTTCGGGGGCGAGGTGAGGATCGACTCGCCGTATTGCTGCACCAGGAAATCCTTGATCTTGCTCTTCGTCCAACCGGCGGCGATCTTGTCCCGGATGACGCGCTCGATCTGCCTGGCCGCGGGTGAGTCCGACTGCGAAAGCGGCACCGTGCAGACCGGGCACATGACCTCGTTCTCGAGCTCGTTCAGCGTCGGATGCCGCTCGCTCGCGAGCGCGCCCGGCGCGAGCAGCAGCGCTGCCGCGGCGCCGAGGACGAGGAACCGGCTCACGCCTCGGCCGCGAGTCGGCGCAGGAACCGCGGCAGATCCTCTTCGGCCTGCATCTGCCCGATCACCTTGCCGGCCCGGTCGATGAAGAAGATGCGGGGAATCGGCAGGCCGCCCCACGTGTTGAGCACGTTGCGCCCCTGCTCGCGGACGATCGTGTACGTGAGGCCGTAGCGGCGTACGTAGCGCTTGGCGTCGCCGCTGAAGTCGTCGGTGTTGACGCCGACGAACGCGATCCGGTCACCGTACTCGCGCGAGTACTTCTCGAGGCGCTTCGATTCGTAGGGGCACGCGTAGCACCACGACGCGAAGAAGTCGAGCACGCGCGGCTTCTTGATCGCGGCGAGCTCGACCGTCCCGTGCCCGTCGAGGCGAGGGAGGGTGAAGTTGGGAGCGGCGGGCCGCTTCCCTTGGGAGAGCTGCGCGGCAATGCCTCCACCCGGATCGTGCGTCAGCTTCCAGACCAGCAGCGCGAGCAGCCCGGCCACACCGGCGAGCACCAGCACCTGCAGCGCGCGGCGAAGCGGGTGAGCTGTCATGAAAACGTTCCCGGACGTGTCACGCGGCGACGATGAAGACGGTGGTGCCGATGCGGACGCGCTGGAACAGCCACTCGGCGTCGGGGATCCGCATCCTGATGCAGCCGTGCGAGGCCGAGTAGCCGATCGAGGCGGCGTCCGGGGTGCCGTGAATGCCGACGCCCGGCGCGCTCAGGCCCATCCAGCGCGTGCCGAGCGGGTTGCCCGGGCCGGGCGGGATCGGCTTCAGGCCGCGCGCCCAGGGGGAGTTGGGCGGATACCACCACGGGTTCCGCCACTTGACGATGACGTGGAAGCGGCCGAGCGGCGTCGGATAGGTGGATTGCCCGGTCGCAACCGGGAAGACGCGCCAGTCGCGCATGGCGTTGTAGAGGTAGAGCCGGTTGGAACCGCGGCGGATGACGATTACGGGACCGAAGTTCGCCCGCGTCGTCGCCGGCTGGATCACCCTCTGGCGCAGGCGTAGCGGGCCGCGCTTGTTCGCGAGCAGGGCGCTGACGATTGCGGCCTCGGCACGGCGCGGGTAGAGCTTCAGCCCGGTGACCGGCTTGGCGATCCAAGGACGAAGGTTCCGCAGGAAGAGCTGAGCCTCGATCGGCTGCGTGTCGAACCGCTTCGACAGCGCCGCAACATAAGCACGGACACGGCCGCGCTTGACTACGACGTCGAGCGGGACGCGCGTGCCGGGCAGGGCGCTCCCGGCGCGTGCCACCGCCTCCCCGACCCGCGCCGAGGACCCGAGCTGAGCCGGCTGCGGCGCGAGGCGGTGACTGCGAACGACCAGGACGAGCGGGCGGGAGAACGAGTCGCTGACGGCGATGTAGGCATCGTCCGGTGTGAGCCCGCCGACCGGCACACCGCCGATCGTCACGCCGGGGGCGATCAGGCTGGCGGCGGTCGTGGTCGTGCCCGTCGTCCCGGTGGTGCCCGTGGTCACGCTGGACAGAACCCCGGTCGCTCCCGCGGCGACGGTCGCTGCCAGCAAGCCCGCAGCCGCGAGTGAAACCGCAAAAACCCCTGCGAGCACCCCTCGTCGCACGGGAATCATTGTAGGAAGAGGCGCGGGTCATCGCTGATGACTCCGTCCACCCCGAGCGCGAGGACGCG
>DASQWX010000163.1:0-13620 GCA_035640035.1 Gaiellaceae bacterium
TCAGCCGGGTACCCGATTTCCGTGACGTCCCTGAAGCCGCTGATCCACAGAGTCATTGACGCTCTTGTCACGATCGCGGTCGGAGTCAGCGCCGCCTATGCGGTCGGAGCGCTTTTCGTCTGGCTTTGGGCGCCGACGCCGACACCCGAGAACTCGAGTCCACCGCCGGAGGCGTTCCTGTTCCTGTTCGGGGCTTTGATCGGGTTCTTCGCAGTCCTCCTCGCGCGCCGCCTCCTCGTCCCAATCTGGCTTCGGCGCCGACACCGCCTCGGGTGAGATTCCGCTGACTGGCCTACGGGAGCACGCTAGTGGCGCTGGAGCGGTCGTCCTCCTGCCTCCTGCTAATCGACGAAAGGCGCCTCTCTTGTCAGCACCTCGCAGCCATCGGGCGTTATGAGGACGTTGTCTTCGAGACGGATGCCGCCGAAGTCGAACATGCGATCTACGCGATGCCAATCGACCGCGTCACGTAGAGGTTCTCGCGTTTTCCGATCGGATAGAAGAGGTGGCACGAAGTAGATGCCTGGCTCGATGGTCATCGTGTAACCGACCTGAAGCGCGAGATCGACACGGAACGGCGGATAGCCAGCGCCAGGAGGTTCGCGGCCACGCTCGACGCCGCCCGCGTCGCGGATGCCGAGGCCGACCATGTGGCCGACGCCGTGAGGGAAGAAGAGCGTAATCGCTCCGCGCTCGAACAGCGACTCGACGGCGCCGCGCAGGATCCCGAGCTGGACGAGGCCATCGCCGATTACGAGCGCCGCGACGCGGTGCACGTCGCGCCACTCGGCACCAGGTTCACAGCCCTGTATCGCGGCGTCGAGCGCCGCGCGCACGACCGCGTACAGGGCCTCCTGTTCCGGGCTGAAGGCGCCCGACACGGGATACGTGCGGGTGATGTCGCTCGCATAGCCGCGGTATTCGCCGCCCGCATCGATCAGCACCAGCTCGCCCTCCGCGAGCGGGCGAGAGGTGGGAGCGAAGTGGAGGACGGCGGAATGTGGGCCGCCGCCAACGATGGTGTCGTAAGCGAGCGCATCGGCACCGTTGCGGAAAAACTCAGCCTCGAGCTCGACCTGTAGTTCCCGCTCGGTTCGCCCGTCCTCGATCATCGCCGCGACGGCAAGGTGGCCGGCGCGCGTCGCCCGCTCGGCGTTGCGCATCCGTGCCAACTCGACCTCATCCTTGGCGCGGCGGACACCGGTCAGGAGGTAACGCAGCTCCTCGTCCAGCCGCGCGTCTGACGCGATCTCCGGAAGTGGCGCCCCGAGCATGATGCAGGGACGCCCGCGCCGAGCTTCAAGCCAAGCGGGCAGGTCATCGCGCGAGCATGTCCCCTCGGGGACACCCTCCTCTAGCCCTTCGGTACCCGACCAGAGCAGCTCCTTCTGCGTGACCGGGGCGACGAACTCGACCCACCCCTCCTCCGGGTCGAACGCCAGGACACCGCCGGGCCGCTCGCGATCAGTCAAGTAGAAGTATTCCGAGTGCGACCGGAACGGATACGTTCGGTCGTCGCGGCCGGGCACCAGCAGGGGCTCTCCTGCTCCGATCAGCACGATCTCGTCGGTGAGGTTCCACGCCGCGGCGGCAGCACGGCGTCGGCGGTCGAGCTGCTGGCGGATTTCTCCGACCGTTTCTCTTGCGGTATCGAGGCTCATGTCGACCCTGAACCTAACTCAGTTCATCGGGTGACAAAGGGCGCGAGGTGCGTCTCACACGCGGCGTCGCCAGCCATAGGTCGACTCCCATGTCGCGGAGAACAGACGCCGCCGCTTCAACAGGAGGTGCCGAACGGGACGGAGAGCTTCATCGCGTCGCGGAGCCCCTCGACTCGGACGTCGAAGGTCGCACACTGCGCCCCGGCGACGACGAAGCCACCGTTGAACTGCGTCTCCTCGGTGTCCGGGTAAAACGGGCAGCCTTGGAATGTCGTCGCGGCGTGCCCGTCGGAAACACGCATCGCCTCGCGCCACTCGCTCACCGGGCCGAAAACGAGCGCGACCTTCCGTCGCTCGCTGAGCGGAATCGAGAGAGTCACCGTCCGGGGGCCGCTGACGAGCGCGAGGATCTTGATCGGCCCGTAGCGACCAGGGGCGCGCGCCCTGAATGCGCTGGCATTCGTCAGGGTCGACGCGTTCCAGTAGTAGAGGGTCAGAGGCCCCGCCGCGACCGTGTAGCGCCGCCAGTCGGACGGCAGGTCGCCTCCAACGGAAGTTGAGCAGTCTCTGAGCAGGGGCGGGCCGTCGACGACGTCGAGCGCATTCCGGAATGGGCCACTGGGGACGAGTGCACGCGCCGGCGCACCCGGCCGGCACGGAACGCACTGGAGCAAGGTTCGGTACTCGCCGGGGGCGACGTTCGGCATCGAGAACATGAGCCGCCCTCTTCCGCGCCGATCGACGTGCACCGCGCCTACCGGTGTCAGACGGAGATCCCGGACGCTTCGGATCGAAGCGACGTCGGCATCCGGAGCGAGGAAGACGCGCAGTGGATGCTTCCGGAGTACGCCTTCGCGGAGCAGCTTTCGGAGGACGGCGTTCGTCGCCTTCGGAGTCCGCGCGCTTACGGATGTCCCGATCGGGGCCGTCTGCCGATTGAAGATCAGGAAGATGGCAGCTCGTGCCGAGTGCGCCACGGCAACGAAACCCGCTGCCCCGAGGATCGCCAGAAGTAGCCACCGGCGCATCTCCATGCGAATTTTTACGCCCGACGCGCCCGGACGCGTCCGCAAGCCTGGGCGCCGGCCGAAGTTGAACTGAGTGGGTCATGACCGCGCCGCGTCCGGGAGAGAGGATGTCGCGGGGCTGCTAGCAGGCGACGGAACCCCCTCCCGGTCAACCGCTTGCAGTCTGCTTCCGCAGCAGGCGCTGCTGAGGCGGCCACCGGGACCGGCGGATGCAGCCGCTCCCCTCCCTCGCGCAGGCCCGCGATTCACGGAGGCGGCAGTTCGAGGTGCAGTCGGCGCGGAAGCTCCCGGCGACCCCGGGTCGTCACCCGGACGGCGCGGCTCGTCGGGAGCCGTTCGATCCAGCCGAGCTCGAAGCAGCGCGCCGCCAGCGCGGCTCCGAGTGACCCCGCGAGGTGGTGCCGGCGCTCGGTCCAGTCGAGGCAAGAGCGGGTCAGTGGGCGGCGCGCGGCGGTGAGCCCGTCGACGTCGATGCCGAGCTCCTGGAACCGTCGTGCGCCACGCTTCGTCACCACGAGCTCGGAGGTCAGCAACCGCTCGCCTTTGAGTGCCTCGAGCAGGGCGACCCCGAGCGCGCCTGCGAGGTGGTCGTAACACGTCCGCGCGGCCTGGAGCTCGGAGCCGACACGCGCCTGCTTGAGCGACGACGCGGGTCGCCTTGGTGCAATCACGGCGAGCGCCTCGATCGCGGCGGCAACCTCGGGGTCGGCCAGTTTGTAGTAGCGATGGCGACCGTTGCGCTCGGTGGACAGAAAGCCGCGCTCCACGAGCTTCGCGAGCTGGATGCTTGCCGTGGAAGCGGTGACGCGGGCCCGCCGGGCGAGCTCGCTCGCCGGCAGCGAATGGCCGTCGGACAGCGCCATCAGGAATGTCGCCCGCGTCCGGTCGCCGATCAGCCCCGCCGGAACTGAGATATCGGCATCGGCGATCATGCGGCAGAAGCTAGCACGTCAATTGTTTGATGGCGGTCGAAGTGTGAACTCACTACTAAGCTCGCTCCGTGCCTTCCCTCCTCGTCGGTTTCGGCCTTGGGCTTTTCGTCGCCGCGCAGGTCGGTCCGGTCTCGCTCCTGATCGTGCGCTCGGTCGTCCGGGGCAACTTCCGGATCGGCTTTGCGATGGGCGCCGCGGTCGCGCTCGTCGACCTCGGGTACGCGGCGCTCGGGATCGCTGGGGTCGCGCGTGCGCTCGAGGCGACCGACGGCGTTCGCATCGTCTTCGGCATCGTCGGAGCCGCCGTTCTGGTCGGGCTCGGGCTCCGGGCGATGTGGATTGGCTTCCGCGCCCGGTTCGGGCTCGAAACCGAGGAAGAAGTGGGGTCGCCGCGGCGAGCCTTCGCGACGGCGTTCGCGGCTACGGCGTTCAATCCGTTGACGATCGCGTTGTGGACAGCGGCGGCGCCCGCGGCGGTCTCGGGCGCGAAGTCCTCGATCGGCACGGTCGCTCTCCTGGTCGGGGTCGGGCTCGGGACGCTGACGTGGTACACGTTGTTCGCCGGCGCGATCGCGCTCGCCCGGCGGCGGATCGGGCCGCGGCTGCTCGCTGCGATCGACGTCGGTGCGGGGGCCGGGATCCTCGGCTTCGGCGGCTACCTCGGCTACCGCGCGGCTCGGTCTTAAGGGGCGTATTTCGCCAGCGTCAGTGCGAACGCGACGTTCGCGGCCAAGGCGGCGATCGCGACGACCGGATGCCGTAACGGCCGGGGCCCGTCGGCAACGGCCCAGTAGACGGGAAACGCGAACAGCGCCTGCCGGGCGAAGCTCGTGACGGTGCCGGAGAGGAACGAAACGCCCACCACGGCGGTCGCGAAGAGCGCCCAGGGCCGGTACCGGGGGCCAAGCCACCACAGGAGGCCGAGGAGCGGAACGATGACGGCGAGCACAGTGCTCTGGATTCGGCTCTGGGGCGTCTGCGCCCCCAGGAGGAGCGCGGCGACCACGAACGCGTAGGCGACGCCGGCGGCGTACCAGCGGCCGTAGCGTCTGGCGACGATCACCACTGCCGCGAGCGCGACGACTGCGCCGACGCCGAGGAGCAGCGCGTGCACGTTGAACGCATGCGCGAGATGACCGGGCCATTTCGAGATGCGGCTCGGACCGTTCCGCGCCCAGATCGGGAGCTCCTGGGCGTGGATGAAGGCCCGTGGATCGCCGCTCCGCTCCCAGAAGAAGATCTGCACCGCCGCGCCGGCGGCGATCGGCGCGCCTGCGGCGACGATGCGCGCCGCCGCTCCTCGGGCGACGAGGAAGAGCGGAATCGCGATCAGAAATCCGGTCGGACGCGCCAGAGCTCCCACCGCTCCGAGCGCGCCGGCGAGATACGGGCGGCCGCGGAGGACGAGCGCTGCGGCCCACGCGGCGGCCGCGAGCGCGACGACGTCCGGGTAGGCGAGCAGGAGCATGAACGATCCCGGCCAGCAGGCGAGCGCCAGTGCGGCTCGGCGGCTACGGCCGGAGGGGCTTGCGGCGGCGACGCCGAGGAAGGCGAGGCCGCTGCACGCGACGACGACTGCGAACGCCGCCGCCCAGTCCGGGATCGAGCCGGAGGCTCGCAGGACGAGCGGCCAGAGGGGATAGAAGGCGTAGAACGGCCCTCCCGAACCGTGTGGGTATCCGTCGATGGCGACGGCGCGGTACCAGCCGAAGTCCCAGGTGAAGAACGGCCAGAGCGGCCCGCCGAAGTGCACCCAATTGCGATGCGGGTCGGCGATCGCGCCGCTTGCGACTCCGCCGATGACGACCCCGAGCACCGCGGCGAGCCACGCGGCCCAGACCGCCCCGACGACAAGCGCCCAGTGGCGTTCTCCGATCGCCAGGGTTCGTTCGCGAATGGCCAGCCGCGCCGGGACGTCGCCCACGGCAGGAACCCGCTGCGCCACGCGGCGAGCATAGCGCCGCGACGTCGCGGGGGATGGTCCCGCCGGGACCGGACCCGGGGTCTGGCACTAGAACACGCCCCGAATCGCCACTCCCTGTCGGCATCGGGCGTCGTCGCTGTCCCCAGGCTAAGCCGGGGACTGTCCGCTCCGGCCGTGTTCCGGGGTCTGGCACCGGGGCACGACCCGGCAGGACGAGGGACCGCCCCCGAAGGGGGCTGTTTCTAGGACGGTTCTAACTCTGTGAAACGGTCGCGAGCCGAGCTACGCGGCATCGACTTCTACCGGCTCGCCGTTTCCGTCCCGGCCGAGCTGCTTGTCCCACCAGACGGCTTCGCGGCGCTGGAGCTCGGTCTGTGCCCTGCCGACGTAGGTCGCCAGCTCCGCTTCCTTCTGCGCGAGATGTGCCTCGAGCTCGGCGAGAGCCGCCTCGCGGGTCTCGATCTTGTCCGTGCGGAGATCGATGTCGGCTTCGAGCGCGGCCTCGCGCTGGTCGACCTCGGCCTCGCGCTCGTCGAGCTCGCGAATCCGCTCGCGGATCGTCTCTTCCATCGAGGCAAGCCGCTTCTCGCGCCGATCCTGCCGCTTCGTCGCCGATTCGGCGAGGCCCTCCTGGCTGGTGAGCGCCGACTCGCGGGCGGCGAGCTCACGATCGCGTTCCTCGAGCTGCGCGGTGCGCTGCTGGAGGTCCGCCGCCACGCCCAGATCCCGCTGCGCGTGTGCGACTTCGGCCTTGAGCCGGTTGATCTCGGCCTCGCGCGCCGCCAGCTCGATCTCGCGCCGGTCGAGCTCTGCAGCGCGCATCGTCGCTTCGTGGACGACCGCACGCTTGTCGGAATAATCGCGTTCGAGCGCCTCCAGCTCGGCCCGGAGCCGCTCCTGCTTCAAGAGCAACTCGGCCTCGCGCTCCCCGAGCGCCTCGTCCTTGGCCGCGACGCGCGCGGCCTCCTTCTTCAGGTCGGCCTCGCGGGCCCCGAACTTCCGCTCGCGCTCGGAGACTTCCTTGTCGCGCGCCCGGCATTCCTCCTCGCGCTTCGCGAGCGCGCGCTCCCGGCCTTCGAGCTTGACGATCCCGGCACGTTCGCGGGTCTCGAGCTCCTGCTCGGCGCGCGAGAGCTTCTTCTCCCGGTCGGCGAGCGTCTTCCGCTGCTTCTCGAGCTCGTGCCCGAACTTCGAGCGGTCGCGGTCGAAGGCCTTCAGCTCGCGCAGCTTCGCCTCGGCCTGCTCGTGACGCTCCGCCGAGAGCTGCTGCTCGCCCGCGAGCTCCGCCTGGAGCTCCGCAAGCCGGGCGTGCTCGGCCTCGATCGTCTCGCGCTGGTCGCGGAGCTTCCGCTCGCGCTCCTCGAGCTCGGCCTGGAACTCGGCAAGCTTCGCGTCGCGCTCGTCGAGTGCCGAAGCGCGGCGCGAGAGTCCCTGCTCGGACTCGACGCCGGCCTCGAACACCTCCTGCTGCTCTGCGAGCGCCGCCTGCAGCTCCTCCTCGCGCGCCTTCGCGGCCGCGAGCTGCCTGCGCAGGTCCTCGGTGGCCCCGTCCGACACGACGGTGATCGGCTCCGCGTCCGAGGCCGGGCGGGCCGTCAGCTCGAAGCGCAGCTCGACGTTCGGCTGGGCCTCGATCTTCGGCGCCTCAGGCTCCTCGCGCCTCTTTTCGAGCTGGGCGCGGAGGCCGGTGCCGAACTCCTTCTTGTTGGTCTCGTTCGTCGTGTCTTTCTTTCTGGGGGCCATGTCTTCTCCTAGAAGATCTTGGACAGGTTGAGGAACGCGGGCCCGAGGATGACCAGGAACATCGCCGGGAAGATGAACATCACGGTCGGGAAGAGCATCTTGATCGGGGCCTTCATCGCCTTCTCCTCGGCCGCGGCCTGGCGCCGCAGACGCGAATCGGCCGCCTGCACGCGCAGGATGCGGCCGAGCGAAATGCCGAGCTGATCGGCCTGAACGATCGCGCGGACGAAGCCCGAGACCTCGGGCGTGTCGCACCGCTCGGCCATCTTCTTCAAGGCGTCGGAGCGACCCTCGCCGATCCGGATCTCGTTGAGCGTGAGCCCGAATTCCTCGGTCAGCGGCCCGTCCATGCTTTCCGTCAGCTTCGAGATCGCGCCGTCGAAGCCGAGGCCGGCCTCGACGCTGACCGCGAGCAGGTCGAGCGTGTCGGGAAGCTGGGCCTTGATCGCCTCGCGGCGCTTGCGGGCACGCGAGCCGATGACGAAGTCGGGCCCGATGAAGCCGATCCCTCCGAGCGCGGCGGCGAAGAGAAGCACGCCGATCCCGCCGGCGACCGCGCCGCCGAACAGCGCGCCGAGCACAAGGCCGCCGAGCCCGAAGCCCGCCTTCGCTGCGAGGAAGCCCGTCGGCGTCACGGTTCGGCCCATCCCGGCCGCGAGCAGCTTCGCGCGGACGGAATCGAGCGTCGTCTTCGGGTGCACCTTGAAGACGAGGCCGGCGAGCTTGTCCTTCGCCGGGTCGACGACTCGCTCGCGGAACGCCTGATCCTGCTCGCCGGTGGCCGCGCGGAACTTGCCGTACGTTGAGGCGCGCTTCACCGATACCTGGCGCTCGCGCGCCGGGGCAGTCGCGGCCTCACCGAGCATGTACGCCGCTGCGGCGAGGAGGACGATTGCGAGGACGATCAAAAGCATTGGGTCACCCCTTGAAGGAGACGATCTTTTTCAGGACCAGTGACCCGAACGCCATCATCGTCAGGCCGAGCGCGATCAGGACGTGCCCGGTGTGCGAGTGGTAGAGCGGGTCCATGTAGGACGGGTTCAGCAACGTGATCGCGAACGCGATGAAGAACGGGAGGCCGATCAGCACGTAGGCCGAGGCGCGTCCCATCGCGGTCAGCGAGCGGATCTTCCGCGCGAACTGCTGCCGGTCGCGAACCGTGTCGGCGACCATGTCGAACAACCCCGCGAGCGAGCCGCCGACCTGGCGCTGGATGTTCACGGCCGTGATCACGAACGAGAAGTTCTTCGAGCCGACCCGGTCGGCGGTCTCCTGCAGGGCTTCCTCCATGGGCCGCCCGAGCTGCGTGTCGGTCAGCACCCGGCGCAGCTCCTTCGCCGCGGGCTCCTGACCCTCGTCGACGACGCTCTGAAGGCCCTGCTTGAAGCTGTGGCCCGCCTTCAGGGACGCGGCCATGGTGATCAGGAGATCTGGCAGCTGGTCCTCGAAGGCCCGCATCCGCCGCCGGGCCTTGAACCAGACGACGAAGTACGGCACGAAGGCCCCGATCAGGAACATCGCGAGGATGACGAGCGTGCTGCGGCCCGTGAGCGCGGCAAGGATGGCGAGCACGAACGAGCAGCCGACGAGGAGCCACGCGAACTCGACGGTCCGGAGCGGCAAGTCTGCGCGTTCCAGCAGGAGCTGGAGGTTGCGCCACTGGCGGCGGTGTCCGAACGCATTCTCGGTCGCGGTGAAGACCCCGTTGAACATCTCCAGGCGCTCGCGGCCCGTTCGCTTCTTCGACTTGTGGCGGCCGGTCTCGATATGGGGGGCGAGCCGCCGCTTCAGGTACGAGCCGCTCGTCGTCGAGACGACGAGGATCCCGGCGCCGAGCACGAGCAGTCCCGCGAAGAGCGTGAACAGGAGATCGCCGACCTTCCCGTACACGAGGCTCGGGAGAAGCGGCGACGGGTTCGGGCTGTTGGCGCCGAAAGAGCTCGGAACCGTCAGGTCTTCCTCGTCGAAACCGAGCTTGCCGGCGCTCGCCTTGAAGGTGAGCTTGTCGCCGGGCCTGGCGGCGGTCAGATACCCGACGCGCCACGTGCGGCGGAGCTCTCTGGCGATCCCGGCGTAGATGTCTTTCAGTGCCGACGTGCTCGAGGCGGTATGGAAGGTGCCGCCCGTCTGGGAGGCGAGCTCCTTGAGGCCACCCGTGTCCGCGTGCGAGCCGAACGCGATCGGGTAGACGACGGCTCCGGCCTTGTGCAGCGACTTCAGCGAGCCGGGCTCGGTGGTCTTGCTACCGACGTCGTCACCGTCCGTGAGCAGGACGACGACCTTGCCGCCGCTCTGGCCGGCGAGCATCCGTGCCGAGAGGTCGACGGCGTCCCAGAGGGCGGTGCCGGACTGCTCGCTGACGGCGACCGTGCGCAGGGCGTTGTCCGCGTCGATCGTCGCGGTCGAGAACTGACTCTGCTGGACAGCGCTCTTACCGAAGGTCAGAAGCGCGATCCGGTCCGATGCCGGCTTCGAGGCGACGAACGCCGTGGCGGAAGCGACGGCCTCGGCGAGCGGCTTTCCGGCCATCGAGCGCGAGTTGTCGATCGCGAGCACGACGTTCTTCGAGCTGCCGAGGTTGACCCAGTGCGGGTTCGAAACGGCCTTGCCGTTCTCGAAAAGCACGGGCGGCCTCGACGTCGGCACCGACGTGACGACGGTCGCGCCGAACTCGGGGTACGCACCGAGATCGACTCCGTTGAGCCTGACGCCGGCGTTTGCCCCAGTCGCTGTCACGAGCGCAGCGAGTAGGGAAACCAGCGCCAGGCTGAAAACGGCAGTTTTCAGCCTGCGAAGGCTCATTTGTAGCTCCCGTAGGAGGCGTTCGTGTAGCCGACGTAGCCCGGCGCACTCTCGTTGAAGAAGTTCGGCGGCATCGAGACGCCGTTCGCGGCCATCTTCTCGAGGAAGTGCGGCTTCAGCCCGGTGCACTCGAGCGGGTTCAGGAGCTTGAGTGCGCCCTTCGACGTTGCTTCCTCGTCCGGCGGCTTCGCGATGAAGACGTCCTGGAGCGTGATCACGTCGGACTCCATCCCCAGCACCTCGGAGATGTGCGTTAGCCGCCGCGAGCCGTCGACGAGCCGGGTGATCTGGATCAGGAGGTCGAATGCGCTTGCGATCTGCTCGCGGATGGCGCGGTGCGGGAGCTCGACGCCGGCAGTCATCACCAGCGTCTCGAGCCGGGACAGCGCGTCACGCGGCGAGTTCGCGTGGATCGTCGTCAGCGAGCCTTCGTGGCCCGTGTTCATCGCCTGGAGCATGTCCAGGGTCTCGGGGCCGCGGACCTCGCCGACGATGATCCGGTCGGGGCGCATGCGGAGTGAGTTGCGTACGAGCTCGCGGATTCGGATCTCGCCCTCGCCCTCGATGTTCGGCGGCCGTGCTTCGAGCGTGATCACATGCTGCTGTTGGAGCTGGAGCTCGGCAGCGTCCTCGATCGTGACGATCCGCTCGGCGTTCGGGATATACGCCGACATCGCGTTCAGGGTCGTCGTCTTACCGGTGCCGGTACCGCCCGAGATCAGGATGTTCAGCTTCCCGTGCACGCAGGCGGCGAGGAACTGGGCCGCCTTCGGCGTGATCGACCCGAACTCGATCAGGTCGTCCATCGTGTACGGGTCGCGCGAGAACTTCCGGATTGTGAGCGTCGGCCCCCTCAGCGCGAGCGGGGGGATGATCGCGTTCACACGCGAGCCGTCCGGCAGGCGGGCATCGACCATCGGCGAGGACTCGTCGACGCGACGGCCGACGGTGGAGACGATCTTGTCGATGATGCGCATCAGGTGCGCGTCGTCGAGGAACGACGCCGCCGTGTGCTCGATCTTCCCGAAGCGCTCGACGTAGATCATGTCGGGACCGTTGACCATGACCTCGGTCACGGTGTCGTCGTGGAGGAACGGCTCGAGCGGCCCGTAGCCGAGGATGTCGTCGGTGATCTCCTTCGTGATCTGACGCCGCTCTTCGCGGGTCAGAGGCGTGCGGTCGAGCGCGAGCTGCTCGGTGACCGCGCGCAGCACCTTCTCCGAGAGGTCTTCGTCCGTCTGGGTCGTGTAGAGCTGCGGTCCCAGCTTCGCGATGCACGCGTGGTGGATCCGCGTCTTCAGCTCGGCGTACGGGTCGGCAACGGCCCGGTGCTCCACCATCTGCTCTCCGAGCGTCGTCGGCCCGGTGAGCTCGACGGCGGCGGTCGTGCCGTTGCCGTTGCTCTTGATGCGGTCGGAAAGACCCATGGCTACGCCCTCGCCAGTGCGGCCAGGAATTTCTTCCGCTCCTTGGCCGCCGCCTGCGCCGTCACGAGCGATTTTGCGAGCTCGCGGACGGCGCGGGAGAACTCGGACTTGCTGTCCGCCAGCACCGCCGGGTTGCCGCGGTTGACGGCCAGTGGGACGGCGCGGTCGCTCGGAACCTCGTGCCCGACGCTCATCTCGAGCGCCGACTCGACCTCCTTGCGCTGCATGCCGACCTTCGAGTTCGCGCGGTTGAGCACGACCTTGATTCGATCCGGCGGGAACGAGAGCAGCTCGAGCGTCTGCAGCGAGAGCCGGACGTTCTTGATGGTCGGAACGTCGAGGCTCGTCAGCAGGAGCAGCTCGTCCGTCCGGTCGAGCGTGGCCAGCATCGGCCCGTGGAAGAACGGCGAGGTGTCGACGATGATGACGTCGTACGACTCGCGCGCCACCTCGAGCAACCGGGCCAGTTTCTGCTCGGTAACGAGCTCGGCGTCCTCGGGGCGCAGCGGCGCCGGGAGGATGTCGAGCCCGCTGGCGTGGCGGGTCGTGTAGCCCGCGAGCTTCTCCGAGTCGAGCTCGCCTGGGGCGGTGACCAGGTCGTAGATCGTCTTCTCGGGCTCGAGCCCGAGCATGATCGCCGCGTCCCCGAACTGAAGGTCGAGATCGAGCAGGAGTGCGCGCTTGCCCCAGTGCTTCGCGAGCGAAGCGGAGATGTTCGTGGAGAGCACGGTCTTGCCCGTCCCGCCCTTCGGCGAGAAGACGGTGACCAGGCGGCCCTGGCGTCCGCCGGACGCCGCCTGCTGCCGGCGGCCGGCATGGCAGGCCTTCTTGATCGCGAAGACGACGTTGTCGGTCAGCTGCGGAAGCAGCAGGACGTCGGCCACGTCGGCATCCAGGGCGTCCTCGAGCAGGCTCGGGGACCCGCCGGAGGCGAGCAGGATGACCGGGGCCCGCGTGTACTCGCGGATCGCGGCCACGTCGTTCGCCGGCAGCGTCGCGCTGCGGGTCGCATGGAGGACGACCTGGAGGTGCCCGCCGGTGAGGGTCGAGGCGCCTTCGAAGACGTTGTCGCTCCAGCCGACGAGTTCGATCTCGGGATGCTTGCCCAGCGCCTCGCGCAGGTCAGGCAGCCCGTCGCAGGAGCCGGTCACGAAGACCCGCACGCTGTCTCGGTTGGTGAGTTCTTCTTGCATACTCATCTGTTGCCTCCTACGGAACGAGCGCCCGGCGCTGGCTGGGGTTGAGGCCGTCGAGCAGGATCGTGGCGACTCGGTCGACGTGATCCGGGCTGTCGGCGGCGTGGACGACGGGGCGAAGCTCGAGCGACCAGGCTGCGACGCGCGAGTCGCTTTGGCTCGCGTTCCCGGTGATGAACAGGAGCTTCTGGGCTTGGCTGTCGGTGACGGCGAGGAGGACCGGGAACTTCTGGTCGATCCCGCCGGTCAACTTGCTGCCGGCCGCTGGGGCGGACGGCGCTTTCAGAACCTTGATGTCGCGGAGCACGACGCGGCTCGCCGTCAGCGTGTCCGATGACGTCGAGCGGCCGCCGTGGAAGTCGACCCACTTGTAGTTGAAGGTCGCGACGACGTCGACGTGGTCGCCGTCCTTGAGCGTGCCGGCCAGGGTCTGGTTGCCGTCACCCTCGACCTGGAAGGCACGCATCGTGCCCTTCAACTGGCCCTGGATGCCCGTCTGGGCGACCGAGGTGAAGCGGTTGGTGGTGATCTGCTCGCCCGCGAAGACGGTCTGGGACACGACCTTGTCCTTGACCTCGTCAGGGCTCGAGATCGCACCCGGTACGACATTTCGCCGCGGCACCTCGGTGGCGGTCAGTTCGCCCGCAACGTCGGAGCCGGCGGTGCCGGCCGGGATGTCGTGCTTGGCGACGAGCACCGTCACATGGTCCTCGCCCCGCTGAACGTGACGCTTGTAATTCGTCACGTAGAAGCTGGTTAGGAGGGCCGCGACGACTGCAAGCGCGACCGCGATCCCGATATTTCTGACTCGATAGGTCATGTCACCTTGTCTTTCTCTGTTCGAGGACTAGTCGATTAGCTGAACTGATCGGACGCCGAAATTGGGGGGCTGGGTTTGCCCGGGGGT
>DASQWX010000164.1:0-5982 GCA_035640035.1 Gaiellaceae bacterium
TTGATCCGTCTGATGCGGTCGCCGGCGACGAACGGCCGCAGATCGGCGAACTCGAGGCCCTCGCCCTTCTGCCTCGAGACGCGATTCCCGGTGAAGAGCTGGGTCTCGCGGGGCGCGACGAGCTGACGCAAGTCCTCCGGCCTCGGGTAGACGCGGAGAGTCGAGGCCCGATCGAGCGTCTGCTCCCACGCGAGCAGTCCCGCGGCATCGCGAGCACGCAAGTGCATCTCTCCGAGTGAGTACCCGCCCCACTGCGTGCACCGCAGACGAAGCTCCAGCTGCCGTTCTTCGCCGGGCTCGAGCCTGAGCGCGATCGGATTCGTCCCCGAGACAACCTCGAGGGCCGGGGGGATCTCGACCAGCAGCTCCAGGCGGGCCGCACCGCCGCGCGCGTCGAGGTCGAGCCCGACCGTGACCTCGTCGCCCTCGAGCACGCGCTCGCGGTCGACGGCGAGGTCGACCCGGACGTCCGGCGGCTGGGCGAACCAGAGGCCGGTGGCGAGCGTGACGGCGAACGGAACCGCGATCAGCGCGAGCTCCGGCCGCGCGAAGACCAGCGATCCGAGGAGGCCCAGCGCCGTCAAGAGGACGTATCCGCCGAGCTTCGGCGTGGCGTACCTAATCACTCCGGCAACCGCAGCGCTTCTTCCGCCGACGGTGTCGGCACCTGCTCCAGCGTCTCGCGAATGACGTCATCGCCGGTGATTCGCTGCACCCAGAGCTCGGGCTTCAGCGTCAGCCGGTGCCCGAGTGCCGGGACAGCGACGCTCTTGACGTCGTCCGGCGTCGCGAAGTCGCGGCCGTACAGCGCCGCGCGGCAGCGGGCCAGCTTGAGCAGCGCGAGCGCGCCGCGCGGGCTCGCGCCCACCTGCAAACGGGTGCTCGCACGGGTCGCGGCCACCAGCTCGACGATGTAGCGCCCGAGGCTGTCTGCGACGTGTACGTCCTCGACCGCGCCCTGCATCGCTAGGAGCGTCTCGCGATCGACGACCGGGCTCAGCGCGACCTCGTCCTCGCCGCGCTCGAGCCGCCGCTCGAGGATCGTCCACTCGTCCTCGTTCGACGGATAGCCGACCTGCATCCGGAGCAAGAAGCGGTCGAGCTGCGCCTCGGGGAGCGGGTACGTCCCCTCGTACTCGATCGGGTTCTGCGTGGCCAGCACGAGGAACGGCCGCTCGAGCCGGTGCGTCGTTCCCTCGATCGTCACCTGCCGCTCCTGCATTGCCTCGAGCAGCGCGGCCTGCGTCTTCGGCGGCGCGCGATTGATCTCGTCCGCGAGCAGAAGATTGGTGAAGATCGGCCCGGGGCGGAACTCGAAGTCGGAGGTCCGCTGATCGAAGATCGAGGAGCCCGTCACGTCGCCCGGCATCAGGTCAGGCGTGAACTGGACACGCGTGAAGCGCATCGATGTCACCTGCGCGAACGAGCGGGCGATCAACGTCTTCGCCAGGCCCGGAAAGTCCTCGATCAGGACGTGGCCGTCGGCGAGGACACCGAGCAAGACGAGCTCCAACGCATCTCGCTTGCCGACAATCGCCCGCTCGAGCTCGACGAGGATCTGCTCCGCCTTCGACGCGACCTGCTCGATCGTCACAGGCGCTCCAGCCGGTCGACGTGGGCGGCGAGCTCGCTGGTTGGAACGCCGGGCCCGGTTCGCCTTCCCACCTGGCGTTCGGGCCGCACGAGCGCCCAGAGCTCGTCTCCGAGCAGGACCCGCGCGCGCTCGGGATCACTGTCGAGCTCGACCCCGTGGCCGGCGTAGAGGCGCTCGGTCGCCAGCTGCCGGAGCAGCGGGCGAAGGCGGTAGTGAAGATCGAACTCGTTCGCACCGCCGAGCACGACCAACCGGTCGATCCGCTCGAGCTCGGCGATCGGCGGCGGGCCCTCCGGCCTCTCGGGCTCGCGTTCGAACGGCGACCGCGCCCAGGCCTCGGGCTCGAACCTCCGGAACGCGCCGACGACTCCGCCGACCGCGATCGTGGCAACGACGAGCACGTAGATGCCGACCAACAGGGTTCGTTTGCTCGGAATGATCACCGCGAGCGCCAGTAGGAGTACCGTCGGGAGAAAGACGGCGACCGCGCTTCGGCGGATCGCCCCTTTCATGCGGCCTCCGCTTCGGCGACGGCAAGGTCGGCCTGCAGACGTTCGATCGCGTCGATCGCCTCCGACTTCATCTCCGCATCGATCTCGTGAGGGCTGAACCGGGCCCGCTCGAACAGTGCCGTCAGCCGTGCCGCAGCCAGGCGGCCGCCGCTGAGGTCGCCGAGGACGCGGGCCAGATACTCGTGCGGGGCCTCGAACCGGCTCCGGGGCAGGCCGTGGGCGGCGAGCGAACGCTCCATCCGGGCATAGGCGGCGATCACGGCTCGCCGCGGATCCGACTCGGCACGCAGGTCGTCGAGCGTCTCGTCGAGGACGTCCGAGAGTAGCTCGGTCAGTGGCTCGGGCGGAGGGAGACGCCGCTTGCGGCGGCGCTCCGCGAGCATGAACGCCGCGAATGCGACCGCCGCCGCCCCGACGACGACGAGGAGCGGCACCAAGCGGACGCGAGCGTGTTGCGCAGAATTCTGGCGGGAACCCTTTTGCCGACCGTTCGGGAGCGCTTGCGCCGCGGCGGGCTTTTGCGCCTCGCGGGGCGGGTACACCCGGTGGAAGCGGGCAAGGGCCAGCGAGAAGAGCAACGCGGCGCCGAGGATGACGGCCAGCGACTGCACGGTCCGTTGGCCGCGTGACTGCCGGCGCTCGTACCTGCGCACCGCGAGGCCTGACCAGAACATCCCGATGATGAGGGCAACTGCACCGACGACGTAGACGGCGATCCCGATCGTCAGGATCGTGTCGACTGCGTAGGGGCTTGCGTTCCCGGTCCGGGCGCCGCCGAGGCGATATCCGGCGGCGGCAACGGCGACCAGCACGAGGAGTCCGACCGAAGCCGCAGCGAGCAGTAACGCCCGCGTGAACCGCGTCAGCGGGCCGTCAGTCACGCCCTGAGCGTACCGTCGCCCGGAGCGAGGATCGAGATCGCCTCGCGCTCGGCTTCGAACAGGACTTCGTCCGCGTCGCCGAGGTCCTCGCCGTCGACCTGAAAGGGCAGCGGGTGGTCGCTGCGCACGGCGATCCGGTCGAGGTCATGGCCGTACACGATGTCGGCGGCGCGATCCTGCCCTTCGCCACGGAGCAGGTAACGAACGATCCGCGGAATTCCGACCGGGCCGATCCGCCTTGGCGCGACAAGATCGAGGCCGAGCTCGAAGCGCGCGGCGGGCGCGACATGGAGCGGGCGACCGGCCGCATACGAGTACGGGTCGCTGTTGGCGACGAGCGCGAAGGCGACGCGGCCGAAGCCCTCGATCTCGAGCGCGGGCTCGTAGCGCCCCCGTCGCCGGGCGAGCAGCTTGGCCGCCTCCCACGTGAACGCGAGATCGCCCGGACGCCGGCCGTCGCTCCGGCGTCCGAGCTCGTCGACGCGGCGGACGAGCTCCGCGTCGAAGCCGATTCCGGCCGCAAATGCGAACCGCCTCCCGTTTGCCCGCCCGAGCGAGATCCGCCTCGGCGCCGCCGACGGGAGGATCCGGGCGGCCTCGACCGGGTCGAGCGGGACACCCAGCGTCCTCGCGACGACGTTCGTCCCCCCGCCGGGAAGCACGCCGACAGTCACCGGCCCGACGAGCCCGTTCAGGACCTCGTTCAGGAGCCCGTCGCCGCCGAAGACGTACACCGTCTCGATCGCTTCGAGGGCACGGGCCAGCTCGGTCGCATGCTCGGGCCGTTCCGTCAGCGTCACTTTGAGGTCGGCCCGCCGCCCGAGCTCCCGCTCGACGGCGGCGAGCCCTTCCTCGGTGACCCCACTCGCGAACGGGTTGACGATCAGCGCGGCGCGGTTCATCGTCGCGAGCATGCCACGGCTGGACCACGCGGCCTTCGAATCGAGCGATCCGGACGCGACGGCGACTTTTTACGAACGGATTCTCGGCGCCCGCGTCGTCAAGGCGGAGGGGCATCCGGTGATGGCGTACATCGGCAACTCCGGCTTCGCGTTCCACGAGCGCGGCGGGCCCGGCGACCACGTCGCCGTGCGCGTCTCGGCCGGCGAGCGTGCCGAGATCAAGCGTCGCCTCGAGGAGGCCGGGATCGAATGCGACGAGCGTGACCACGAGATCGCGGTCGGCCTCTTCTTCCGCGATCCCGAAGGCCGACTCCTTGAGGCACTCACTTACGTCTCGGGAGACGATCCCCGAAACGCCTGACCGGCGCCTCCTAGTCGGGCGTGGCGTACCCGCGCATCCCGTCGACGAGCAAACGGTAGAAGCGGTCGGCGAGCTCGGCCGTGTCGCGGCCGGGCTGCAGCCACGTATAGGCCCAGTTGACAGCGGAGAGAACGAGGAGCGCTGCAGTCGCGTCGTCCAGATCGGTGCGCAGCTCGCCGAGGTCCCGGCCCTCCCGGAAGAGCGAGCGGATTCGCTCTTCGTAGCGGCGGCGCTCGGCGACGATCTCGTCGCGACGATCCCCCTCGAGGTAGCGCCACTCCTGGACGAAGACCGTCGCGACGTCGAGCTGATCGGCCACGACCGCCAGGTGCGAGCGTAGGGCGAGGCGGATCTTCTCCGTCACCGGCAAGTCGTCCGGAATCGCGTCGAGCCCGGCGTGGAATGCCTGCGCTCCCTCGGCCATCGTCTCGTAGAGCAGGTCTTGCTTCGAGCTGATGTGGGCGTAGAGCGAGCCTTTCTGGACGCCCATGGCGGCCGCGAGGTCGCCGATCGACGTCCCGTGGTAGCCCTTCTCCGCGAAGAGCCGCGCGGCCTGCCGCGTTAGCTCGGAGCGCCTGGCGGACATGCTGTTACCCTAACGATCGTTCGGTCATGGATCAGCGCGACCAGGAATTCCTCGACTACCTCCAGGGCGGCGGCCAGGTCGAGACCGACGACTGGATGCCGGACGACTACCGGGCCAAGCTGATCAAGTTCATCGAGATGCACGGGAACTCCGAGCTGATGGGCGTCCTGCCGGAGCGCGAGTGGATCCTGCGCGCGCCGACGCTCCAGCGGAAGCTTGCCCTGACGGCCAAGGTCCAGGACGAGGTCGGCCATTCACAGCTGATCTACCGGGTCGTCGAGGATCTCGGCAAGCCTCGCGAGCGGTGCCTCGACGATCTGATCTCGGGCAAGTCGAAATTCCACAACGTCTTCCATTACCCGACGAGGACCTGGGGCGACGTCGGCGTGATCGCATGGCTCGTCGATGCCGCGGCGATCATCAGCCAGAAGGCGCTGCTCAAGTGCTCGTACGCGCCGTACGCGCGGATCATGAAGAAGATCTGCTGGGAGGAGTCGTTCCACATCCTCCACGGCCGCGACGTGATCCTCACGATGATGCTCGGCACCGACGAGCAGCGCGAGCTCGTGCAGGAGGCGCTGAACCGGTGGTGGGGCCCGCTGATGCAGTTCCACGGGAACCCGATCCCGCGGGACGAGGACCCGATGTACGTCTGGCGGATCAAATCTCAGGGGAACGAGGAGGCGCGCCAGCAGTTCCTCGACGGCTACGTGCCGCAGATCTGGGAGCTCGGATTGACCGTTCCGGACTCGAAGCTCCGCAAGAACGATGACGGCGCCTGGGAGTACACCGAGCCCGATTGGGACGAGCTTCGCCACGTCGTCACCGGCCACGGGCCGCAGACGGCCGAGCGCCTCGAGCTGCGCCGGACGACGCGCGAGGAGACGGCGTGGGTTCGCCAGACCATCCTCGCGGCCGCCGCGTGATTTACGAGGTCTTTCGTCAAGAGCGAAAGGGCCAGGCTTTTGCCCATGCCGGCTCGGTCGAGGCGCCGAACGACGAGTTCGCGGAGGCGTACGCGCGCGAGCAGTACGGGCGGCGCGGCGAGTCAACCGCGCTCTGGGTCGCTCCGCGCGACGCGATGCTCGAGATCGAGGACTTCGCCGACGAGCTGCAGAAGAACTACCACCGCGTCGACGGCTACCC
>DASQWX010000165.1:0-8716 GCA_035640035.1 Gaiellaceae bacterium
CTTCCGCCTTGGGCCGACCGCACCAGAGCACAAGGCGGTCGTCGACGGCGACGAGAAGAGCGCCGCGATCGCCGCGGCGTCCGTGATCGCCAAGGTCGTCCGCGACAGGGCGATGCGACGCCTGGCGGCCCTCTATCCGCAGTACGGGTTCTCCTCGCACGTGGGCTACATCACGCCGGGCCACGCGGCCGTCGTGCGGCAGCGCGGGCCATCCGAGATTCACCGGCGGTCGTTCGAGGCCCGGTGCTATGCGGAGCAACTCGCCGAACCCTCCTAGTACGACTGCGCGCGGACGCGCCGCAGAGCGCCGTGTCGCCTGGCATTACCGCCTCCGCGGCTACCGGATCCTGGCGCGGAACGTGCGCGCGGGCCGCGTCGAGCTCGATCTGATCGTGCGACGGGGGCGCCGGCTCGTGTTCGTGGAGGTGAAGGCGAAGGACGGTCCCGGCTACGGCGATCCGCTCGAAGCGGTGGACGAGTGGAAGCAGGCGCGACTTCGGCGCGGCATCGAAGCGTGGCTCGCGGCGCATCCGGCGGATGCCGAGCTCGACGTCGAGTTCGAGATTGCCGCGGTCCGGCCCGGCGAGATCGAGCGGGTGCCCGACCTCCTGTACTAAGGAGGACCAGGACTCGCGTCGTTTCCGCCGAACAAACGGGGGCTGTGGCGCCGACGCAGGAAGCTCTCTATCGCGACCTCGACCTCGAGCTTTCCTGGTCCGAGGCCGACCTGCCGGAGCGGGAGCGGACGAAGCACGTCCACCGGCTGCACCCGTACCTCGGCAAGTTCATCCCGCAGCTCGTCGAGGCGCTGCTCTTGCGCTACTTCGTCCCCGGCCAGCACGTTCTCGACCCCTTCGCCGGGTCCGGCACGACTCTGGTTCAGGCACTGGAATCCGGCCTCGATGCAACCGGCGCCGACATCGCGGCGTTCAACTGTCTCTTGATGGACGTGAAGACGCGGGACTACAACCCGTTCGTGCTCGAGCGCGAGCTACGTGCTGCGTGCGAGCGGGTTGGCGAGACCAACTCTGAGCGCCCACAGGGCTACGCCCGCGCGTGGTTCGCGCCGGGCGCGGCGAGGGAGCTCCTCGGCTTCCGCGCGCTCGTCGACGACTACGTCAACGCCGATGTCCTCCGAGTGGTGCTCGCGCGTGCGGCACGGTCGGCTCGCCGGACGACTCATTTCGACCTCGACTTCCCTCGGGCTCCTCAGCGCGGGGAGTACTGGTGCCACAAACACAAGCGCATCTGCAGGCCGACCGAGCAGGCGGCCCCGTTTCTTCGGCGTTACGTGCTCGACACTCTCGCGCGGATCAAGGCGTTCTCTCGCGTTCGCAGCCGAGCTCGCCAGGCGACAGTCCTCCACGGGGACGGGCGCGAGCTGGACTTCGGCGGTCCCTTCGACGGCGTGATCACCTCGCCTCCGTACCCGGGCCTGATCGACTACCACGAGCAGCACCGCTACGCGTACGAGCTGATCGGTCTCGACGACTTCCGCGAGCTCGAGCTCGGTGCCGGCGCCTCCGGCACGTCCAGGGCCGCGCTCGCGGCGTACGGCGACGGGATCGTGGCGGTGCTGGCGAACGTCCGGCGAGCCCTCCGGCCGGGCGCCCCGGTGGCGATCGTGGTCAACGACCGCCGCGAGCTTTACCCGGAGATCCTGGAACGGGCGGGACTTTCGCTCCAGCGCCGCCACCGGCGGCACGTGAACCGGCGAACCGGCCGTCGCGCCGGCGAGTTCTTCGAGGACGTCCTCGTTTGCCGCTTTCACACTTCCGGCACGAAGCGGTAGCGAGCGCGGCGCACCTGCGTGGCTAGCGTCGAAGCGTGCTGGCACGCACCGTCACGCATGCGCTCGTCGGGCTCGACGCGCGCCGCGTCGAAGTCGAGGCGCATCTCCAGAACGGCGCCTCGGCCTTCGCGATCGTCGGATTGCCCGATCGCGCATGCCAGGAAGCAAAGCAGCGGGTCCGGAGCGGAATCGAGTCGGCGGAGCTGCAGTGGCCGGGCCGCCGCCTCACCGTCAATCTCGCCCCCGCGGAGCTGCGCAAGGAAGGCTCGGGTTTCGATCTCCCCATCGCCCTCGCCGTCCTCGCGGCCTCGCGGCAGGTGCCCGAGGAGGGACTTCGCGGCCACGCGGCCGTCGGAGAGCTGGCACTCGACGGGCGAGTGAGGCCCGTCGTCGGGATCCTGGCCGCCGCGGAGGGCGCGCGCCGCCAGGGGCTCTCGCGGCTGTTCTGCGCGGCGGCATCGGCGCCCGAAGCCGTTCTCGCGGGAATCGAACCGATTCCGCTCCACCATCTCGGCGAGGCGGCGTCGTACCTGCGCGGGGAGTGGCAGCCGGAGCCCTGCGAGCCGCCGGAGGTCGAGCCCGCCGGAGGAGACCTGCCTGATCTCGCGGAGGTTCGCGGGCAGGAGCGCGCGCGCCGCGCGCTCGAGCTCGCGGCCGCAGGCGGTCACAATCTCCTGCTCGCAGGCCCGCCCGGCACGGGGAAGACGATGCTGGCGCGGCGGCTGCCGAGCATCCTGCCGCCGCTGACTCGCGAGGAAGCGCTCGAGGTGACGCGGATCTACTCCGTCGCCGGTCAGCTGCCCGCGGCATGCCCGCTGATCGTCGACCCGCCCTTTCGAGCGCCGCATCACACCGCCTCGGCGCCGGCGATCGTGGGCGGCGGAGCCGGTCCCAGGCCGGGCGAAGCGAGCCTCGCCCACCACGGCGTGCTGTTTCTCGACGAGCTCGCGGAGTTCTCGCGCCCAACGCTCGAGGCGCTGCGCCAGCCGCTCGAGGACGGCATCATCAGCATCGCGCGAGTCGGGGGCAAGGCCGTCTTCCCCGCGCGCTTCCGCGTCGTCGCGACGATGAATCTTTGCCCGTGCGGCGGCCGTGGCGATCCGTCGGCCGGCTGCTCGTGCTCTCCTCAGCGGTTGGCCGCCTACCGCGACAAGCTTTCGCGGGCCCTCCTCGACCGGTTCGACCTGCTCGTCACGGTCCCGCGATCGCGTGCGGCGGAGCTGGCGGCGGGCCCGTCGGAGCCGTCGAAAGACGTGCGGAGCCGGGTCGTCGCTGCCCAGGCAGTTCTCCGCGAGCGTCGACCGAAACGCTCGGGCGATGCCGACGAGCTGCTCTCGCGCGCGGTGGAACGACTACCGCTGTCGGGGCGCGGTCGCGGCCGGGTCGCGCGCGTCGCGGCGACGGTCGCGGCGCTCGCCGGGGCGGACGCGGTTCAGCCCGAGCATGTCGCCGAGGCGCTCTCGTACCGGACCCCCAACGAGCTGGCGGCCGCCGCATGACGGCGGCGACGTCGGTTTCGGCGGCTTTCCGAAGGCTCCGCCGGAACGAGCTCCCCGAGCATCTGCGCGCGATCCACGATCCGCCTCGGTCGCTCTTTCTCCGCGGGAGCGGTACGCCTGAGCTCCTGGGTCTGCCCGCGGTCGCGGTCGTCGGCGCCCGCGCGTGCTCTCCCTACGGCGCACAGGTCGCGCGCCTGCTCGGGCGCGAGCTCGCGGCAGCCGGGCTCGTCGTCGTCAGCGGATTGGCTCGCGGTATCGATGCAGAGGCACATCGCGGCGCTCTCGACGCCGACGGCATCACGGTCGCGGTGCTCGGCTGCGGCATCGACCGCGACTACCCGGCGGTGCACGCCGAGTTGGCCGCCCGCATCTGTGGCCGCGGGCTCGTCGTTTCCGAGTACGACCCGGGAGTAGAGCCCGCTCCCTGGAGATTTCCGGCCCGGAACCGCATCATCGCCGGTCTCGCGGGTGCAACTGTGATCGTTGAAGCCCGCGAACGGAGCGGTGCGCTGATTACGGCCGACTTTGCGCTCGAGGAGGGGCGGGAGGTGTTCGCCGTCCCAGGCGAGATCACGTCCGGCCTGGCGGCGGGAACGAATCGCCTCATCCGCCAGGGAGCGGCTCCGCTGACCGGAATCGAGGATGTGCTCGAGATCTTCGGCCTCGATCAGGCCGGACGGGCGCAACAGGCGCCGCTCGGCGTCGAGGCGACGCGCGTGCTTCAGTGGCTCTCGGATTCCGCGTCGACGGTGGACGAGCTCACGCGGTCGACCCGCCTCGACCCTGCAAGCCTGGGGGCACTGCTCGTCGAGCTCGAGCTCGCGGGAGTGGTCTCCGAGGCCGACGGTGTTTACAGGGTGGTGATGCCCCGGGGCTAGCATCGCGCAATCGTGAGCTCGTACTGGCTCGAGGACGACCAGATGCGGTTCCCCGAGCGCCGAATCGCGGGCCGTGCCGACGTGGCCGTGGTCGGCGGCGGCGTGACCGGCTGCTCGTGCGCCCTGGCGCTTGCGCAGGCCGGACTGCGGGTCCGCATCCACGAAGCGCGTGAGATCGCCGGCGGTGCCAGTGGCCGAAACGGCGGGTTTGCTCTGCGCGGCGGCGCGATGCCGTACGACGTCGCATGTGTCGAGCTGGGTCGTGAGCGCGCCGCCTCGTTCTGGCGCCTGACCGAGCGGGCGCTCGGGCGGCTCGCGGATCTCGCCGGCGACGCGTTCCGCCCGAGGGGCAGCCTGCGGCTTGCCGCCGATGAGGACGAGGCGAGGTCGCTCCGCGCCGAGTCCGAGGCGCTGCGCGCGGACGGCTTCGCCGTCGAGTGGCGTCCCGACCTCGACGGCCGGCTTGCCGGGCGCTTCCACGGCGCGATCTTCCACCCGCCTGACGGGTCGCTTCACCCTGCGCGTTGGGTGCGTCGCCTCGCCGCGCTGGCGGCGGAGGCGGGGGCCGAGATCAGGGAGCACGCGCCTGTCACGGCCCTCGAGGAGCTCGATGCCGACCAGGTCGTGATCGCGACCGACGGGTACACACGCGGCTTGCTCGAACCTCTCGACGGGGCGGTCAAGCCGACCCGCGGGCAAGTCGTCGTGACGGAGCCGCTCTCCCAGGAGTATTTCGCCTGCCCGCACTACGCCCGCCATGGCTACGACTACTGGCAGCAGACGGAGGATCTGCGTCTCGTCCTCGGTGGATTCAGAGACAGCGCCCTGGACGAGGAGCGGACCGCCGAGGAGGCGACGACGCCGGGCATCCAAGAGCGGCTCGACGCGTTCGCGGGCGAGCTCGTCGGCGGCCAACCGAAGATCACCCACCGCTGGTCGGGCGTCTTCGGCGTCACCGAGGACCTCCTACCGCTCGCGGGCCGCGTGCCGGGCCGCGACAGCCTCTGGGTGGCGTGCGGGTACTCGGGCCATGGAAACGTGCTCGGCCTCGTCTGCGGCCACCTCGTCGGTCAAGCGATCCTCGGCGAGCCGCCCGGCGAGCTGGCCTTGTTCGATCCGGCCCGGCTGCTTTGAGCGTGCGTTTCGGTCAGGTCGAGAGCGGTTTCTTGAGGAGCGCGCCGCTCATCTCATCATCGGCGCGGTCGCGCCGGCGGTAGCGAGCGGCGCCGCGGGCGGAAGGCTCGGCGCGTGAACAGGATCAGCGTCACGACGAGAACCCACTTTGGCCAGAAGTCGCCCTGTGCGCCCGAAAAGAGCCAGATGAGGATCGCGACGACGTTCACGAGTGCGTATTGCACGGCGAGCGAACGCCAGCGGGTGTCGCGAGGGCTGACGCTCGGAAGCTTCGGCGAAGGAAGCTGGCGAAGGACGCTCTCCAACTGCGACTCGGTTCGCGCCTTTTGGGCCTCGTCCAGGCGTTCTTGAAACTCGTCGAGGGTGAGCCGACCTGCCTCGTAGTGCTCGCGTAGTACCCGGGTGACGCGGGCCCGATCGGCGTCGGAGACCAGCAGATCCACAGGCTCAGACACGGAGGAATCATCGCGCCAAGCCGCGCGCGGCGTCGCGACGCATTACGCCGCGTCGAAACTGCGCGGTTCGCGTGTTCGCTCGTCCACACGAGGATGTAGTCCGCGACCTCCTCAAGCCGTCACCGGTGGAACTGCTTGCGGGTGAGCAGAGCCACGTTGTTCTTGCCGGTTTTATTGCCCCGGTCTGGTGCTCGCCTCGCGCGACTTCTCTCACAACTTCGCTCTGCAACCTAGAAATCGATCGTAGGTAGGTCGAGCTCGTCAGCCCGCTCCATCGCCGCGAGCGCGATCGCGAGATCCTGGATCGCGAGCCCGGTTGAGTCGAAGATCGTGATATCGGCCGGCGACCGCCGACCCGCGGCGAGACCGGCGAGTACGTCGCCCAGCTGCGTCACGTCGTCGCGCGTGATCCTGCCCGCCTCCACGGCATGCGCCAGGTCGCCGTTGTGGCTGGCCTGTTCCCAGTCGTCGGCGAACAGGCGGACGCGGGCGTTCGGGTGACGTGTGATCCCGGTTTCGGGTTGCTCCCAGTCGTCGGCGAAGACGTGGGTCCGAGCAAGCTCGCCGACGGCGATCTCGGCCTTGCCCGGACCGTCGGCGCCCATCAGGCTGACGTGCTGGCCGGCCCGAAGCGCGCCTTCGGCGAGGAGGATCTCGTGCCCGGGCGTTACCGTCACGAGCAGGTCGGCGCCGAGCGCTTCCTCGCGCGATGCTGCGACGTGCGCGCCGAGCTGATCAGCCGCGGCTCGCGCCCGATCGCCGTCGACGTCCCAGAGCATGACCTCGTGCCCGCGCGCGAGGAACGTCTTCGCCGCGGCTTTTCCGTTCACGCCGGCTCCGATCACCGACGCGGTTTCGGTGACTTCTCGTCCGAGCGCCTCGGCCGCGAGCACGGCGGCGGCGCCGGTGCGCAATGCGGTCACGACCCCGGCGTCGAGCGCGGCCCGTAACTCGCCGGTCGATGCATCGGACAGGAGCACGAGCCCCGTCACCGTCGGCAGCCCGCGGGCGGGATTGCCGGGGAAAGAGGTCACCCATTTCAGGAGGGCGTGACCGGCACCGAGCGCGGGCATCGCGCGGAAGTCCCCGGCCGGATAGGCCGGCACGTAAACCTTGGGCGGCATCGACCACTCGCCGCGGGCGTAGGCGACGAACGCCTGTCGAACCGCGTCGACAGCCCGTTCCGGCGAGACGGCGGCCGCGACATCGCGCGCCGCGAAGACCGGGATCGCGGCCACTACAGCGTTTTGACGGCCGCGATCAGGTTGTCGATCGACTCCTTCGCATCCCCGAACAGCATCACCGTTTTCGGGTTGAGAAAGAGCGGGTTCTCGATTCCTGCGAAGCCGGGGTTCATCGACCGCTTGAGGACGACGACGCTCTGGGCCTGGTCGACGTTGAGGATCGGCATCCCGTAGATAGGGCTGCCTTTGTTGCTGCGGGCGTCCGGGTTGGTGACGTCATTGGCGCCGATGACGAGGGCAACGTCGGTGCGCGGGAACTCGGGATTCGCGTCGTCCATCTCCTTGAGCTGGGGGTAAGGCACGTTGGCCTCGGCGAGCAGCACGTTCATGTGCCCCGGCATTCGGCCGGCGACGGGGTGGATCGCATAGCTGACCTCGACGCCGCGCTGCTCCAGCAGGTCGGCGAGCTGGTGCACGTCGTGCTGCGCCTGCGCGACGGCCATCCCGTAGCCGGGCACGAAGACGACCTTGTGGGCGTAGGCGAGCATCACGGCGACGTCGTCGGCCGACGCGGAGCGGACGGTTCCGCCGTCGGTGCCCGCCGCGGCAGCGGCCGCCGCAGTGCTGATCTGGCCGAAGGCGCCGAAGAGCACGTTCGCGATCGAGCGGTTCATCGCTCGACCCATGAGGACCGTCAGCAGGGTTCCCGAGGCGCCGACCAGCATGCCGCTGACGATGAGGACGTTGTTCTCGAGCTCGAATCCAGTCGCCGCCGCCGCCAGCCCGGTGAACGCGTTCAGCAGCGCGATCACGACCGGCATGTCGGCTCCCCCGATCGGGAGCACGAAGAGAACGCCGAAGAGGAGGGCGCCGAGGATGAGCGCGACGATCAGCCACTGCTGCTCCGCGCCGGCGACGATCGCGATGCCGGCGGCGACGATGGCGGCCAGGAGCAGCGCGTTCACCACCTGCTGACCCGGATAGACGATCGGCCGGCCCTGGATCAGCTCCTGCAGCTTCGCGAACGCGACCATCGAGCCCGCGAACGAGATCGAGCCGATCAGTGCCGAGAGAATGATCGAGACGCTGATGTCGCCGTGCAGCCGGCCGGGATCCGGGGCCGAGTTATGGAACTCCGCGAGCGAGATCAACGCCGCCGCCCCGCCGCCGACGCCGTTGAACAGCGCGACCATTTGCGGCATCGCCGTCATCTGGACGCGACGCGCTGCGACGGCACCGAAGGCCCCGCCGATCACCATCCCGACCGCGATCTCCCAGTAGCTGACGACCGAGTTCTGCGCGAACGTCACGACGACGGCGATCAGCATCCCGACCGCACCGATCCAGTTGCCGCGGCGCGCAGTCGACGGGTGCGACAGGAACCTCAGCGCGAGGATGAAGCAGACGATCGTCGCGAGGTAGGCGAAGTTGGTGGCGACCTGGCCCATCGAAGCTCAGCCCGTCGGGGGAGCCTTCCGGTCGTCTCGGCCGGTTTCGGCGGCGGTGCCGTCGCGGGCACGACGGTCTGCCGAACGCGCGCGGAACATCTCGAGCATCCGGTCGGTAACGACGAAGCCGCCGACGACGTTCGCGGAAGCCAGGACGACGGCAACGAGCCCGATGATCGTCGTCACCGTGTCCTTGTGGCCGAGGCCGGCGACGAGCATCGCGCCGACGATCACGATCCCGTGGATCGCGTTCGTGCCCGACATCAGCGGCGTGTGCAGCAGGGTCGGCACCTTCGAGATCACCTCGAAGCCGAGGAAGATCGCCA
>DASQWX010000166.1:0-8378 GCA_035640035.1 Gaiellaceae bacterium
TCGTCCGCGTTGGGCCGCTGGCCTTCGGACCAGAGCTCGCGGAGGAGCGAGCCCGCCTCGCGCTTGGCGAACCACGTGTTGCCGAAGCGCTCGCGCAGGTGAGCGCGCAGCTGCGCCTCGAAGGCCCACGAGCGCAGGTACTCGGTTACGTAGAAGCCCGAGTCGATGTCAGCGAGGTAGTCGGCCCCGCTCGGCTCGATCTTCGTTGCGTTGCCGAGCAGCTCTACGTACTGGGGGCGCAGCTCTGTGACGTCTTCGGCCGCGTGGAACTCCAGCTCGTAGAGCAGCTTCGCGCAGTAGCGCCGCACGAAGTAGAGAAGGTGCGTCGCGCCCTCGCGGCCGAACTCGTCGGGCCGTCCAACGTCGAGCCGCCGCGTCAGCCACGCCGGCTCGTCCGTCAGGTGCTGAAGCAGCATCGCCCAGCCCTCGGTGACCGCGTTGTCGCCGAGCCGGCGTTCCTCCATCGCGAGGTCGGCCGAGGTGTGCGCGAAGTGCTCGGTGTGCCCCGCCTCGTGGAAGAGCGCTCGCCAGTCGTCGGCGCCGCCGATCGGCTGGATCACGAGCATCACCTTCCCGGGAACTTCGATTGGCGCGCAGAACGCTCTCGGCGACTTCGACGGGCGCTGCTCGAGGTCGAGATGGACGTTCTCCTGCGCTCGAAGGTCGATGCCGAAGTCCGCGAGGGTCGCCTCGAGCGCCGGCACCATTTTGTCGGCGGGGAAGAACTCGTCCCAGTTCTGGGCGCGGAAGACGCGGGAGATGTCCCAGCGCTTGGCTTCGTCGAGGCCGAGGCCGATCCGGTCGCGGAAGAGCTTGTCCGTCGCGTCCTCGTACAGCTTCTCGGTCGCGTCGAGGACGGCCCGACACTGGTCGGCGAGCTCGTCCAGCCGATAGCCGAAGCCCCGGTAGAGATCGAGGTATGTGGGTGAGCCGAGCTTCGGCACGGTGCGCTGGCTGATCTCGACCGCGTCGAGGTAAATCGGATTCAGGTGCTCTTCCGTAAGCGCGATGCGCGCCTTGTCGAGCCGCTGGCGCTTCGTGCGGTCCTCCGTGTTCGCGATCGTCGGCCGCAGCATCCGGTAGCCGACCTTCTCGCCATCGACCTCGGCCTCGAGCTCTGTCTCGAGGGCGGCCAGCTTCTCGCTGTGCTGCTTCGTCAGGTTGCCGAGATGACCCTCGCAGGAAAAGCGCCAGAGCTCGCGCACCCGCCGATCGCCGTTGACGGCTTCGCCGAGCCCCTGGGCCTGCTCGAGCGTCGTCAGATGCTGGTACCGCTCGTAGATCGGCTCCAGCTCGAGCTTTTCCTTCAGGCCGGCGAAGTGGAGGTAGTACTCCTCGTCGAGCTCGGCGATGAAACGGTCGGCGTCCTCGCGGTAGCTGTCGAGATCGGGCGGAGTGGGCGAGGCGCTCGGCACAGGCCGTAGGATAACGGGGTGCGCGAGATCAGCCTTCGGACTGAGCGCAAGACCCAGCTGCTCGAGATCACGGATCAGGTGCAAGCCGCTCTCGGCTCGACGAACGGAGCCTCGGCGGCGTTGATCTACGTCCCGCACACGACCGCCGGAGTCACCATCAACGAAGACGCCGATCCCGCGCTCGCCGAGGACATCGAGTCGGCGATGGAACGGATCGTCGACGACGATGGAGGCTGGCGCCACTCCGATGCCGACGGCCCGAACGCCCCTTCGCACATCCGCGCCTCGCTGATCAGTCCGCAGGTCCTCGTCCCGCTCGATGACGGGCAGCTTGCGCTCGGACGCTGGCAGGGAATCTTCTTCTGCGAGTTCGACGGGCCGCGTCAGCGGAAGGTGTACGTCACCCCGCTGGCCTAGAATCGCAACGCGGGCTGAACGAACTCTTTATTTCAAGGCAACAGAGGCCGATTTAAGTTCCGACTGTGCGGCGACCCCTACTCATCGCGGCCATATTCGTCGTCGCGGCCGCGGCCGGCTTCGCCTTTGTTCGCGGCGCCTCCTCGCACGGCCCGGCGCGCGCGAAGGCCGTCCCGCTCGAGGGGATTCACAAGATCAAGCACGTCGTGATCATCATGCAGGAAAATCGGTCCTTCGACTCCTATTTCGGGACGTTTCCGGGCGCGGACGGCATCCCGATGGACCGAGGCGAGCCGCTCGTATGCTCGTTCGACCCGAAGACCCACAGGTGCATCGAGCCGTTCCATGATCCGCACGACCGGAACATCGGCGGCCCCCACAACCACCTGAGCGCGGTCCACGACATCAACCACCGTCTGATGAACGGCTTCGTCTGGCAGGAGCGGGCGGTGCTCGGCCGCGCCTGCCGTTTCCGCAACGACCCGTCGTGCTCGGTGAGCGCGGACCGGATCGACGTCATGGGGTATCACGATGCGCGGGAGATCCCGAACTACTGGGCCTACGCGCGCAACTTCGTGCTCCAGGACCACATGTTCCAGCCGGACACGTCGTGGAGCCTGCCGGCGCACCTCTTCGCCGTGTCGGAATGGTCGGCGAAGTGCTCGCGGAGGGACGATCCGATGAGTTGCGTCAACGCGATCCAGTCACCAACGCTGCCGCCGGGCGCGGTCAACTCGGACGGGTCGAAGCCCAACTATGCCTGGACAGACCTGACGTATCTGCTGCACAAGCATCACGTCTCGTGGCGCTACTACGTCTTCAAGGGCGGCGAGCCCGATTGTCGGGACGACGGGGCAATGTTCTGCAAGCCGAAGGCCCAGAGCGCGAAGACCCCGGGGATCTGGAACCCGCTGCCATGGTTCACGACGGTCCGCCAGGATCGGCAGCTCCGGAACATCAAGTCCGTCGACCACTTCTTCTCCGCGGCGAGGCACGGGACGCTGCCCGCCGTCTCTTGGGTGATCCCGAACGACAAGGTGAGCGAGCACCCACCGGGGCTCGTCAGCGCCGGTCAGGCTTGGGTGACCAGCGTCGTGAACGCCGTCATGCGCAGCCCGAACTGGAAGTCGACGGCGATCTTCCTGACGTGGGACGACTGGGGTGGCTTTTACGACCACGTCGTGCCGCCCGTGGTCGACCGCAACGGGTACGGCCTGCGAGTGCCCGGCATCGTCATCTCCCCGTACGCGCGCCGGGGCTACATCGACCACCAGATCCTGAGCTTCGATGCCTACGCGAAGTTCATCGAGGACGATTTCCTGCACGGGGAGCGCCTCGACCCGACACGCGACGGGCGGCCCGATCCACGGCCGACGGTGCGCGAGAACGTGCCGATCCTCGGCAACCTGGTCAAGGACTTCGACTTCCGTCAGAAGCCGCGCCCCGTGATGATGCTTCCGTTGCATCCGGGCTTCCACGAGAACCAGGGCCGGCCGCGGTAGTCTCGCGGCGGTGGCCGCGCCCGTCTCTCGCGATCAAGAGCTCGAGCTCCACGTCGACTCGCTCGCCTACGGCGGCAACGGCGTTGCACGGCTGAACGGCTTCGTCGTCTTCGTCCGGCGCGGCCTGCCCGGAGACACCGTTCGCGCACGCGTCACCAAGGTCAAGCGCAGCCACGCCGAGGCACTCGCGGTCGAGGTCGTGGAGCCGAGCGCGAAGCGCGTCGCGGCGCCGTGCTCCCACTATCCGGCTTGCGGCGGGTGCCGCTTTCAGGACCTCGCCTACGACGCGCAGCTCGAGGCGAAGCAGGAACAGGTTCGCGATGCGCTGCGGCGGATCGGTGGAATTCCGGATCCGCCGCTCGAGCCGATCCTGCCCGCCGAGTCCGAGTTCTTCTACCGCAACAAGCTCGAATACTCGTTCACGGACACGCCTGACGGGCCGGCGCTCGGGTTCCACAAGGCCGGGCGCTGGGACGAGGTGCTGGCGGTCGAGAAATGCTGGCTGACGACGGAGCTCGGCAACGCGATCCGGAATGCGGTTCGCGATTGGGCGCAGGCGGAGCGGCTCCAGGTCTACGACCAGGCTGACCAGACCGGATACCTTCGTCACCTCGTCGTCCGCGAGGGCCGGAACACGGGGCAGGCGCTCGTCCAGCTCGTCACGGCAGCGGGCGAGCGCTTCGACCGGGACGAGCTCGTGGAGCGCTTGCGGCGTTTTCCGGAAGTGCGCTCGATCCACTGGGCGGTCAACGAGACCCCGGCCGAGGTGACCAACCTGCCGACGACGCTGCTCTGGGGCGACGAGGCGATCGAGGAGAAGCTCGGCGAGCTCCGCTTCCGCATCCGGCCGAGCGCGTTCTTGCAGACGAACACGGCCATGGCCGAACGTCTCTACGCGCTCGCCGCCGAGTACGCGGCCCTCACGGGCGGCGAGACGGTCTACGACCTCTACAGCGGCATCGGCACGATCGGTCTCACGCTCGCGTCGGGCGCGCTGACGGTCTGGGGGGTCGAGGTCTCGGAGGAGTCGGTCGCCTGTGCGCTCGAGAACGCCGACCTGAACGGGATCCCGAACGCCGCCTTCTTCGCCGGCGAGACGGCGGACTCGCTCGCGGAGCTGCGGGAGCGTGCCGGCCCGCCCGACGTCGTCGTCGTCGATCCGCCGCGGGCGGGCCTGTCGAACAAGGCGCTACGTCGTCTCGGGCGCCTCGAGGCGCCGCGGATCGTCTACGTCTCCTGCAACCCCACGACGCTTGCCGGAAACGTGAAGGAGCTAGCCGCGAGCTGGGGCTACAGGCTGGAGCGCGTGAAGCCGGTCGACATGTTCCCGCACACGCCACACGTCGAGAGCGTGTCCTTGCTCACGCGCGACCGCTCCTCGTGATCCAGATCATTTGCTCTGATTCGAGCGCCGCAGCCGCGCCCAGAGCAGGTCTGCATTCGCGAGCACGAAGCCGAGCGACAGGAGCGGCAGGGCCGGCAGGCCCGGTTTGTTCCACGCGACGGCGATCGCGATCGTGGCCCCGAAGGACGCCGTCAGCAGCAGCCATGTGCTGAAGACACGCAGGCCGAACCTCGCCGCGGCGGCGAGGAAGAGGCTGAAGAAGAGCAAGTCCGGGAGCCCCAGGTTCGCGGCGCTCTCCTCGCCCGGCACGGGGAAGGCGAACGAGAGCGTCGAGAAGACGTGGCGGTGGTTGTGGACGATGTGGTTCGTCGGACCGCGCCAGACCGAGTACGCGTCCACCCAAGGGACGATGCACGCGACGAGGACGACCCACGAGAGCGCCTCGAAGAAGCCGAGAAACCAGAACGCTGCGAAGGCCATTGCGCCGAGCTTCGCGAAGTCCGCAAGCGTGTCCAGCTCGGCCTGGTGCAGCAGCACGGCGAGGACCGCGAAAGCGACCGCAACGAGCAGCAGCTGGAGCTCTTTCGCCGCGCACAGCGGCAGCGCGAGGTAGACGAGGGCCAGCACCGCCGGCATCAGCACGAGCGAGAGGAACGCGACGTCGCCCCAGGTCGACGTGTTCGGCAGCGACGTGTGGAACCGGTAGTAGAGGCCGAGCGCGACGACCAGCACGCCGAACGCGGCGAGGCGTGGCGCCCCTAGTACGGCGGAAGCTCGGCCCACCAGGGGCCGAGTTGCTTGAACGCGTTCCAAAAGCGTGTCTTGGCGGGTTGTTCGTCCAGCGAAGCGTCGATGTCGGGCACGACCAGCGCCTCGATCGTTGGCGTGAAGCGCTTGAGCTCGCCGACCTTCGGCTCCAGCGTATCCGCGAGTGGGAACTCGATCTCGTTCAGGAACCGAAGCGCGTCGTCGCCCATGACGATCACGAGCTTCGGCTGGACGATGTGGAGCTCACGAGTCAGAAACGACCGCGCCTCGTCGTCGGCCTCCCCGGCGAACTTGATGCAGTTCGTCCCGTAGACCGCGAGCGGGTCGACGTGGAGTCGCTGGAGCGACTTCAAGATCGCCTGCCCCGCGCGTCCGTAGAACGCGACGCCCTCCTGAACTTCCGCCGCCTGGGGTCCGTACTTGAGCATGAAAACGTCGCCGAGCGGATGTCCGGAGCCGAGGACCGGCACCCGCTCCCCGGCCGCCTTCGAGATCTCGTCCCCCAGCTCGTTGATCTCGGTGATGGCCTTTTGCAGGTACTTCTCGTAGATCTCGTCGGTGGGCGCGGGAGACAAGGGCATCGTCGAGTTCTCCGCTAGCGGACCCGTTCCTTGGCCTGAGCCGCCCACTTGAGCGACTGCAGGTAGAGAAGCGACTTCGGTCGGCGGAGGACCTGGGCGGAACGGAGGCTGACGAGGAACTCCTCGCGGTCGTGGAACTCGCGCATTCGCAGCGCACCCGTGCCGACGCCTTGGAGGACGTGTGCGTCCGAGCCGGCGCCCATCGTCAAGTTGTACTTGCGCGCGAAGCGCAGCGCCTCGTCGTTGTACGCCTCGAAGAGCAGGCGCGCGTTGTAGACCTCGAACACGTCGATCTCATCGAGGTGCCGGCGCAGCGTCGCCGCGTCAGGGATCGCGTGCATCCGGTCGAAGGGGTGGGGGAGATACACGACGCCTTCTTGCTCGTGGATCGCCGCCAGCGTGTCGGCGAAGGACATCCCCCGAGGGATCTCCTCCGTCAGGAAGAGCCCGATCACCTCGCCCTGGCCGTCGGTCTTGACCTCCTCCCCGGGGATCACGGTCAGAGGCGTTGCCGCCGCGAGCGCCTCGCGGGCGCCGCCGAACACGTTGTGGTCGGTGATCGCGATCGCGCCGAGCCCTTCGGTCTCGGCATGCGTGAGCAGGTCGGTCACCTCGATCGCGCAGTCGTGAGACCAGGAGGTGTGCATATGCAGGTCGCAGACGATCCACTCTCGGCGCGCCAGCGGGTCGTCGCCTTTCGCGGCACGCCGACGCTTGGCGAGCCGGCGATAGAGCTCGTCGTGCTCGCGCGCGAGCTCGGCGAACGTCTGGCGCTCCGCCCGCTTGCGACTGGCGATGCCTTCCCGCTCGCGCAGCGCGTCGTCCTCCGTGAGGCGGGCCATCGCCGCTCCGGCGAGCTCGGGCTGGGCCCTCACGCCGGGCGGCGCTGCGATCGCCGCGCCTGCCGCCGCCGCCTCGAGCGCGACTCGGTCGAGCCCGTCGAGAGCCGGGACGAAGATCGCGGTCTCGTTCAGGATTGCCGCCCTCGCGTCGCCGTCCCTCGCGGTGCGGACGCTCGCGCGGCTCGCGAGCGCACGCGGGATCGTCGGACGGCCGCTGAGCGGCTTCGTTCGCATCAGGACGAGCTCCCAGTCGTTCAGCTGCTGCAACTCGCGGAACACGGAGCGTGCGAGCGGTCGCTCCATCGGCCGCCACTCGAGCACGATGCGCCGGCGTTTCTTCTCGGGCCTGAAGAGCTCGGCGTCGACGCCCGGGAAGACGATCCGATAGTCGCCGGGGAGTCGCTCGGCGGCTGCCCGGGCGACGGCCGGCGAGGTCGCGAGGAGCGCGTCGATGCGCGAGAGCAAACGCTCGCGCTGGGGCCTTCCCGGCGGGTAGCCGAGCCGCTCGGCGGAGAGGAAGGTCGCGACCCCGAGCGCGTGCGAGTCGCGAAGCGCGAGGTACGACAGGCTCGGCAGCGCGGGCTCGAAGCCGTGGACGATGTCGAAGCTTCCCCGCTGCAAGGCGAGGGCAAGGTTCGCGCGCACGCCGACGGGGACGCCGATGCGGCTGCGTCTCGAGACCGGGAGCGCGGGCCCGAGCGCGATCATCTCGGCGGTGACGCCGTCGAGCAGCGCGCGACGGCCGGCGACGAGATCGGCGGCACGCGTCGAGGGTGCGAGAACGGTCACCTCGTGCCCGAGAGCGCGGAGTCCCTCGGCGAGACCGCGGACGTGGTCGTTGACGTCGTGCGGCCGTGACCAGGCGAAGGGCGTGACCAGGCAGACGCGAAGGCCCACGGCGTTCCGAGTGTAGTAGCCCAAGGGTTCGGGGTCAGGACCGAGAAGTTGGGGGCTATGACCAGCGTGCGCTTCGGCTTGCTCGTCTATTTCGGCGTTCTGATCGCGCTCGGCGTGATCGGAGTCGCCCTCAGCCTCAGTGGCGAGCTCTCCGACGAGCTGCAGCTGCTCGAGAGCGTCAGCGTGACCCTGATCTGCGCCGGCGCCGTCTACGCCTCCGTCGTTCTGCTCGCGCGCCGCGACGTCGTCCCGTTCGCCGGTACGGTCGTCCTGATTGAGGTGATCGCGCTCGGCCTCGCCCTGCACGCGATCTGGGGTGGTCACCGGACGGCGACGTCCGGGCGATGGTCCTGGACGTTCCTCGTCCTCGCGATCGCCTGTCTCGTCGTCGCGACGCAGCGGCTGTTGACGGATCCGATCGATCTCGTCGCTCGGTGGGCGTTCCTCCTTTCCGCCGTCTGCCAGGCGGCCGCGAGCGCGGTCGTGATCAAGGTCATCTGGGCCGGGCCCGGCGACTGGACCCGGACCGAGGTGCGCCTCGCGACCTGCTTCTACGTCCTCGGCGCATTCGGCTTTCTCTTCACGCCGGCGGTACGGGTCTTCCGGGAGGC
>DASQWX010000167.1:0-2849 GCA_035640035.1 Gaiellaceae bacterium
AGCAGCCGGCGCATGATCTTCCCGGAGCGTGTCTTCGGGAGCTCCGGCGTGAAGACGATGTTGGCCGGCCGGGCGATCTTGCCGATCTTCTTCGCCACGTGCTCGCGGAGCACCTCGAGCATCTCGACGGATCCGTCGTCTCCTCCCTTCAGCGAGACGAAGGCCACGATCGCCTGTCCGGTCGCCGGATCGCTCCGTCCGCACACCGCGGCCTCGGCGACCTTCTGGTGGTCGACGAGGGCCGACTCGACCTCGATCGTCGAGATCCGGTGGCCGGAGACGTTCATCACGTCGTCGACCCGGCCGAGGAGCCAGAAGTCCCCGTCCTCGTCGATGCGGGCTCCGTCACCCGCGAAGTACGTGTCCGCGTACTTCGACCAGTACGTCTCCTTGTACCGCTCGTCGTCCTTGTAGATGCCACGCAGCATTGCCGGATATGGCCTTCTGATCACGAGATAGCCGCCACCTCCGGGGCCGACCTCGTTGCCCTCCTCGTCGTAGACAGCTGCGTCGACGCCGGGGAAGGGCTTGGTCGCCGACCCCGGCTTGAGCGTCGTGATGCCCGGCAGCGGGGTGATCAGGATCATTCCGGTCTCGGTCTGCCACCACGTGTCGACGACCGGCGTACGGTCGTCGCCGATGTGCTCGCGGTACCAGACCCACGCCTCGGGGTTGATCGGCTCGCCGACCGTACCGAGCAGACGCAACGACGAGAGGTCGTGCTTCGCCGCGTGCTCGGGCCCCCACTTCATGTGCGAACGGATCGCGGTGGGAGCCGTGTAGAGAATGTCGACTTTGTAGCGCTCGATGATCTGCCACCAGCGCTCCGGATTCGGATAGTTCGGAACGCCCTCGTAGATGATCCCCGTGGTCGCGTTGCACAAGGGGCCATAGACGATGTAACTGTGGCCGGTCACCCAGCCGATGTCGGCAGCGCACCAGTAGATCGAGTCTGGCTTGACATCGAAGATGTAATGGTGGGTTGTCGACGTGCCGACGAGGTAGCCAGCGGTCGTGTGCGCGATCCCCTTGGGCTTCGCGGTCGTCCCGCTCGTGTAGAGCAGGTAGAGCAGGTCTTCGGAGTCCATCGGCTCGCACGGGCATGACGAAGGATCGTCGGACTCGCCCTCGACGAGCTCGTGCCACCAGACGTCGCGGCCCTCCTCCAGCGCCGGGCCCTCGCCGGTACGGCGAAGGACAACCGCCCGCTTGACCGTAGGCGACTGCGCGAGCGCCTCGTCCGCGTTCTGCTTCAGCGGCACTTTGGCGCCGTTCCGCCAGCCTTCGTCCTGGGTAATCAGTAGCTCGCACTCCATGTCGTCCATTCGACCTGCGAGCGAATCCGCCGAGAAGCCTCCGAACACGACCGTGTGCGGCGCGCCAAGGCGGGTGCACGCGAGCATCGCGATCGGCAGCTCCGGGACCATGCCCATATAGATCGCGACCGGCGTGCCCTTGCCAACGCCGAGGTTCTTGAGCCCGTTGGCAAACCGGACGACCTCGCGTTGGAGGTCGGAGAACGTGAGCTCGCGGCGCTCGTCCTCCGGCTCACCTTCCCAGTAGTACGCGACCTTGCTTCCGTTCCCCGCGGCGACGTGCCGGTCAACGCAGTTGAAGCAGATGTTGAGCTTGCCGCCGAGGTACCACTTCGCGTACGGCGGCTCCCACTCGAGTAGCTTGTCGAACGGCTCGAACCAAGTGACCCGCTCGCGGCCCTCGGTCTCCCAGAACTCCTCGAAGTCCCGGTCGTAGATGTCAGGTTGGGCGTTCGCCTGAGATGCGAACTCCTCCGGGGGCGGGTACCGCCGCTCCTCGAGCAGGATCGTCTCGATCGCGTGTTGCTGTGTCTCGACGCCGTCCGCCATCTCGCTACCTCGACGCGTGGGCCTGAGTGAGCCGCTTCCGCTGGCCGAAGCTGAAGCGATCGCCGGTCCAGAAGCCTTTCCCGACCGGGAGAATGGCTCGGCCGTCGTTCATGGCGGCCAAGACTAGTGCGGACGACGCATACCACGCCACGGCAGCCGTGACGATGCCTGCCCAACCACCGGCGCGGATCCAGCCGACCTCGGCGCCCGTCGGTGCAACGCCGCGGTGCGCGGCAATCCAGAAGCCGATTGCGAGCAGGACCTCCGTCACCTGCAGGGTCAAGAACACTCCGAACACTGCGAGATTGATCCGGCTGCTCCACAGGAGCATGTAGAAGTTGAAGATCGCGAACGCGAGCAGGAACCAAGCGAGCCCGTTCGCGAGATCGTTCTTGCCCGTCAATCCGCCGCCGAGCTTCGTCGTCTCGGCGAGGATCACGAAGATGCCGAGCGAGAGCCAGAATCCGCCGTAGGACGAGAATGCCGTCGCCCCGAAGGCGTTCCGGTTGCGGAACTCCCACTGTCCGGCGAGCAACTGGACCACGCCACCGTAGAAGAGAGCGAGCCCGACCCAGAAGATGTCCGGGATGAAGTTCGCGTTGTGGCCGCTCAGCATGAACGTCGTCAGCGCAAAGGCGGCTAGGCCGAGAGGCGCTGGATCGGCGACCGGCAGAGCGGCTGCAGGCGTGGCGCGTGTTTCCTCCACGACAGCCATTCGTGCCCTCCTTCTGTCGTTGCTTCGCCCCACGCCGGCGTCCCGGCGCGGGACGCGAATGTTGATGCTTCCAAGATCCCCTATCGGAGTCCGAGCTAAACTGCTCGAAAGTAGCCCGGCTAGGGCTGAAGCTCGTACGGATAGTCCGTCAGCAGCTCGGCCCCGTCGGCCGTCACGAGCACCAGGTCTTCGAGCCGGCAGCCGCCATAGCCGTTCCGGTAGAGACCCGGCTCGAGCGTGATCACGTCGCCCGCGACCAGCTCTCCCGG
>DASQWX010000168.1:0-3166 GCA_035640035.1 Gaiellaceae bacterium
CCTGCGGCACGACCGCGCGACGGTCGAGATCGCGCGGGGCATCATCGCCGACGAGCTCCGCCGCTCGATCATTCAGGCGCGTCTCCGAGTGGCCGGCCCGTCGGCCGCGGAGGTGCAGTCGTACTACGACACGTATGCGGCCGCGCCGGTGCGGCTCGTCTCCGTGAAGCCTGCTGCGCCATGGCTGGCCAACTCGAGGCGCGGCTTCGCGCTCGGTGCGGTCGCCCCGCCGCAGGTCTTCACGCTCAAGCCCGGCAAGCAGACGACGCTCCGGACGATGACTGGTGTCTTCAAGGTGAGGGCGCTTGGCCCCACGGTCTCGCTCGCCGAGCTACCGCTCGCGAAGGCGCGCAAGCCCATCGCGACGGCGCTGGTCTCGCTGGCGCGAGACACCGCCTACCAGAACTGGCTCCTCGATCGCGAGTATGCGCTGCAGGCACAAACCCTTTGCTGGCGCGATCAGCTGCCGGCCGTCGAGGTCGTTCCGCTGACCGACTACCTGCCGTACCTGGCGCTCGATTCGGGCGCCGCGTCGTCCGGCCAGATCAGCGGCCGCCGCCGCTAGGAGTTTCGGAAGGCCGCTCCCGCCGCGGCGCTTCTCTAGCCGGCCGTCTTCGAAGCGACGACCTGCGCCTTGCCCTGCTCCTTCGCGCTGTAGAGCGCCTCGTCCGCGCGCTCGAAGAAGACGATCGGGTCGTCGTCCGGCTTGAGCTCGGCGACGCCCGCAGAGAACGACAGCCGCCCGGCCTGGCCGATCGGCCTCGCGGAGAGGGCCGCCTGCAGCCGCCGGTAGAGCTGGTCGGCGTCTGCGAGCGTCGACTCCGGCATGATCACCGCGAACTCGTCCCCGCCGACCCGGCAGGCGATATCGGCGGACCGGACGACGTCGCGGACGCGCTCGGCGGACTCGGCGATCACGGCATCGCCCGCAAGATGGCCGATCCGGTCGTTGATCGCCTTGAAGTCGTCGAGGTCGAAGACGATGAGAGCCAGTTGGCGGTCGTAGCGTTGAGCGCGCGCGACCTCGCGGGCGAGCGTCTCGTGAAAGTACCGCCGGTTGTGAAGTCCGGTCAGGGCGTCGAGGTCGGCGAGCTGCCGCGCCTCTCGAAACCGCTTCGCGTTCTCGATCGCCGGCCCGGCGCGAAGCGCGAGCTCCTCGAGCTCCCGAACCTCTTCGTCGTTCCATGTGTGCGAGCGAGACCGGGAAAAAACGGCGATGAAGCCGAGCGGGCCTGTCTCGGTCTGGATCGGCACCGCGAGGCCGGAATGGATCAGGCTCGGCGGCCCGTCGCTCGAGGCGAGCTCGGCCGGATACTGGTAGACGAGCGAGATCGAGCGCGCCTCGCCTCCGCCGGGTGGTCCGGCGATCGCCTGGTGCTGCGCCTCCTCGGTTGTCAGGCCAAGCGTCGCGATGATCGGCGCCTCGCGGCCGTCGTTGTCCAGGCGTGCAAGGGCCGCATCGACCCCGGTCATCGCCCCGGCGGCGTCGAGGGTTCGGGTCAGCACTTCATCGAGGTCGATCGTGCCCGCTAGCTCGCCGAGCGTGCGGTTCCGCCGACCCTCCTCCTGCGCGCGTTCGAGGGCCTCGGCGAGTTCGCCGACCATCGCCTCCATCCGCGCGTTCATGTCGGTGACGAGATTGGCGAGGTGCGGATCCCCGGCAGCTCCGCCGCCTGCAGATTTTCGGACGAGCCAGAGGACGGCCAGCAGCAGGACGAGCACGGCCGCCCCCGCGGCGATCGCTACGACGGTACTCGTCGTCACCCCGACAAGCTCCAAGCCCATTCCTCCACCCAACTATTCCCGTTCCCCCGCCGACTCCGCAGCCAGAGCGGGCCCGATCTCACTGTAAGTCGCCCACGGAGGCTTGACTATAGTTTTCAACCGATAAAGACGAAGGTCGGGGATTCAGCGCGAGGGGTCGGATCCCGTGGAGCGATGGGGATTTCGGGCGTTTGCGGGGGCCAGAGCGATTCGCTACCATGCCTGTCCGGTTGGCGGGGGTTCGTCCCCTGGCCAGCCTTTGTTGTGTCGTAACCCCTTTCCCCTGGAGAAGCCTCAACCGTAATGCCGACTGTGAATCAACTCGTGCGCAAGGGTCGTGCCACGCCGAAGGCGAGGGTGAAGACCCCTGCCCTCCGAGGCGCTCCGCAAAAGCGTGGTGTATGTACGCGCGTGTACACGACCACGCCGAAGAAGCCGAACTCGGCGCTGCGCAAAGTCGCCCGCGTGCGCCTGACCAACGGCATGGAGGTCGGTGCCTACATCCCAGGCGAGGGGCACAACCTCCAGGAGCACTCGGTCGTGCTGATTCGAGGCGGGCGCGTTCGCGACCTGCCGGGTTTCCGGTACAAGGTGATCCGCGGCGGGCTCGATACCGCCGGCGTGGGTGACCGGCGCAAGGGCCGTTCGAAGTACGGCGCCAAGAGAGGTTCGTAATGCCAAGGCGCGCCGAGATCCCGGTCCGCGAGCTGGCCCCGGACCCCGTTCACAACTCGCGCCTGGTCAGCCAGGTGATCAACCGCGTCATGACGCGTGGGAAGAAGAGCACGGCCGAGAAGATCGTCTACGACGCGCTCGACCGGGTCGGCGAGCAAACGGGCAAGCCGCCCGTCGAGGTGCTCGAGCAGGCGATCAAGACGATCACACCGGTGCTCGAGGTTCGCTCCCGCCGCGTCGGCGGCGCGAACTACCAGGTGCCCGTCGAGGTGCCTCAGCGCCGTGCGCGGACGCTCGCCGTCCGCTGGCTCGTCACGTTCTCGCGGGACCGGCGAGAGAAGCACATGTCGGACAAGCTTGCCGGCGAAATTTTGGATGCGCTGAACCAGCAGGGGAATGCGTTCAAGCGCAAGGACGACCTCTATCGAATGGCGCAAGCGAACAAGGCGTTTGCGCACTACAGGTGGTAAATGGCAACCGTTGACAAGACGAAGGGAGCCGTCGCTCTCGACCGCGTCCGCAACATCGGGATCATGGCCCACATCGACGCGGGCAAGACGACGACGACCGAGCGGATCCTCTACTACACGGGCCGTACCCACAAGATGGGCGAGGTCCACGAGGGTGCGGCAGTGATGGACTGGATGGCGCAGGAGCAGGAGCGCGGCATCACGATCACGTCTGCTGCGACGACGGCGTTCTGGCGCGACTTTCGCGTCAACATTAT
>DASQWX010000169.1:0-5552 GCA_035640035.1 Gaiellaceae bacterium
ACAGCCGACATCGCCGCCGGCCTCGCGGCACGGCTCGATGCCGGGCTGAACTGGGATCTCGTCGACCTCGTCGAGGAAGAGGGGAAGCTCGTCGCCAAGCGGCCGGCGCTCGACGACACCGTCTACGTCGACGTCGGCTGGAAAGGCGAGCCCCGGATTGCGCTGTTCCGAACCGGCACGTTCGACCCGGTCGAGAGCCCTGCCGAGCCGAGCGTCGAGACCGTCGGCGTCGAGCTGGAGGACTTCTCCATGCAGGCGACGATGATCGAGCAGGCCCACGAGGAGAGCGAGGGCCCTTCGATCGAGGACGCCGACGTCATCGTGGCGGGCGGCCGCGGCCTCGGCGGGCCGGAGAACTTCGCCCTCGTCGAGGAGCTCGCGAAGGCGCTCGGCGGCGCGGTCGCCGCGACTCGGGCCGTCGTCGACGCCGGCTGGTACCCGTACTCGACGCAGGTCGGCCAGACCGGCAAGACTGTCTCCCCCCGGCTCTATGTCGCGGTCGGCATCTCCGGGGCGATCCAACACAAGGTGGGCATGCAGGGCTCGAACCTGATCGTCGCGATCAACAAGGACCCGAACGCGCCGATCTTCGAGTACGCCGACCTCGGCGTCGTGGGCGACCTGCACGAGATCGTCCCGAAGCTGACCGAGCTCGTCCGGCAGCGCCGGGCCGCGTAAGGCGTGTGATCTAAATCACGAGCGTTGGTTAAACCGTCCGAGTTCCCGCCGCCCTTCCACGTCTCTGAGGCGATCGCGCGACCGACCGATCCGGAGGACGACCGGATCGAGGTTGGCGTTGCAATCGTCGGCGCGGGACCCGCCGGGCTTGCCTGCGCGATCCGGCTCGGACAGCTGCTCGAGGGCGCGCCCGATGTTGCCGACCGCCTCGGCGAGGTTCCGGTCGCCGTGATCGAGAAAGGCAAGCAGCCGGGCTCGCACCTCCTCTCGGGTGCCGTGGTCAACCCCCGCGCCTTGCGGCGGCTCTTCGTCGGGCGAAAGCGGCTCGACGAGATGCCGTTCTACGGTCCTGTCGAGCAGGAGTCGGTCTACTTCCTCACACGGACGCGGGCGATGCGGATTCCGACGCCGCCGACGATGCGAAACCACGGCAACCGGCTCGCGTCGCTTTCAGAGCTCGGCCGCTGGCTCGCCGAGGAGGCCGAGCAGGACGGCGCGATGATCCTCCCCGAGACGGCGGCGACGAAGCTCCTCGTCGACCACGGACGGGTCCGAGGAATCCGGACCGGCGACAAGGGCCGCGGCCGAAATGGCGAAGAGCTGGCGAACTTCGAGCCCGGTTCCGACGTCCTCGCCCGCGTCACCGTGCTGGCCGAAGGGACCCAGGGCCATCTCACCGGCGCGGCGATCGAGCGATTCGCCCTCGAGGGCGAGAACCCACAGGTCTGGGCGCTCGGCGTCAAGGAGGTGTGGCGCGTCGCGAGACCGCTGCGGCGGGTAATCCACACGATGGGCTGGCCGCTGCGTGGGGGCGCCAAATACCGCGAGTTCGGCGGCTCGTTCATCTATCCGATGGGCGACGACGTGTTGACGCTCGGGATGGTCGTCGGCCTCGACTACCGCGACACCGAGATCTCTGTCCACGACCTGCTCCAGGAGCTGAAGACGCACCCACTCGTCCGCAAGCTGCTCGAGGGCGGCGAACGAATCGCCTGGGGCGCGAAGACGATCCCGGAAGGCGGGTTCCTCTCGCTCCCGGGGCGGCTGCACGCGCCGGGCCTGCTGCTCTGCGGCGACGGGCCGGGCTTCGTCAACGTGCCTGCGCTCAAGGGGATCCACTACGCGATCGAGACCGGCTCGCTCGCAGCCGAGGCCGCATTCGCGGCGCTTCAACGCGGCGAGGCGGTCGGGCGGCGCGAGGCGCTCGCCTCCTATGACGAGGCGGTCAAGCAAAGCTTCGTCTGGCGCGACCTCGAGCAGGTCCGGAACATGCGCCAGGCCTTCGGGCGCGGCTTCTGGCTGGGCGGCGCGCTCGCGGGCGCGATGACGGCGAGCCGCGGCAAGTTCCCGCCCGGGAATGCCCGAACCGAGCCCGATGCCGACCAGGAGCTGATGAGAACCGATCGCGCGCGCAGCTATCCCGCGCCTGACGGGAAGCTCACGTTCGACAAGCTGTCCTCGGTCTTCCTGAGTGGGAACAAGACCCGCGACGACGCGCCGAATCACATCCGCATCCAGACCGAGGTGCCGGTCGAGCTCGCGGAGATGTGGGCCCGACTCTGCCCGGCCCAGGTCTACGAGCCCAAGGACGGCGGGGTCGAGGTCACGGCGTCGAACTGCGTCCAGTGCGGCGCGATCACCGCGAAGGGCGGGCGCCTGACCCCGCCCGAAGGCGGTTCGGGCCCCGAGTACACGATCACTTGACCACCAGCGCCGGGCTGAAGGTGTTGTCGAGGAGGGACCAGATGCGGAACTCGGCGCCGCGGCCGGCGAAGACCTGCCGAGTGAAGAAGCCGCGGTAGCCGGTCACTCCGACGCTCCCGGTCGACACCCAGCGCCCGCGCCACCGGCGCTGGAGCAGGTACGGCTGCGGCCCTGAGCGTGGGCGGACTTGCCCCCAGAGCGTCGTGCGGGTGCCGCGGCGGCTGATCTCGGCGAGCGGCAGCATGAACGCGTAGAAGGACGGCTTCACGACCTCGGCCGCGGTGAAAAAACCGCTCGCCCAGCGGCCGACGACGGGCTCGTCGCGGATGAGGAAGTTGATCAAGAGGTCGACGCGCGGCGCCCGGTAGACGCGTCTCGCCGCCTCGGCGAGGTAACGCGCCTGGAGCGTCGGCGCGACGCCGCGCCAGCGGTCAGGCGGATTCGTCTTGTACGCGTACTCGGTCAGCCAGACGTGTTTCGGCCCGAAGTTCCGCGTCACGTTCTTGAGCAGGCACTGGAGGCTGGCCATGGTCAGCCAACGCGTGCAAGGGAGCGTCTGCAAAGGCGTCTCCGGCCGGCCGCGACCGAACCAGCGAGGGTACGGGTGGTGCGAGTAGACGTCGAACCGGGCTCCGGCGCGCCGCATGCCGTGCATGAACGCGACAGCCGAGAGGGCGGTCCTCGTCGCGCGCGGCGACGTCGCCCCGCCCGCGACGACGTTTTTGCGGTTGGCCGCATGCAGAGCCGCGACGGCCGGGTTGAGCAGACGCTTGACGTAGAGGCGCGGCGAGTTCGGCTTCAGTCCGCCGACCTGGTTCGGCTCGTTCCAGATCTCCCACTTGTGCACCCACGGGTATCGAGTCGCCGCGGCCGTCGCGAACGACGCGAGCGCCGAGGGGCTCCTCGGCGCCGAGTTAGGCTTGTGTCCGCTGCTGGCCCAGGGAGGCGTGCCCCAGAAGGTCAGCACGACGTCGATTCCGTGCGCGTAGAGCCCGTCGAGGACCGCGTCCGGCGAGGACCAGTCGTACGCCGGATCGTTCGGGTTTGCCGGCTTCCGCGGGCGATGCGGGGCGACGTGATCCCAGCGAAGCGTGTAGCGGACGACGTCGACGCCGAGGGTGTCGAGCGTCGTCAACCGCTCTTCGAGAGTGGACATCTTCGCGGTCCCGGCCTCGATCCAGGCGTCGTCCTGGATCCCGTACTGTGCCTTGGAGGACGCAGACGCCGAGACAGCCGTCGAAGCGACCACGATCGCGACCAGGGCGGCGGCGAGAGCACCGAGGCGGACCTTCATGGTCACTGGTTCGGAGTGAACCGGCGATTCCTGAAGGGTCCGTTAGCGATTTGTACGGGCTAAGGTCGGCCATCGCCACCGAGGTCCTCACGCGCGCCGACGTCGTCGCTGCCCGCGAAGCGATCGCCGGACGGGTTCACCGAACGCCGACCCTGACATCGGCGTCACTCCGGCGCGAGGTCGGCGCACCGGTCTATTTGAAGGCCGAGCTCCTCCAGCGAACCGGCTCCTTCAAGCCGCGGGGCGTCCTGAACAAGCTCGCCTCGCTCTCGGCCGAGGAGAAGAGCATGGGAGTGATCGGCATCTCGGCAGGCAACCACGCGCAGGCGCTCGCGTACGGGGCGGCGCTCGAAGGCGTCGATGCGCTGATCGTGATGTGGCAGGGGGTGAGCGAGCAGAAGCTCGAAGCCACGCAGAGCTACGGCGCCACGGTCGATCTCGAGGCAACCGATCCAGGTCAAGCGTTCGAGCGTCTCGACGAGCTCATGGACGAGTCCGGACGCACCCTGGTCCACCCGTTCGACGATCCGCTGGTCATCGCGGGGCAGGGAACGGTGGGACTCGAGGTGAGCGAGGACGCACCGGATGCCGAGCTGATCGTCGTCCCCGTCGGCGGCGGCGGCCTCGTGTCCGGAATCGCAGTCGCGACCGATGCGCGGATCGTCGCGGTGGAGCCGGAGTCGTCGGCCGCTCTGCACGAAGCCCTCGAGGCAGGCACGCCGGTGACGATCACGCCGGAATCGATCGCCGACGGCCTGAACGCGCCGTTCGTCGGCACGAACGCGCTCGCAATCTGCGGCGGCCGCGTCGAGTCGGTGCTCGTGACCGAGGAGGAGATCGAGGCGGGCTTCCGCTTTCTCTACACCCGGGCGAAGCTCGCCTGCGAGCCTGCCGGTGCGGCCGGCGTTGGAGCCCTGCTCGCCGGAAAAGTCCCGCTTGAACAGGCAAACGCCGTCGCCGTTGTCGTCTCTGGAGGCAACGTAGCCGCTGAGACCGCTGCTGCTATCCTGGCCCGGCGATGAAGCCCGGCATCCACCCCGAATACGTGTTGGCCACCGTGCACTGCGCGTGCGGGAACGAGTTCCAGACCCGCTCGACGAAGCCAGAACTGCACGTCGAGATCTGCTCGAACTGCCACCCGTTCTACACGGGGAAGCAGAAGCTCGTCGACACGGGCGGCCGGGTAGAGCGGTTCCAGCGCCGGCTCGAGCGGGCGCAGGCCGCCAGGTCTTCGTAACGGGGACGAGATGAGCTCCCCGATCGGCGGGCAGGCCGTGCTCGAAGGAGTGATGATGCGCGGCCCCTCGAACTGGGCCGTGGCCGTTCGCAAGCCGGACGGCGACATCGCGCAGGTCTCGCGACCGATCGTCTCCCCGATGACGCGCCACTGGGCCCTGAGGTTGCCGATCGTCCGCGGTGTCGTTGCGCTCGGCGAGTCGCTCGCGATCTCGGCGAACTATGCGGCGCAGGAAGAAGGAGCGGACGAGGAGGTCTCGACCGAGCTGACCCGCGGCCAGCTGATCTTCGCCTTCGCGATCGCGATCGGCTTCGCGCTCCTTCTGTTCAAGGTCGGGCCCGCGCTGCTGACCGACTGGATCGGCATCGACGCCGGCTGGTTCGTGATCGTCGAGGGCCTGATCCGGGTGACGATCTTCGTCCTCTACCTGTCTCTGATCTCGCTGCTTCCCGACCTGCGCCGCGTCTTCCAGTACCACGCCGCGGAGCACAAGGCGATCAATGCCTACGAGGCCGGGGAGGAGCTCGAGCCCGCCCGTGTGCAGCGGTTCTCCCTCATCCATCCCCGGTGCGGGACCGCGTTCCTGCTCTGGGTGATGGTGATCGCGATCTTCGTCTTCGCGTTCTTCGGCCGTCCCGC
>DASQWX010000170.1:0-10327 GCA_035640035.1 Gaiellaceae bacterium
CAACTCCTCGCGCTGCAGGTGGTAGTGGAAGTGCATTCCCTGGCCGGGCGCAAGCTCGTAGACGGTGAGCCCGAGGTGCTCGGCACCGGCGGCCTCGGCGAGCCTCGCGCGGCGGTAGTTCTCTCCCTCGCTCAGGTCGGACCGATAGATGTTCGCCACGACCCGAGTCTAAGCCCCCGATACGGTAGCGAGGGTGGGCGGAGATCTAACGAGTCGGTCGAAGCTGCTGCGGTCGCTCCACGTCCCCGGCGATCCACTGGTCCTGCCGAATGCGTGGGACGTCGCCTCTGCGAGGGCGGTCGTCGCGGCCGGCTTTTCGGTGGTCGCGACCACGAGCGGAGGCGTTGCGGCGGCGCTCGGCTACGAGGATCACGAGGGGGCTCCGGCGGACGAGATGCTGGCTGCCGCCGCCCGAATCGCCCGATCGGTCGATGCGCCGGTCACGGTCGACGCCGAGGCCGGCTACGGGATGGAGCCCGCCGCGCTCGTCGCCGCACTGAAGGGCGTCGGAGCCGCAGGCTGCAACCTCGAGGACACCGATCACTCGACTGGCGAGCTACGCGAGCGCGAAGAGCAAGCCGCCTGGCTCCGCCGCGTTCGCGAGGCCGATGACTACGGCCTCGTCGTCAACGCCCGAGTCGACGTCTTCCTTCACGGCGGCGGCGCGCAGGCCGAGCTCGTCGACCATGCGGTCGACCGGGCGCGCGCCTACTTCGAGGCCGGCGCCGATTGCGTGTACCCGATTCTTCTCTCGGACGCGAAGGCGATCGCCGCCTTCGTCGACGGGGCCCGCGGTCCCGTCAACCTCCTCGCCGGCAACGGTGCCCCGCCGCTACGCGAGCTGGGCGAGCTCGGCGTTGCACGGGTGAGTTACGGAACGCGGCTCCACCGCGACGTGATGCGGCAGTTCGAGGAGTTGCTCGCCCTCATTCGTCGCTAGGAACGCCGAGAAGGATCTCCCACGGCTCGATCGAGGCGAGCCGGAGCAAGTCCATCGTCGTCCAGACGTCCTCTGCGAGCCGGGCCTCGATCTCGTCCGCGCTTTCCGCCTCGACCATATGGAGCGTCAGAGTGCCGTCGCCGAGCGGACCGCCGTGGACGATGAAGCCGTCCTTGACGAGACGGTCCATCAACTCGGCGTGCTCGTCCCAACGCTCCTGCTCACGCAGGGAGCGCGAGCCGTTCCAATTCGGCCCGCGCTCGCGCGTGACGGCAAAGTACGGCACGCTTAGGCGACTGCCCGGGCGCGCCGGCGCTCGAAGCGCTCAATCCTGCTGCCGCGATTCACCGTGCGCTCCATGCCTGTGTAGGCCGGGTGGCACTGCGAGCAGACCTCGACCTGGATCGAGGCCCGCGGCGAGCGGGTCTGGAACGTCGTGCCGCAGTTGGAGCAGCTGACAGTGGTCGTCGTCAGCTCGGGGTGGATTCCGTTCTTCATCGTTTCCTTTCTATGCGGCGAGCGGTAGCTCGCTCTCCTCGTCGTCCACCTCGTCCGGCGCGAAGGCACCGAGCGAGGCGGAAAGGGTCGTCATGGCCTGAGCCTCGAGCTGGCGGACACGCTCGCGCGTCAGCTTCACCTCGCGTCCGATCGCCTCGAGCGACTGCGGCTCGCAGTCGATCCCGAAGCGGAGCTCGAGGATTCGCCGCTCCCGCTCCGGAAGCTCGGCAAGCGCCTCCCGCAGGGCGCGGGCCCGGAGGGCATCCTCGGCCAGAGCTTCGGGATCGGCGGCGTTCTCGTCGGCGAAGAGATCGCCGAGCTCGCTGTCGTCCTCTCCGACCGGCGAGCTCAGCGACGCCCGCGCCTCGGCGACCGAGAGTGCCTCCTCGACGTGCTGGAGCTTCAGGCCGGTCGACTTCGCGAGCTCCTCGTTCGTCGGCTTGCGACCGAGCTCGGTCTCGAGTCTCCGCGCGTGGCGGTTGAGCGTCTGGCGCCGCTCGTGGACGTGCGTCGGCACACGGATCGTGCGCGCCTGGCCGGCGACAGAGCGCTGGACCGCCTGGCGGATCCACCAGGTCGCGTAGGTCGAGAACTTGAAGCCCTTCCGCCAGTCGAACTTCTCGACTGCGCGGTTGAGTCCGATGACGCCGTCCTGGATCAGGTCGCCGAACGGGACGCCGTGCCCGCGGTAGTTCTTGGCCACGTGGACCACGAGACGGAGGTTGCTGTTGATCATCCGCTCCTTGGCCTCGAGGTCGCCCCGCTCGACGCGCTTTGCCAGCGCGACCTCCTCGGACGCCGTCAGCAGCGGGTAGCGCCCGAGCTCGTTCATGAAGAGCTGCAGCGAGTCCGCGGATGCCGGTGGAGACTCGGCGCTCAGGTCGAGCTCCTTCGGCTCCTCCTCGCGAATCTCGACGCCGCGCGCTTCGAGAGCAGCATTGAGCTCCTCGAGGTCGTCTGCCTCGAGCTCGTGCGCCTCCGCGAGCGACTCCAGCTCGGCTGCCTCGAGGAAGCCCTCGTCGCCGGCGTCATCGAGCAGCGTCTGAATTTCAGGGGATTCCAAGATGGTGCTGATGGTGATTCCTTTCGTTCGAGATGGAAAGGACGGAGCGGCTGGGTCGCCAGGGGGAGGGGCTTAGTGCGCCGCTCGCGTCCTATCCCTAAAACGCTCTTGGCCCTCCCAAAATTCCGCGCAAACGGCCGAAACGGCCCCGTCGGGGGCCTGACCCCGGACGTGCCCGAACTGCCACAGCCCATCCACAGCGTCAGATCGAACGCGTGCCGCGGGCCCGAAACGGCCCCGTCCGGGGACGGACCCCCGACGTGGCCGAAAGCGCCAGCGCTTACCGTTCGGCCGTGCGCCGCCGAGTCATCGTCCACGGCTTCGTCCAGGGGGTTGGCTTCCGTTACACGATCGCGCGGGCGGCGACTTCGCGCGGGGTCGCCGGCTGGGTCCGCAACCGCCCCGACGGGACGGTCGAGGCCGTCTTCGAAGGCGAGCCGGACGTCGTCGAGTCACTCGTCCGGCTCACCGAGGAAGGCCCCCGCGGATCGGCGGTCGAACGGGTCGAGGTCGTCGAGGAGGAGCCGGAAGGGCTGCAGCGCTTCGACATCCGCTAGGACATCCGCCAGGGGAATGCGAGGATCGCCTCATCGACGTCAACGAGGTTGGTGCAGGCGAGCTCGAACGGGGGCGCGATGCGTACGCGAAGGCGGCGTGGGCCACCGCGCACGAGTCGCTGTCACGCGCCGATCAAGAAGCGCCGCTGGCACCCGACGACCTCGAGTTGCTGGCGACGTCGGCCTACATGCGCGGCGAGGAGGACGAGTGGATGCGCGTCCTCGAGCGCGCATGCCAGGGTCACGCCGACGCCGGCGACTCTCGGCGAGCGGCGCGCTGTGCTTTCTGGATCGGGATGCAGTTGGCTCTCCGCGGCGAGTTGGGGCCGGCCGGCGGCTGGCTCGGGCGGGCTCACCGGCTCGTCGACAAGGAGGAGGGCGAGTGCGTCGAGCATGGCTACCTGCTGCTCCCGGTCACCTTCGAGCACGAGGCGAAGGGCGACTTCGAGGGCGCGTCGGCGACTGCAGCAGCGGCGGCGGAGATCGGCGACCGCTTTGACGATGCCGACCTGTTCGCCGTCGCAACCTACGCCGACGGCGACGTCCTCGTCAGGTACGGCCGCGTCGCGGAAGGGCTAAGCAAGCTCGACCAGGCCATGGTCACCGTCGCCACAGGAGCGACGTCGCCAATCGTGAGCGGAATCGTCTACTGCGGCGTGATCCTCACCTGCGAAGAGGTCTTCGAGCTCCGCCGTGCGAGAGAGTGGACGGAAGCGCTGACCCGTTGGTGGAAGGGACAGCCCGACCTGATCGCATTCACGGGCCGATGCCTCGTCCACCGCGCGCAGCTGATGCGGCTGCAGGGAGCCTGGGATGGCGCCCTGGAAGAAACCGAGCGGGCACGCCGGAGGTTTGAACGGGCGATGAATCGAGCCGCGGCGGCGAAGGCGCAGTACCTGCGGGGAGAGGTCCATCGCCTCCGAGGCGAGTTTGCGAAGGCCGAGGATGCGTACCGCGGAGCCAGCGAGCTCGGCCTCGAGCCGCAGCCGGGCTGGGCGCTGATGCGGCTTGTCCAGGGAGATTCCGACGCGGCCGCGGCGTCGCTGCGTCGGGCGCTGACCGAGACCGAGGCGCCGCTCCGGCGCGCTGCCTTACTCCCCGCTCAGATCGAGGTCATGGTTTCGGTCGGCGACGTCGACGAAGCGCGGACCGCCTGCCGCGAGCTCGAGGCGATCTGCGCCGACTACGAGAGCGAGATGCTGCACGCGATGGTCGCGCAAGCGCGGGGGGTCGTCGAGCTCGCCGCCGGTGATGCGGCTACCGCGCTCGCCGGCCTCCGAGAGGCCGCAAGATCTTGGCAGGATCTCGAGGCGCCTTACGAGGCCGCACGTGCCCGCATGCATGTCGCGCAAGCTTGCCGCGCCCTCAACGATGACGACGCATTCGAGCTGGAGCTAGCCGCTGCGCTGTCGGTCTTCGAGGAGCTCGGCGCCGCTCCGGACGTCGTTGCCGCGGAAAGGCTCATCGGCACGGCCCACCCCGACGCTCGCGGTCTGAGCGCGCGCGAGCTGGAAGTGCTCCGCCTGCTCGCGACAGGCAAGAGCAACCGGGAAATCGCAGCTGTGCTCGTGATCAGCGAGCACACCGTCGCCCGGCACGTGCAGAACATCTTCACGAAGCTCGGCGTCGGCTCGCGCACTGCCGCCGGTGCCTACGCCTTCGAGCACGGCCTCGTTTGATCCGCCCGTGGTCAGAATTGACCACGCCGCCGCTCGTCGAAAGTTGGTGGATTCCGGCGATGCGTGCGCATCGGCCGAGTCCTACCGTCGTCGTGCAGACACGACGCGGAAGGAGCGATCATGGCCACACAAGAAGCGACGATCAGCGCCCGGGAAGGCGCCGTAGGGGTCGAGATCTTCGACACGATCGTGATCGGCGGAGGGCAGGCCGGGCTCTCGGTCGGTTATTACCTCAAGAAGCACGGCCGCTCGTTCGCGATTCTCGACGCGAACGAGCGCATCGGCGGCTCTTGGCGAACCCGTACGTGGGACTCGCTTCGCCTGTTCACGCCGGCTCGCTACGACGGTCTGCCGGGCTGGCCGTTCCCGGCGCCCGGCTGGTCGTACCCGACCGCTCGCGAGACCGCCGACTACCTCGAGGCGTACGCGGAGCGCTTCCAGCTACCCGTGCGGCTCAAAACGCGTGTCGACCGGCTGACCAAGAAGGACGACCGCTATCTCGTCGAAGCCGGCGAACGCGGCTTCGCAGCCAGCCACGTCGTCGTTGCCACGGGTTTCTACGGGGTCCCGGCCGTGCCCGAGTTCGCGTCCGAACTCGATCCCCGGATCGTGCAGATGCACTCGAGCGAGTACCGCGAGCCGACGCAGCTACAGCCGGGCGACGTCCTGCTCGTCGGCGCTGGAAACTCGGGAGCGGACATCGCGATCGAGGTCTCGCGGAGCCATCGCACGTGGCTGTCAGGAAGGGACAAAGGGCAGATCCCGTTCCGGATCGAAAGCCCCGGGAGGCGGCTCGTGCTTCCGATCCTCTGGTTCGTCGCCTCGCACGTGCTGACGGTAAAAACTCCGCTGGGCCGCAAGGTGCGCCCGCATGTGCTCGAGAGCGGCGCGCCGCTGATCCGAGTCAAGAACGACGACCTCCGGGCGGCAGGCGTCGAACGCCTCCCCAAGATGACCGGCGTCGGAGGAGGGTTGCCCGTGCTCGAGGACGGCCGAGTCATGGACGTCGCGAACGTGATCTGGTGCACCGGCTTCCGCCAGGACTTCAGCTGGATCGATGTCCCCGTGTTCGACGGCGATCTGAGCCCGATCCAAGAGCGCGGCGTGACGCCGGAGCCGGGGCTGTATTTCGTCGGCCTCGACTTCCTCTACTCCTTCGCGTCGGAGAATGTCGGCGGTGTCCGACGCGACGCCAAACACATCGCAAGGCGAATCGCTGCCGTTTAAACAGCCCTGGATATCCCCTGCGAGATCGGCGTTTGCGAGACCTGGTTCGGGGTAGCCGCAAACGGGGTCCTGAAATCGAGATGAGGGAGGAATGACTCATGGCCACCGTAGAAATCTGGTCCTGGTCGGTCGCAACACCGCCGAACATCGATCTGACCGGCTTCGAAGTCGAAGCCACCGACGGCAAGATCGGCAAGGTCGACGAGGCGACCCACGAAGCCGCTGGCAGCTTCATCGTCGTCGACACCGGCCCGTGGATCTTCGGCAAGAAGGTGATGATCCCGGCCGGGGTCATCCGTGACCTCGACCCCGACACTCAGTCGATCTTCGTCGGACTGACCAAGGACGAGATCAAGAACGCACCGGAGTTCGACGAGAACACGTACCGCGATCAGACGTACCGGAACCAGCTCGGCACTTACTACGCGGGCCGGCGCGGTCGCTCCGGCATCTAGCGCGTTCCCGAACCCGAAGCGAAGCCCCGCACGAGCGGGGCTTCGCGCGTCGTAGGCTCAGCCCGTGGCGGCTCAGATCGTCTTCCTGCGCGGGATCAACATCGGCTCCCGCAACCGGATCGCAATGCCAAAGCTGCGAGAGGCACTCGAAGAGTCCGGCTTCGCGGACGTCAGGACGCACGTGCAGAGCGGGAACATCGTCCTCTCCTCCAACGCGAAGCCCGCCGAGACCGCCCGGAAGGTCAAGCGCCTGATCCGCGAGACCTTCGGCCTCGATATCGCCGTGGTCGCGCGCACCCGCGCGGAGCTGGCGCGGGTGGTGAAGCGCAACCCGCTCGCCGACGTCGCCGAGGATCCGAAGCGGTACCAGGTCAGCTTCCTGGCCGAGAAGCTCGGCCGCGAGACGCAGCAAAAGCTCGAGGCCGCGGCCCTCGAGTCCGAACGCATCGTCTTCAGCGGACGCGAGATCTACGCCTGGCACCCTGCCGGCGTCGCGCGGTCGAAGCTCTGGGCCGCCCTCGCGTCGAACAGCCTCGGCGTGCCGGCGACCGCACGGAACTGGACGACGGTGACGAAGCTGCTCGAGATCGCCGACGAGCGATGAGTTCCGCCGACGGCCGGCGTCTTTCAAGAGAAAGCTCGGACGGGAGGTGCAGCGATGAGGAAGCTGGTGGAGTCGACGTTCATGACCCTCGACGGCGTGATCAGCGACCCGCAGAACTGGGCTCAGCCGTACTGGGACGACGAGCACGCGAACTATTCGCAGGGCCTGCTCTACTCCTCTGACGCGATGCTGCTCGGCCGCAAGACCTACGAAGGCTTCGCCCAAGCATGGCCGCCGCGCGCCGGCGACAACGACTTCGCGGACCGGTTCAACGAGCTGCCGAAGTACGTCGCCTCGCGCTCGATGCCGCCCGGCGCGGCGGAGTGGAACGCGACCGTGCTCGAGGGCGATGTCGCCGACGCCGTCGCGAGCCTGAAGGATCAGCCCGGCGAGAACATCGTCAAATACGGCACCGGCGAGTTCTCGAAGACGCTCCTCGAGCACAAGCTCGTCGACGAGTACCACTTCTGGGTCTTCCCTGAGATCGCCGGCGAGGGCGAGAGGCTGCTCGACGGCTTCCGGGCGAGCCTTCAGCTCCTGGACACGACCAGGTTCGGATCCGGAATCGTCGTGCTCAAGCTCGCGCCGAAGTAGCGGCGCCGTTAACGAAAGATTTGCAGCGGGCTCGCGGCTCGCTGACAACTGAGGCGTACGGTCCGGCCCGCTAGCCGTCAGCCGACCTCGGAGGCCGTCATGCCGAGATTTCTGCCGGTCGGAAAGGGTGTCAAAGGACCCGCGGGGTTCCTGCTTGCGGCGATTCCCGCGCTCGGAGCGGTGCTCACCGGTCTCGCGATCACCGGAAGCCTGGTCGGGCGCATGGCGCGTGACCACCCGCTCGCGACCTACGGCGCCTTCGGGCTCGCCGTGCTCGCGATCTTCGCCGGCTCGGCGGCTGCGTTCGCCCTCCGCGACGGATCGACCGAAGAGAGGGCGGCCGTCTACTCGGGCCTGGCGCTGGTCGCGGCGAGCCTCCTCTTCGGTGTCTACGCCGGAGTCGAGACGTGGGGCGACCGCGCGCAGCCGAGCATCATGCTGACGCCGAAGGCGGGGAAGACGGTCGCGGTCACAGTCCACGGCGCCGGGCTTCGCTCGAGCGATCACATCGTCGTCGAGGTCGAGCAGCTCGTCCGTGCGCCCAACGATGCGGGGAGGCTCACGTGGAAGCCGGGACAGCCGCTGTACGGCGCTTCGCTCGGGCCCGACGGCGACGGCCGGATCCAGTACTCGGTCGACATCCCGATTCCCGCCGGCGACTACGACGACCTCGGGGCCCGCGCGTGGGTCGGTGACGAGCCGCGTCCGTGCTACGCAACCGGGAACACGACCGGCTGCGTGCGCGTGCACGTCCCTCGTCCGCAGGAGCGGCCGCAGCTCGCCGTCTCGTGGGAGACCTTCGTCCGCGCGCCGCGGCTACTCGTTCATCTCACGGCGAAGAACCTGCCGCAGCATCCATCGCGGTCGATGACTCTCCGGGTCTACGGGATCGCGGCCGACCAGACTCGACGGAACCTCGCGGAATGGTCGCTGGCTCCGAACGCCGACGGCGAGTTCGACCGCCGGCTGGCCGTCGTCGTCGGACATGCATTCGCGGACGTCTGCGTCGTCGCAAGCACCTCGACCCGCGAGCCGGAATGTCCTGCCGCGGCCGAGGACGGAACCGTCTGGTCGCGACTCGCTGTGCCGAGCGTCTGAATTACCCTGCCCGCTTCTCGTCACCTGAAAGAGGAGGGGCCGAAGTACCCGCAGACCTGAGGTTCCCGCGCCGCTAGCCTGCCGTGGGGTCTGGCGTGGCTTACTTGCGTTCCTTCAGCGGTCGCGAGCTGGCGGTCGATCTCGGCACCGCCAACTCGCTCGTCTTCGTCCGCGGCGAGGGGATCGTCGTGTTCGAGCCCTCGGTCGTCGCGATCGACGACCGGACCGATGAGGTCCAGGCCGTCGGGGCCGATGCCCGACGGATGATCGGCCGCACGCCGGCGACGATCCGCGCGATCCGGCCGCTGCGACACGGAGTCATCGCCGACTTCGACGTGACCGAACAGATGTTGCGCTACTTCATCCGGAAGGTCGGCGGCCGACGGCTTCCGCTCGCCCACGTCGTCCTCTGCGTGCCGAGCGGGATCACGAAGGTCGAGCGCGAAGCGGTTGAGGAAGCGACGCTCGCCGCGGGCGCTCGCCGCGTCTACCTGATCGAAGAGCCGATGGCCGCAGCGATCGGCGCCGGTCTGCCCGTCGCCGAGCCGCAGGGGAGCATGATCGTCGACATCGGCGGCGGCACGACCGAAGTCGCCGTCATCTCGCTCGGCGGGATCGTCGTCTGGCAGTCGATCAAGGTCGGCGGGTACGAGATGGACGAGGCTGTCGCGAGGTACGTGCAGGGCACCTACGGGCTGCTGATCGGCGACGAGACGGCCGAGGAGGCGAAGCTCGAGGCCGGCTCCGCGTGGGAGCTCGAGGAAGAGCTCGAATGCTCGGTCGGCGGCCGCGATCTCCAGTCCGGGCTGCTGCGCCGGCTCGAGCTCAGGTCCGAGGAGCTCCGCAACGCGCTCGAGCGCCCGGTCCAGCGCATCGTCGCCGCGGTCAAGGACACGCTCGAAGGAACGCCGCCGGAGCTCGCCGGCGACGTCAGCGACCGCGGGATCGTGCTTGCGGGCGGGGGTGCGCTCCTCCGCGGAATCGACCGGCGGATCAGCGACGAGACCGGCCTCTACGTCACCCGCAGCGAGTCGCCGCTGACCTCGGTCGTCCTCGGCGCCGGCGCTGCGCTCGACGAGCTCGATTCGCTGAAGAAGACGGGTCCCGAAGCCCGGCGCGGCCGCCACCCAAGGCGGTTCGGCAGGCGATAGGGACTGTCCCCGCAGGGGCTGTCCCTGCGGGCGCGACGAAGTTGCGACCGGCTTCAGGGACAGTCCCCGTTGGGGACAGTCCCTTGGTGAAGGATCGTCGGACGCTCGGACAACGATCGCGTCGCCTCGGCCATTGCCCCCGCGGGCGATGCCGGGCATCGTGCCTCCGCCGTAAAGGAAAGGAGCGGAACGTGACAAGCCGGGACGCGCTGGGAGTGGTCGAGGAGTACAAGCAAGCGTTTGGCAGCGGCGACGTCGCGGGGGCGCGCTCGCTGCTCGCCGACGATCTCCATTTTCAGGGACCGTTCGACGAGTTCCATAACGCCGACGACTACCTGCAATCGCTCGCCAAGCTCGCCCCGATCGTGAAAGGAACCGACGTCAAGAAGGTTCTCGCCGACGGCGACGATGTCGTCACGATTTACGACCTCCGCACGAACACGCCCGCGGGGACGTCCGCG
>DASQWX010000171.1:0-6029 GCA_035640035.1 Gaiellaceae bacterium
GGTCGAGGTGCACAACCCGGCCGAGATGCCGCGCGAGATCGAGCGCGTCGAGGAGCCGTACATCAACGCGTCGATCATCGTCCCGAAGGACTACGTCGGCCCGGTCATGGAGCTGAACAACGAGCGCCGCGGCCGCTTCGACCACATGGAGTACCTGTCCGAGGAGCGGGTCCACCTGACGTACGAGCTGCCCCTCGCCGAGATCGTGCTCGACTACTACGACCAGCTGAAGTCGCGCACGCGGGGCTACGCGAGCTTCGACTACGACGTCGCCGGCTTCCGTGCGGGAGACCTCGCGCGGGTCGACGTTCTGATTGCGAACGAGCCCGTCGACGCGCTCTCGATGATCGTCCACCGCGAGGGCGCGTACGCGCGTGGAAAGGCGCTCGTGGAGCGGCTGCGCGAGGAGATTCCGCGCCAGTACTTCGACGTTCCGGTGCAGGCGGCGATCGGCTCCCGCGTGATCGCCCGCGAGACGATCAAGGCGAAGCGAAAGGACGTCCTCGCGAAATGCTACGGCGGCGACATCACGCGCAAGCGCAAGCTGCTCGAGAAGCAGAAGGCGGGCAAGCGCCGCATGAAGCAGGTCGGTGCCGTAGAGGTGCCGCAAGAAGCGTTCCTGGCGGTGCTCAACCTGAGCGACGGAAACCGGCGATGAGCGGCGCCGTTCGGCACCTCTACGTGCACCTGCCGTTCTGCGCCCACCGCTGCGGCTACTGCGACTTCGTCACCGTCGTCGGCCGCCGCGGCGTCCACAGCGCCTACGTCGACGCCCTCGTGGCGGAGCTCGAGCTCGAGCGGGGCCTGCTCGCGCCCGAGCTGGAGACGATCTTCCTCGGCGGCGGCACTCCGACCTTCACCGAGCCACGGCAGCTCGATCGCTTGCTCTCGGCCCTGCCGCCCGCGGACGAGCTGACCGTCGAGGCGAACCCCGAAACGGTGACGCCGGAGCTCGCGGCCCTGCTGCGCCGGCGCGGCGTCAACCGCGTCTCGCTCGGCGCCCAATCCTTTCAAGCTCGGCTCCTCGAAGTCCTCGATCGTGTTGCCGGACCTGATGACGTCCGGCGCGCCTTCTACCATCTCCGTGATGCCGGATTTGACAACATCTCACTCGATCTCATCTATGGGATCCCGGGGCAGAGGCCCTCCGACCTCGATGCCGACATAGGCGAGGCGCTCGAGCTCCGGCCCGAGCACCTCTCGTGCTACGAGCTCGAGGCGAAGCCCGGGACGCGGTTCACGCACGCGCACGGAGACGAGCTCCGTCGCCAGGCGGAGGCGATGGAGGCGTACTTCGAACGCGTCGTCGAGACGCTCGTCGCCACCGGCTACCGCTGGTACGAGACGGCGAACTTCTGCCGCCCGCCCGTCTCCGCGGGAGGCCGCGACCTCCGCTCCCGCCACAACCTCGCGTACTGGCGCGGGCGTGACTACGTCGGCCTCGGGATCGGCGCGGTTTCGACCGTGCGCGGCCAGCGCTGGCGGACGACGCCGCGGCTCGAGCTTTACCTCGCGGCCCTTCGCGAGGGCAACGCTCCTCACAGGGAGCTGGAGCCGCTCCCTGCCTCGGTGCGCCGAGCCGAGCGAATCATGCTCGGGCTGAGGCTGGACGAGCCGCTGCCATTGGAGGCGGTCGCCGCGGAAGTCGACGCGGTCGCGCTCGACCGCCTCGAGCGGCTCGGCCTTGCCCGCCGCGTCCCGTCTGGAGACGGGGCCGCTCATGCCGACGTCGGGCTGACGCTGACGAATCACGGCCGGCTGCTCGGCGACGCCGTCACGGCGGACCTCCTCGCCTAAGATTTCCCTGCAGAGATGACGAATCCAGCCGCGATCGAGCTCACAGATCGACAGCGCGCGGTCTTGCGTGCTGTCGTCGAGGAGTACATCGCGACCGGGCAGCCGGTCGGCTCGAAGACGCTGCTCGAGCGTACCCGGCTCGGCGTTTCCTCGTCCACCGTCCGCGGCGAGCTTGCGGAGCTCGAGTCGCTCGGCCTGCTGACCCATCCGCACACATCCGCCGGACGCGTCCCGACCGAAGCCGGCTATCGGTACTACGCGGCCGGACTGGTGGAGCGACTCGAGCCGAATCCGGGCCCGTTCCCGCTCGACCTGAGCGCCGCGCAGGCAGAGGTCGACACCGCGCTGCAGGCGACCACCGAGATGCTGTCGGAGGTGACCCGTCTGCTCGCGCTCGTCTCGGCGCCGCCGCTCGAAAGCGCGACGATCCGCCACGTCGAGGTGCTCCTGCTGCAGCCGCAGGTCGTGATGATCGTCGTCATCACCTCCACCGGAGCGGTGACGAAGCGCGTGTACGCCTTCGTCGAGCCTGTCGATCCGGGCCTCGCGAAGTGGGCCGGGCAGTACCTGAACGACGCGCTCGCCGGGCTCCAGCCGGGGACGCACCAGCTGCGGCAGCGGCTCGAGGACCCGGGGCTCTCGGAGCGCGAGGCCGCCTTCATCGGGATCCTTCGGCCAACGTTCATCGAGCTCGCCGACGAAGGCCAGAGCCTCTACGTCGGTGGGACGGCCGGCCTCCTCGAGGGCGCCCGTGAGGACGAGCTCGATGTCTATCAGCGGCTGCTCGAGATGCTCGAGAAGCGGGCGGCGCTGCTCGGTGTCGTCAGCCAGGCGCTCGATCCTCGCCGCCCGTTCGTCCGCGTCGGCGTCGACCTCGACCATCCCGATCTGCAACGGCTCTCGCTGGTCGGCGCGGCATACGGGCTCGCGAACCGGACGCTCGGGGCGGTCAGCCTGCTCGGACCTGTGCGGATGGACTACGAGAAGGCGCTCCGTTCTGTCCGCGGAGCTGCGACGGAGCTCTCGCGGTTCGTCGAGGAGATCTACGAACAGAATTGACAGAGGCCGGCGCTAGGCTGAGGCAATGGCGACGACGCAGCGCGACTACTACGAGGTTCTGGGCGTCACCCGCGAGGCGGGCGAGGGCGAGATCAAGCGCGCCTTCCGCCGACTCGCGCGCGATCTGCATCCGGATGTGTCGAAGGCGCCCGACGCCGAGGAGCGCTTTCGCGAGGTCGTCGAGGCCTACGAGGTGCTCTCCAAGCGCGAGACGCGCGAGCTCTACGACCGGTTCGGCCATGCCGGTCTCCGCGGCGGCGGCTTCACGCCGACCCAGTTCGACTTCGGCAGCCTCTCGGATCTCTTTGCCGCCTTCTTCGGCGACGACCTCTTCGGGGTCGCCGGCCGAGCATCGCGGTCGCGCGGGGCCGATCTCGCGGTCGCGGTCGAGATCGAGCTCGCCGACGCGGCCCGCGGCGTCAGCCGAGAGGTGCCGTTTCCGGTTGCAGTCACGTGCAAAACCTGCGCCGGGAGCGGCGCCGCGCCCGGCACCAGCCCGGTCGTGTGCGAGACCTGCGGCGGCTCGGGACGGCTCCAACGGGTCTCGCGAAGCGCGTTCGGCGAGTTCGTACGGACGCAGACCTGTCCGGCCTGCCGCGGCGCCGGCCAGCGGATCGATGAGCCCTGCCCCGAGTGCCGCGGCGAGGGCCGGACGATCGAGGAACGGACGCTCGAGGTCGAAATCCCACCGGGAATCCACGACGGCCAGCAGATCCGGATCTCCGGCGAAGGTCACGCAGGAGGCGGCGGCGGCCGCGCAGGCGACGCCTACGTCCAGGTGCGCATCAGGCCCGACCCGCGGTTCGTACGCGAGGGCGACGACATCTTCGCGACCGTCGACCTGACGATCACCGAGGCAGCGCTCGGCGCGACCGTGACCGTGCCGACCCTCGACGGCGACGTCGAGCTCGAGTTTCCCGAGGGCACCCAGCCGGGCGAGATCCGAGTCCTCCGCGGGCGCGGCATGCCGGTGCTGCAGGGATTCGGTCGTGGCGACCAGCGCGTGCTCGTCAACGTCGCCGTCCCGCGCCGGCTGAACGACGAGCAGCGGCGACTCCTCGCCCAGTTCGCGGCCTCGGCGGACGACGAGACATATCGCGTCGACGAGGGCTTCTTCGAGAAGCTGAAGAGCGCCTTCCGCTGAGCGCCCTGCGGCGGGTCTCCGTCACCGTCGACGCCGACGCCGCGGAGTCGGCACGTGCGCGGATGCTGACGCTGTTCCCGGAGGGGTTCGAGGAGTCCGAGCACGGCGACGAGTACGAGTTTTCGGCATACACCGACGCACGCGGCGAGGCCAGGATGGATGAGGCGTTCGGAGCGATCGTCGCAACCGACGTTCCGGCCGACTGGGAGGATCGCTGGAAGCGCTTCCACCGGCCGGTGCTCGCCGGCAGGGTCTGGATCGTGCCTCCCTGGGAGCCCGACCTGGGGTACGACCAGGCGATCACGATTGATCCGGGACGCGCCTTCGGAACCGGGGCGCACCCGACGACGCGGTTGTGTATCGAGCTGATCAGCGAGCTCGAGCCCGGCTCCCTCCTCGATGTCGGCTGCGGTTCGGGCGTGCTCGCACTTGCGGCCGCCAAGCTCGGCTTCGCCCCCGTGCTCGGGCTCGACAACGACATCCAGGCGATCGAGGCGGCGCGACGGAACGCGGCGGCGAACCGCCTCGGGCCTGACTTCCGGCTCGCCGACGCGCTCGCCGACCCACTGCCGCCGGCCGATGTCGCCGTCGTCAACATCAGCGAACGAGCCGCCGCGGCCGTCGCGTCTCGGCTCGATTGCACGCTTCTCGTCACGTCCGGCTACTTCGAGCCCGAGACACCGAGGCTCGCGGGTTTTCGTGCCGCCGAGCGCCGGACGCTCGAAGGCTGGGCGGCCGATCTTCATCTCCGGGAGTACCATCCCGCGCCGTGACGAGCTTCTCGATTCGGTTCCTCGGCTGCAAGGTCTCGCAGACGGACGCCCAGGAGATCCGCGAACGGCTGCTCGCCGACGGTCACGCCGAGGCTTCCGACCCGGCCGAGATCGCGGTCGTCAATACGTGCTGCGTCACCCACGAGGCCGTCCGCAAGTCGCGCCAGGCTGTCTCCCGCGCCGCACGCACCCACGCGCGCGTCTACGTCACGGGCTGCGGCGCCAACCTGGCGGGTGAGGCGTTCGCCGGGATGCCGGCCAACGTCACGGTCGTGGCGCGGCCGAGCGAGCAGACCCCCGCCTTCGTGGCCGGCGACGTGGGCGCGATCGGCTGTGTCCGCGCGGACGCCCGGCTTGATCGCGTCCGCGCCTTCGTCAAGGTCCAGGACGGCTGCAGCTTCTCGTGCAACTTCTGTGTCGTCCCGCTCGTCCGGGGTGCTTCGCGGAGCAGGAGCGCCGCTGCGGTCCTCGCCGAGATCCGGCGGCGCGTCGCGCAGGGCCATCGCGAAGTCGTGCTGACCGGGATCAACCTGGGCTGCTACCGCGACCGCGAGGCGGGCTTCACGCTCGCCCGCCTCGTCCGCGAGGCCGGTGCGATCCCAAGCCTCGCCCGCCTGCGCCTGTCGTCGATCGAGGTCAACCACGTCAACGACGAGCTCGTGGCAGCGCTGAGGGAGACGCCACCCCTCGCGCGTCACCTGCATGTGCCGCTCCAGTCGGGCGACGACGGCGTCCTCCGGGCAATGGCGCGCCGGTACACGAGCGCGACCTACCTGCGCCGGCTGGAGGGACTCGAAGACTTCAACCTGACGACCGACGTGATCGTCGGGTTTCCGGGCGAGGACGATTTCGCCTTCCGGCGGACGGTCCGGGTGCTCGAGACGGCGGGGATCACCAAGGTCCACGTCTTCCCGTATTCACCGCGGCCGGGGACACGAACGGCCGCCGAGGACACGGTCGCGCCGGCGACGAAGAAGGAGCGGAGCGCACGCCTGCGTGCGCTTTCGCAGCAGGCCTGCGCCGCCCGCTGGCGCTCGAAGCTCGGGAGCGAAGACGTCGTTCTCGTCGACCGGCCGGGCCGCGGCTACGGCGACGATTACTCACCGTGGCTCGTTGATGCTCCGATCGGCGAGTTCATCCGCGTGCGGGCCGCGGGCGTCTCTGAGGAGGGGATCCTCGCTGCCTGAGGACTGCCTTTTCTGCCGCCTCGTGCGCGAGGGCGACCACGTCCGTAAAGCGGACGGTTTCGTCGCGAT
>DASQWX010000172.1:0-3899 GCA_035640035.1 Gaiellaceae bacterium
CCGCGTTGTAGGCCGCGAGCGCGAGCTCGACGTCGCCGTCGAAACGGTTTAGAAGCTGACCGAGGTAGCGAGCGCCCCCGCGGATGTTTGCGTCCGGATTGGAGCGCGGAATCGCCAGCGCTTTCGCCGTTCCGGGCATGACCTGCAGGAGCCCGCGTGCGCCGGCGCCGGAAAGCGCATGCGGGTCCATGCGTGACTCCTCCCAGGCGAGCGCCGCGAGCAGTGACAGCGGGAGCCCGGTTTCGTGCGATGCCCTGCGGAAGGAGCCGGCGAACGCCGCCGGAATGCCGCAAGCCTGGGCAATCGCTCGGTCGTGCTTCGTCGCCGCCGATTTCGCCGGGGCGGTCTCGACAAGGCGCGTCCCCTCGGTCACGAACCCGAGCAGCACAATTGCGAGGACGAATGCGCGGACCGTGCGCCAATCGAGGGCCGACCGCCTGGTCGGCTCCGACCTGCGAGCTGCCGCCCGCCGCCGGGACCTCGCGAAGACGAGATCCATCTCGGCCAGCGTCCGCCAAGACGTCGAAGCGCGCACCGAAGCGTGATGCTACCCCGTTTTCGAATCGGAAAACCGCGCCGGGCGCTGCGAGATAGCGCTGGTCGCGGCGAGGCTCAAACCCATCCACGAAGCGGCGACGATGAACGCCGCACTGGGCGAAACGACGGACCAGACCAGGCCGACGAGGGCCGAGGAGACGAAGTCGCCCAGCGACTGAATTCCGCCGAGCATGCCGAAGCCGCTGCCGCGTAGCTCGTCCGGGAGCAGCCTGGCGACGAGTGCCGACTCGGCCGTGTCGGTCAATCCCATCCCCGCGCCGGCGAGCGCGAAGAAGACGAGCAGTACCGGCCACGCGTGCACGGTGAGTGAGAGGCCGATGTACGCCAAGCCGAAGAGGAGTAGTCCGCCACCGAACACGACGCGAGGCCCGCGGCGGTCGACGACTCGCCCGGACGGATAGGAAAGCGCCGAGCCGACGAGGTTGTGGGCCGCGAACAGAAGCACGGCCACCGCAGCCGCATCGGTGATGCTCCGGCCTGGGTGCAAGAGCCCGGTCGCGCGAAGGATCAGAAGCGTCGTCGCGCAGTTGCCGAGCTCGAACAACGTCACCGGCGCGAGCGCTCGCACCATCCCCGCCTCGCGTAGCGCGCCGAGCTCGAGGTGAATCCGCCTGCGGATCGCTTCGCCCCGGCCGGAGGCCTCCCGGGCGGCAGCGACGATGGCGAGCGCGGCCAGCACGCCGGGGATCACAGAGAGGTAGATGGTATGCCGGACGCCGATCGTGGCGACGAGCCCTGCAGCGAGCAGCGGCCCCACGACCGCCCCGAGGTGGTCCATCGTCCGCTCGTAGCCAAAGGCTCGACCGTACGCATCCGGCGGCGCAAGCGAGGCGAGCAACGCGTTCTTCGCCGGGCCGCGTGCGCCCCGGGCGATCCACGCAGTTGCACGGAGAATCCCCGCTTGCCAGACGGCCGTCGCTGCCCCGATCGCCGCGGTCGCAATCCCGGTGACGACGTATCCGCCGGCCGCGAGCTCGCGCCGCCGCCTCTCGTCGTTCGCTGCCGACCCGCCGGCGAGCTTTGCGACGCCGGCGAGGCCGTCGCTGATCCCCTCGATCAATCCGAGCGCGCCGGCGGAGCCGCCGAGCGTGTGCGTGACGAAGCTCGGCAGCACCGCCGTCGCCATCTCGTGGCCGGAATCGCTGAGGAAGCTCGCAAGGCCGACGCTGCCGACGCCGCTCGTCAGCCAGCGGCCCGGCTGCGTTTCCTCGACGGGTTGCTCGATCGCGCGGGCTATGCCTGCTGAAGGTAAGCGCAGGGACGGCCGTTTCGCGGCAGTCGAACGATCTTCGTAACCACGAAACGCCCCTCCTCGTCCGGCACGTCGACGGCCTGGCCGACCGTCGGGAGCGGCCCGATCCGGTCGAGCAGCACGTAGCCGGCCGAAGTCGGCACACAGAGGAGGAAGTGCTCTTTCTGGGCTGGAGGCGTCGCGGCAGCCGCCGCCTGCTCCTCTGGCCAGACGTGCACCTGAACCTCCCCACGCGCGCGCTCCTGCGCCAGCTGCTCCCGCAGCGTGACGAGCTCTTGCTCCTGCGCGTCGAGACGTGCCTGGAGGGATTCGATCAACGACTCGCGACCGTCGCCGACCGAGGCGGCCGGCTCGGGCTCCGGCTCGGGTGTCGGCTTGGGCTTGAGCTCGGGCTCTTGCTCGAGCTCGGGTTCGGGTTCGGGTTCGGGAGCCTCCTCGGACGGCGCCGGCTCCGGCGGCCCTGGAGGCGTTTCCTCGAGGGGCTGAGAAGCGACCTGGTACGTGGGCTCGGACGGAACCGAGGGGGCGGGCAGCTCCGTGGAGACGCCCTCCGGCTCCTCCGGCTCCGGCTCCGGCTCCGGCGTGGAGGGAGCGGCCAGCTCGTGAACGTGCTCAGGCTGCCCCGCCGGCTCGGAAGCTTCCGATGGAGCGGGTGTCGGCGGCGCCTCGACGATGGGCTCGGCCGTCTCTGCCGTACGGAGCAGCGGGACCGGCGGCGCGGGATCGGGCTGTTCCGGGCGCGTCGGCTCGGGGGCCGCGGGCACGACGGATCGCGCGGGCGGTTGCTGCTCGTCGACCGGTTCCGGCTCCAGAGGCTGCTCGGCGACAGGCTGTTCGACTTCCGGCTCCGGCGCAGCGGGGCCAGGGTCGCTGTCGGGCTCAGGCGTCGAGAGAGCGGACAGCTCGTGAACGGGCTCAGGCTGCCCCACCGGCTCGGAAGCTTCCAGTGGAGCGGGTGGCGGCGGCGCCTCGACGATGGGCTCGGCCGTCTCTGCCGTACGGAGCAGCGGGAACGGCTGTGCAGGATCGGGCTGGTCCGCGCGAACCGGGGGCACGACGGAGGGGGCAGGCGGTTGCTGCTCCTGGACCGGCTCCTGCTCCGAAGGCTTCTCGGCGGCGGTCTGCTCGTCCTCGGGCTCAGGCGTGGCCGGGGCGGGGTCGGCGTCCACTGTCCGAAGCTGAGCGATCGGCGCCGGGTCGGGCGGCCGCAGCTGCGGAACCGGAATACCGCCTGACGCTTCCGATGCGGCGCGCCTCGCGGCGTCGCCGCCGAGACCGCTCGCGAATCCGTATTCGGTCTTCAGGACGCCGCCATGTTGTTCCGCAAGCGCGTTCGCCAACGCGGGACCGGAGATGAAACCGCGCTGGACGATGATCTCGCCCAGGCGTCTGCCGGTCTGAGACTGCTCCTCGAGGGCCTCCGCCAACTGCTCCTCGGTGAGGAGGCGAGCCGCGATCAGAATCCGGCCGAGTTGAGGTGCTGGAAGCTGTGCCGCGTCCACGATTCTAGTATCGGCGGCAACGACCGAATCGTGAGACAGATTTCGAGCCCTAGCGAGGGTCTCTCGATGACACTTCAGCGCCCCGGCCGACATGCGGGGGGCCTCTGCGCCTAGGTTTGCTGGGTGAACTCCCCGGTTCCCCCAGACCCCTGCGCCGAGAGGGCCCTGCGGGCGGCCTCGGCGCTGCGGACGCGATCGAACTCGGACGCGCTAGACGCGAAGCGTCGTCGCCGGGTTCGCGTCCTGTGTAGGGGGCGAGCGGGGGTTTCTCTCACCTTCAGCAGAACCCGCAGCGCGTGAACGTCCACAACTCATAGCCGCGGCGCCGCCCTGAACGGTGTGGCGTCTAACCGGGCGCCGTGAGCGATCCCACTCGGACTGCTGTCATGTCGACGTAGGTAACGCTTGGGTTCGCGCCAACGCCCGCAGCGCCACCCCGCGCAGCGGATCGTCTCCCTCGCTGACGCTTGCCGGGCGAGGTGGGGCTACGCGGACCTCGGCGCGGGTAAGAACGCGGCATGCGCTTCTACCCAGACATTCCACACCGACGCGCGAGCCGGGTCGTCCTCGACTATCTCGTGGTTGTC
>DASQWX010000173.1:0-3338 GCA_035640035.1 Gaiellaceae bacterium
CCTGCCCCGCGCTGTGGAGGATCAGCCCTTCGGGCGCCTCCTCGGGCCGCATGTCCGTGTGTCCGAACATCTTCTCGCTGACCTGGTCGTAGATCTCCTTCGTGAAAATCTCCGCCGTCTGCAGCATCGCAACTGCCATGCCGGCCTCCTTTTCCGTTCGCGGAGACGGGAGTTTAGGCGGCTAGCACCGTTGCGGCCTCAGGGACTGTTCCGGGACGGGACTGTCCCTTCGACCGGTGGCATTACCCGTCGCGTTTGCAGGGACGGTCCCCTGCGGGGACAGTCCCCTTGTGACCGTTCCGGGGCAGTCCCCTCGCGGGGACTGCCCCTCACTGACGGCTAGGCGGTGCGGTTCACGAACGCCCGGCGCGTTCGTCGCGTGATGAACGCGATCGCGAACGCGGCCAGTGGCAGGACGATCTCGAGCGCGTAGAGCGCAAGCAAGCCGTAGACGATCAGCATCGGTCCCCTCATCCCACGCAGAGGATCTCACGCCGATATCGCTCTGGCTATAGGCCAAACGGCTCGATTGCGCCATACCTTCGACTATCACCGAAGGTACGCCGGCTAGCCGACGGACCTATTCGCTCGCCGAGCGGCGGCCGCGGAGGAACGCCAAAGCGCCGGCGCCTGCCGCGATAACCATGGCGATCAGGGACTTGTTCGGCTTGCCGCCTTCGACCGTCGGAGCGACGTTGCGCGCCTTCCGCTTGCCGGCGCGCTTCGCCACCTTCCAAACCGCCCAGCCCATGACCGCGTTGCGTCGGTTGAATACGCTCACGCCCGCACCCTACCCGCGCCGGCGCGGAGCTAACCGGCGAAGAGAAGGGTCCGGGGCCGGCGGGCGGGCACGGCCCCGGTTGGGACGAGGGCACATCCCACTAGCTAGACGCCGCTCAGAGGGAAAACTTGCAGCGAAAGCGGAACCGGGACGAGGCGCAGCTCCCGCAGCGCGCGTCGCCGTCGGCGCTGGAGTTCGACGAAGGTTGCGCACTCCGCGCAGCCGCGGACGTGCGCGCCGAGACGGTATCGCTCGCGCCGCGACAGCAGGCCGTCGAGATCGCGCGAGATCGCCCGCTCGGCTTGCGAGCAAGTCAAATCTGCCGCACGCGCCATCGCTTTGTCAGATGCTGATCGGCGGTGTTTCTTGCAGCCGGGACTAGTTCAACGGCGGCGGAGGCACAGTCACGGTCGGAACAGTCACCGTCAGCGAGGGCGCCGTGGGCAGGGGCGCCGAGGGCACCGTCGGCGTCGCGACGGGGAGCGAGGTGGTCGGCGCGGGCGGCAGCGTGGCGGTCGGGACGGACGCAACGACCCGATTGACGGTGTCCGCCGCCGGGGCGCTGCTTACGACGCCGGAGATCGTCGAGCCGGGAGCGGTTTCCGCGCCGCCGGACGCTACGGCCGGGGCGGAACCACCGTCGGAGGCGCGATCGCCGGCCGGGGCGCGACGAACGCTGCTCCGGGCGGCGGGCCCCACGCGCGGATGATCGAAACCGGCCGGGCTCGTCCGAGCGTGCGAGCCGGAGGGAGCGAGCCGCTCGACCGGGTTCGCGATGAGCGGCGCCTGCGACGCCTGCGCTGCCGGAACTACCGGCTCCGACGACCCGGCCCCAACCGCCTTGACCGTCTTGAAGCCGAGGCCACCGGCGACGACGCCGGCGGAAACGATCGCCGCCACCTTGAGCGCAAGCTCCGAGCCGACCGCTGCGCCCCCGGCGGCAATCACGCCGCCGCTGCCGCCGAAGAACGACGAGAGCGACGCCGGCACCGGAGCAACGCTGAGCGCGCCGCCGAGCGCCTTCCGCCGGGCGCGCAGGTTCGTACGGGCACGGAAGAGCAACGCCTCGACCGCCGGAACGGTGGTCTCCAGCACGTCGGCGATCTCCGCGTAGCTGCGGTCCTCCACCTCGCGCATGACGATTGCCGCGCGCTGGTTGAAGGGGAGGCGCGCGAGCGCCGCCAGGACCTCGTCGAGCGACGGCTCGTCGCGCTCGAGCGCGACCGGCTCGCGAACGAGCTCGAGCGGAACTTCCTGCGGTCGGCGCGTCGACTGGCGCCACCGCATGCGGCAGACGTTGTGCGCGATCTTGATCACCCAGTTATGCGGCCTGAGCGGCCGCTCGCCTCGCTGGAAGGCGCGGTAAGCGTTCAGGAACGTCTGCTGGGTGACGTCCTCGGCGTCCGCCGGATTGGTCAGGACCGCGAGGGCGTACTGGTAGACCGCCGCAACGTGCTTGCGGTAGAAGCGTTCGAAGGCAGCGTTGAGCGACCTCTCCCGGCGGCGTGCCCCCCGCGATGCCAGCAGATTTTCACGGCGCCCCGCCCGCGCCGCCCTGGCGGCATCCATGCTCTCCAAACGATACCGCCCGCGCTTCGGATACGCCGAGCGTCCTTTACGCCGTCGCTTTCGCGCGCTTCCTGTTCGGCAGGTGGATCGCCCGCCCGAGGGCGACGAGCCCGGCTTCCTTGATCGCCTCCGACAGCGTCGGGTGGGCCGCCATCCCGTCGGCGACCGTCTCGACCGTCGATTCGGCGTCGATCGCGACGACGCCGGCCTCGACCAAATCGGTCACGTGCGGCCCGACCAGGACGAGGCCGAGCAGCTCGCCGTAGCGGGTCTCGTGGATCGACTTGACCCAGCCCGTGGTCTCGTTCTGCATCACCGCCCGCGCGTTCGCGACCCACGGGAACATCCCGGTCGCGATGTCGTCCCCGTACTGCTCGCGCGCCTCGGCCTCGGTCAGCCCGACGCCCGCGATCTCCGGATCCGTGTAGATCGGCCGCGGGACGGCGCGGTTGTCGACCACCGCGTCGTGGCCGAGCGCGTTCTCCGCCGCCACCTCGCCCTCACGGAAGGCCGTGTGAGCGAGCTGCCAGTAGCCGGCGCAGTCGCCAACGGCGTAGATGTGCCCCACCGTCGTTCGGCGATGCTCGTCGGCGGCGATCCCCTTGCGCTTGTCGAACTCGACGCCGATCTCCTCGAGACCGAGGTTCTCGACGGTCGGGCCGCGGCCGACGGCGACGAGCATCAGGTCGCACTCGGCTCGCTCGGCGTTCCCGAAATGGACGGTCAGCCCAGTGCCGGAGTCGTCGACCTTCGTCGCCTGCTTCCCGAGATAGAGGGCGATTCCGCGCTTGCCGAACTGCTTCGCGAGCTCGGTCGAGGCGTCCTCGTCCTCGGCGGGGATCAGCCTCGGCAGCATCTCGATGATCGTCACCTCGGAGCCGAAGCGCTCAAAGATCGACGCGAACTCGCAGCCGATGATGCCGCCGCCGAGGATGACGAGGCGCTTCGGCACCTCGGTCTGCCCGAGCAAGCCCTCCGAGTCGACGCA
>DASQWX010000174.1:0-4273 GCA_035640035.1 Gaiellaceae bacterium
CAGACATCGACCGCCAGGCGCTGGCCGAGTTCCAGGCAGGAATCCGCAAGCGCTACACCGACGAGCAGATCCTCGGCGAGCTGACGCAGTGCGCCGAGCGGCTCGGGCGCTCGCCGACGATGCGCGAGTTCTCGTCGGACGCGAAGACGACGGTCCACCCGCAGACGGTCATCGAGCACTTCGGCAGCTGGAATCGAGCCAAGCGGAAGGCAGGGCTCGTCCCGCGCCGCTTTGCGACCCGTGAGGAGCTCCTGGCGCTCTTGAAAGACCTGGGGAAGGAGCTCGGCCGCGTGCCGACGTCTCGCGACATCGACGAGCACCGCGGCAAGCTTCCGTCGAAGTCCCTCTACTGGCACACGTTCGGCTCGCTCACGAACGCGCTGCGCGAAGCCGGCTTCGACGTTCCAGTGGGGGAGGAACGGCTCGAGCGGGCTCTGGAGCAGGCAGTGCGCCTGGCGAAGAAGCTCCGCCGCCTGCCGAGGTTCGCCGACTGGACCGAGGCGCGGAAAAAGGACGATTCGATGCTGACCGAGTGGCAGATCTACCGCATGTTCGACGCCCGGCGTGGCGCGTGGTCGACGTTCCAGTTCCTCGTGCGGGAGCGTCTCCGCGAATCCGGGATCGAGGTTCAGCCGGATGGCCGGCTCGGCTAGTGCGCGGCTGCGTGCCGGCTCGGCTAGTGCGCGGCCTCGACTAGCGCCGCCAGCCGCCTGAGGCAGCCGAGGCGTCGCTTGCGATGCCGCTTAAGAGGTCGCGCGATTCACTCGCGCGACCGCTAATCCAGGCTAGTGCGCGGCTGCGACTAGCACTGCCAGCCGCCTAAGGCAGAACGCCGCCTCGTTCGGGGCACGCACGGCGGGAAGGGGAGTTTCCTCGAACTCGCGGCTCGGGGTGAACCGCGCGCGTCCCTTTTCGCGACCGCGTTCGAGCTCGACGAGCGTCCCTTCGTCGAGCTCACGCTTTTTGAGCTTCAGGCCGAGGTACCGCTCGACGACCTCGAGGGCGAGCTTCGTCGAGGCGAAGAACGCCCCGGCGTCGGCGGTGCCGAGCCAGAGCGGCCGGCCGACGCCGCGCGCAATCAGGACGGACTGGTCGCGCCGCTCGTCGATCCAGGCTGTCGCCATCGATCCCACGAGCGCCTCGAGCGCGCCGGCGTCGCTGCGTGAGTGGGCTGCGACCGCGAAGATCGCCTCGGAGTCCACGACCATTCCCGGCTCGCGCCGCGCGCAGTCGTGCGACTCGAGCAGCTCGTCGTCGTTGAAGATGATCCCGTTGTGGATCCCGACGACCGCCCCGTGGCGGATCGGGTGATTGTTAGCGGGAACCGTGGGGAGCCCCTTGGTGTAGTCGCGCACGTGAATGAGGACTTCGGTCGCGCTCTGGGGGACAGCGATCTCATCGAGGAGAGCGCTTGCGCCGGAGCGCTGCTTGTGCACGGAGGCTGCCTCGCCCGGAGTGCGGTGCGCGTATCCGACGGCATCGGCGCCACGCTCGGCGATCCCGGCCAGGAGGGCCTGGGCCGCGAGGGTCCGGTCGATGGTGCTCGACTCGGCAAGGCTGTATCCGGCTACGCCGCACATATCACCGAGTGTAGGACCCCGGACGGACTGTTTCCCTATTCAGACGGACGATTTTCCTAGTCGGATGGTCGGACTTCCGAATGTCAGACGCGCTTTTGGCGTGAGAGTTAGACACGCTTTGCGCGTCGGTAACAATTGCGAAACCTCGCTCCCTCGGTCGGGGGGTTGACAGCATCAAGACCTTTTTCTCCCCGCCGATACCTCCGGCACGATGGAGCAGCGGCCGCTTCCGGATCCTCTTCCCGACCAGACAGCCTCAGAACCGAAGCTCGAGCTCGTCCAGGACGAGGCCGAGGTCGACGAGGACGACCGCAAAGAGGCTGCGGCACCGACGCAGGATCCGCTCAAGCTCTATGTTCGCCAGATCGGCGACGGCCGGCTGCTGACGGCCGCCGAAGAGCGCGAGTTGGCGCGCCGCAAGGACGCCGGCGATGAAGAAGCCAAGCGCAAGCTGATCGAGTGCAACCTCAGGCTCGTGATGTCGATCACACGGAACTACACAAAGGCAGGCGTGCCGCTCCTCGACCTGATCCAGGAGGGCAATCTCGGTCTGATCCGTGCGGTCGAGAAGTTCGACTGGACGATGGGGTACAAGCTCTCGACCTACGCGACGTGGTGGATCCGGCAGGCGATCACCCGCGCGCTCGCGGACCAGGGCCGCACGATCCGCCTTCCTGTCCATGTCGCCGAGCAGGTTCGCAAGGTGATGCGCGCCCGTCGGGTGCTCGCGCAGAAGCTGAACCGGGAGCCCGTCGTCGAGGAGATCGCGAAGGAGAGCGGTTTCACGCCGGAGCGCGTCAACGAGCTTCTCGACCTCGTGGAGGACCCGGTCAGCCTCGAGACGCCCGTCGGCGACGGGGAGAGCCTCTACGGCGATCTGATCGAGGACACGAAGCTCGATCGACCCGAAGTGACGACGGCGGACAATCTTCGCGCGACGGAGCTCGCCGACGCTCTCGGCGCCTTGAACCCGCGCATGCGGCTGGTGCTCGCCCGCCGGTTCGGGCTCGACGGCGAGACTCCGCAGACGCTCGAAGAGGTCGGCGCCTCACTCGGAATCACGCGCGAGCGTGTGCGCCAGCTCGAGTCCCGCGCGCTGCGCGAGCTGCGTAACGTCGCACCCGGTCTCCAGCTGTATCTTCGGGCCGAGTAGCAAGCACTACTGCGTTTTTCGCGAGCGACGCCTCGGTCAAGCGACGCCTCGGTGCAGGAGTTTTTGCACCTTCAGAAAGGTGCCGACTCCATCAGCGGGGTTTAGCGGCCGCGCCGCGCATGTCGGCGCGGCCTTTTAGGCGGCATCGCAAGCGACGCCTCGGTCAGGCGTGAATAAGTAGCGTGAAGCGCGTGGAGCCGCGCTTCGTCGACATTCACTCGCACGTCGTGCCCTCCGGAGACGACGGCGTTCAGTCCGTGTCCGAGGGTCTGACCCTGGGACGTGACGCCTTCGAACACGGCACGCGGCTGCTCTACGCGACCCCGCACGTCTCGCCGATCGTCTCGTTGAGCGACGAGCGCGAGCGGCGGGTCAGGAAGGCGTTCGCGGAGCTTCGCGAGAGCCTTCCGCTCGAGCTTCGGCTGGGGTTCGAGTTGACGCCGATGCCTTCGCTGCTCGACGAGGACCCGTGGCGGTACGTCCTCGAGCAGACCGAGCACGTGCTCGTCGAGATACCGTTCGTCGGCTCGGCCGACCTCTTCCTCGAGGTGGGCGCCTGGATCGAGGCCGCAGGCTTGACGCCTGTCGTCGCGCACCCGGAGCGGACGGAGGCGGTACTGACCAACCCGGGCCTGGCCGACGACGTCGCCGAGCGCGGCTGGCTGCTGCAGGTGAACGCGACGAGCCTGCTCGGTTACCACAGCCCCGAGATGGAGCGCGAGGGCTGGCGGTTGATCGACGACGGAATCGCCGCGATCGTTGCCTCAGACGGCCACCGAGCCGCACGGCCGATGCTGCTCGACGGCGCCTTCGAGCTCACAAGCAACCGCGTGGGGGAGGAGCGAGCGCTGCGGCTGTTCGACGGCTCTGCTTTGGGACTGTCCCCGCAGGGGACTGTCCCTGCAACCGCGGGTGGCGGCGCGACCGGTTGAAGTGACAGGCACCCTGCGGGTGCCAGTCCCTACAGCGCCACAGCCTCCATCTCCCGCAGCTTCGCCAGGCGCTTGAGGGCCTCGGTCTCGATCTGCCGGACGCGCTCGCGCGTCAGGCCGAGGCGGCGGCCGATGTCCTCGAGCGTCTTCGGCTCCGCGTCCGCGAGCCCGTAGCGGAGGATGATCACGTGCCGCTCGCGCTCCGAGAGGGCGGCGAGCGCCTGAGCGAGGGCCTCGCTGCGTAGCGAGTCCTCGACCGTTTCCTCCGGCAACGGGTCGTCGTTCGCGACGAAGTCGCCGAAGACGGCATCCTCCTGCTCGCCGACGGGCTGGTCGAGCGATGCCGAAGCGCGGGCCGCCGCCTTGACCTCGTGAGCCTGAGCGACCGGCAGGTTCGCCTCCTCGGCGATCTCCTCGAGCGTCGGCTCGCGTCCGAGCTGCGTCCAGAGCGTCCGCTCGGCCCGATTCAGCTTCTGCATCCGCTCGACGATGTGGACCGGCATCCGGATCGTCCGCGCCTTGTCGGCCAGGGCGCGCGCGACGGCCTGGCGGATCCACCAGGTCGCGTACGTCGAGAACTTGTAGCCGCGCCGCCAATCGAACTTCTC
>DASQWX010000175.1:0-7883 GCA_035640035.1 Gaiellaceae bacterium
AATGATGGTGATGACGGCACAGGAAACTGTGCGTCGCGACGCGTTGGTCGAGCGGCTGTTCATGGACGCGGTCGGAGCGTTCGACCTGTTCTCGGTGTACCTGGGGGACGAGCTCGGCCTGTACCGAGCGCTGGCGGACAGGGGCCCGCTGACCTCGTCCGAGCTCGCGGGCGCGGCGAGAGTCAACGAGCGATACGCACGTGAATGGCTGGAGCACCAAGCGGCGAGCGGCCTGCTCGAGGTCGAGCACGACGGGGGCGAACGGAGATTTCGGCTGCCCGAGGGGTACGAGGAGGCCCTGCTCGACGCCTCGAGCCTGAACTACATCGCGCCGATGGCACGCGCGGTGGCCGGCTCGGTGCATCCACTGCCGGCGCTGCTCAGGGCGTTCCGCACCGGCGAGGGTGTGCCGTACGCCGACTACGGCGACGATCTTCACGAGGGGCAGGCGGCCTTCACACGGCCGTTGTTCGAGAACCTGCTCGGCAAGGAATGGCTCCCGACGGTGCCGGAGCTCCACGAGCGCCTGCGCGCCGAACCGCCCGCTCGGATCGCGGACGTCGCCTGCGGCCAGGGCCGCTCGAGCATCGAGATGGCGCGCGCGTACCCGAAGGTGCAGGTCGACGGAATCGACTCCGACCGGGCATCGATCGAGCGGGCGCGGGAGATCCTCGCCGGCTCGGGCTTGGAGGATCGCGTCTCGTTCCACAGGCGCGACGCCGCGGACGCCGGGCTCCAGGGGCGCTACGACCTGGTCACGATCTTCGAGGCGCTGCACGACATGTCGTATCCGGTCTCGGTGCTTCGCGCCGCGCGGGGCATGCTCGTCGAAGGAGGCGTCGTCCTGATCGGAGACGAGCGAACCGAGGACGAGTTCACGGCGCCGGCGAGCGAGGTCGAGCGTCTCTTCTACGGCTTCAGCGTCTTCCACTGCCTGCCGGTCGGCATGGTCGGCGAGGGCGCGGCCGGGACGGGAACCGTGATCCGGGCCGACACCGTCAGGCGCTACGCCGACGAGGCTGGGTTCGCGAGCTGCGAGGTGTTGCCGATCGAGAACGACTTCTGGCGGTTCTACCTGCTTCGGCCCTAACCGGTCACGCGAAAACCGATCACGGGGTGCAGCTCCGCGTAGTTGTGGGCGTGTCCCGTCTGGCCGTGCGGGAAGTCGAAGAACAGCACGCCGACGACGTGAACCCGGAGGTTCGGGTGGATCCAGGTGTCGCCGACCGGCCCGCCGACTGCACGGTCGAGGGCTGCCCGCGCCGCGATCATCGCGTGGCGGTGTGCCGCGCCGGCCGCGGTGCAACCGGGCAGGGGCATCTCGGCAATCATCCTCGCGCCGCCCTCCGCGAGGATCAGGTGGTAGTCGGAATCGAGCTCCCGCTTGACGCCGACGAGGCGGGCACGGACGGCGAAGGTGCGGCGCTCGAGCGGCCCACGCGAGGCCTGGCCGCCCGGGTTCGCCGGTAGCGAGCCGAGGTAGCGAACCGTCGCCGGATGTGGAGTGAAATCGACCTGCCGCGCCCCCGGCTCCGAGAGCGTCTTCACGGGCCAGCGCTCGAAGCCGCAGAGCGCGCCTCGGATCACACGCGTGGGTTCCTGCTCTTCGCCGGTCGCAACGACACGGAATCGGGCGCCGTCCCCCTGACGTGCAGAGAGATCGGCGGCGAGGGAGGCCCCGGCCAGAACGACGGCCGCGACAACGATGAGGCGCCGACGGGACATGTCCGGATCGTACGAACAGGACCGGCGCTCCTACCCTTTTCGGGGCAGCAGAGGGCGGCCGTCGCCGACGGCCGCCCTCTCGTCTTCGGTTTTCGTCGCCTAGGTCAGCGCAGGCACGAGGACGTTGCAGAACGCCTCGAAGTCGCTGTCGAGATCGGGGTGCGGGCCGTGCTCACCCAAAAGCGTCTGCGAGACGAGCGTCAGGTCGCCGTTCGGTTCGACGAAGAAGGTCCTCACGATCGTGACGGTCCCGGCATCCCGGAGCAGCGTCGGCCCGTTCTGGATTGACAGCTTCTCCGGTAGGCCCTTGAACGTGTTGATGAACGTGATCGTCCCGTCGCCGTTGTCGATCGGCTCATCGAGGCCGGTGACCTGCCCGGCGGAGAAGATCCGCACCTGCCTGCCGCTCGCGTCGGCCGTAAACACCAGGTTGAAGCGGCTCGTGTCCAGGAAGGTGCCGTCGGCGTAGAGCTTGAAGTTGTCGACGGCATTGATCGTGCTCGTTCCTGGGATGCCGCAGATCTCGTCCGGGAACGTGTCAGAGAAAGTCGAATGCTCGTTGACGATCGGTTGCGCGGCTACGCCCACGCTCGGAAGCGCGACGGCCAGCGCCAGCATGCCCGTCAAGAGAAATGCAAACCGCATGAGTCTCCCCTCCAAGTGGCTGCCCCCACGGTCACTGGGCAGTCACGGACAGGCGGGCTGCGCCCGAAGCCCCCGCGGGTGTTCGCCTGCCAGCGGATTTGCGAGCTTTACCCGTAACTCAGGCGGAGTCAAGTGAACCTGGCCGGGGCATTCACCCCGGCCAGGCTTCGAGGAGAGCTCAGCTCATGCTGGCCATCGCGGCCTTGGCCCGTTCCTCCATCTCCTCTGGCGGAACGTCCTCGACGCGCGTGGCGATGCTCCAGACGTGCCCGAACGGGTCGGTCACGGAGCCGAAGCGGTCGCCCCAGAACATCGTCTCGATCGGCGTCGTGATCGTGCCGCCGGCGTCGACGACCTGCTGCGCGAGCTCGTCGACGTCTTCGACGTAGACGTAGAGGCCGCCGCTGATGCCCCCGAGCTCTTTCGGCGGCTTGTACGGAGACTGGGGCATCGGGTCGCTGAGCATGATCACCGAGTCTCCGATCTCGATCTCGGCGTGGGCGATCTTCCCGTCGGGACCGTGCATTCGGCCGCGTTCTTTCGCGCCGAACGCCCGCTTGTAGAACTCGATCGCCCCGGCCGCGTCGTCGACGGCCAGATGGGGGTTGAGGGTGTGGTAGCCCTCCGGAATCCGCTTCCCCGGCATCGGTTTCCCTCCAATCCGGTTGTGGGGAAAGGCACGTCGATCGTTTCCAGCGACTCGCTCGCGGAAACGGCGGAAGAACGCAAAGAGCGGTCAAATTTGGGCCTCCGTCACACGTGCGCACCCGACGCGCTAAAAAGAAGCGAGAAAGTTCCCGAGGAGGCAGGAGATGGATCCACATACAGGCGACACCATCGTCTTCGAATCCGAGCGGGTCGGCCAGCCGGCTCACCGTGGCGTGATCGCGGAGGTTCTCCAGGAAGAGCCGCCGCGGCTCCGAGTGCGCTGGGAGGACGGGCACGAGAGCATCGTCACGCCGGCAGCGGGCGCGGCCCGGATCGAGCCGAGACAGCAGCCGCCGGCCCACTAAGCCGCGTGGCTACCGAAGACCTGACGCGGGGGCTCGACGACGCCGGCGCACCGTACGAGCTCCTCGAGCACGCGCACACAGAATCGGCTCTTGCCGAGGCAGAGGCGCTCGGCCTCTCGGCAGACGACGTCGCGAAAACGCTGATCGTCAAGACCGCCGAGGGGTATCTGCGGGCGGTCGTGCCGGCCTCGTGCCGGCTGGACGAGCGCAAGGTGCGCGATCTCAGAGGCGGCAGCAAGAAGCACGTGCACCTTGCGACCGAGGACGACCTTCGGCGCGACTACCCGGACTTCGAACTCGGCGCGGTGCCGCCGATCGGAGGCTCGCGGAGTGACCCGGTGATCGTCGACAGCCGCGTGACGGCAAGAGATTCGATCGTGCTCGAGGCCGGGTCGCACGAGCAATCGGTCCGGATCGGCACGGCCGATCTCGTGCGCGCGGCCCGGGCGGAGGTGGCCGACGTCTGTAGAGACGACTGACGGCTCGAGCTGCTCGGTCGCAATGTGGCCAGGCGATCAGTCTGGTGGGACACTTTCCGGCGTGGAAATTCCCGAGATCGAGTACACGCGAAGCGGCGATGTTGCGATCGCATACCAGACGTTCGGGGATGGGCCGCGCAATCTCGTCCTCGTGCCGATGTTCAGCAATCTCGTCTTCCCGTGGTCCAACGCGGACTGGCGCGGGATGTACCTTCGTTTCGCCGCTTTCTCGCGGTTGATCATGTTCGACAAGCGCGGAACTGGCCTCTCGGATCGACCACGCGATCTCGGGCCAATTGAGACGCGGATGGACGATATTCGCGCGGTCCTCGACGCCGTGGGAGCCGATCGGGCCACACTCGTGGGCATGGGCGAAGGCGGGCAGACGTGCGCGCTCTTCGCTGCGACGTACCCCGAACGCACGGAGGCGCTTGTCCTCGTCAACACGCCGGCACGCGCCGTCAGCGCCGAGGACTACCCATACGGACTATCCGACGCCGAGTGGCGGGCACAGTTGCGCACGATTCGGGAACGGTGGGGCGCGCGCGAGTACTTCGAGGCTCAGGCGCGAGAAATCAATCCCGTCGCCGACGACGAGTTCCTCGATTGGTTCGTGACCTGCCAGCGGTTCTGCGCGAGCCCGGCTGCAGCGATGACGTTCTTTCGCGTGTACGGCGAGACCGACCTTCGCGAAATCCTGCCGACCATACGTGTGCCGACCCTTGTTCTCTACGGCCACGAGCTACGCGACCAGATGCTCGACCTCGCGCGGCGGATCAAGGACGCCAGCGCGCTCGAGATCGAGGGCAAGGGCTTCACGGTCTTCGAAGGCATGACGCGAGAGGTCGAGGCCTTCCTCTCCGGAATGGAGCCCGAGCCGGTTCCCGATACCGTCCTGGCAACGATCCTGTTCACGGACATTGTCGGGTCCACGGAGCGGGCCGCGATGGTCGGCGACCGAGCCTGGCGCGATCTCTTGCAGGATCACCACACACTGGTCCGCCGCGAGCTGTCGCGCTTTCGCGGCGAGGAGCTTGATACGGCGGGCGACGGGTTCTTTGCGATCTTCGACGGTCCCGCACGGGCGATTTCTTGCGCGCGCGCAATCGTCGGGGCGGTCGGTGAGCTCGACCTCACGGTCCGGGCTGGCGTCCACACAGGCGAGTGCGAGCTGCAGAACGGAAAGGTGACGGGAATTGCCGTCAACATCGGAGCTCGCGTAGCCGCTGCGGCCGGCCCCGGTGAGGTTCTCGTTTCTGGCACCGTCAAAGACCTGGTCGCGGGCTCGGGGATCGAGTTCGAGGAAAAGGGAATGCGCAAGCTGAAGGGCGTGCCGGGCGAGTGGAGGCTCTTTGCCGCCCGTCCGAGCCGAACCTGACCCTCTACACGCCGTGCCCGAGCACACGCTGGGGCAGGTAGGGCTCCTCGAGGCACGCGATCTCGTCGGAGGAGAGCTCGAGCTCGGCCGCTGCGAGCGCATCTTCGAGGTGGGCTGATTTCGTCGCGCCGACGATCGGGGCCGTCACGCCCGCCTTGTGCAGGAGCCAGGCCAGCGCTACCCGGGCGGGCGGCACCCCGCGCTCGCCTGCGACCTCGGCGACGCGGTCGACGACGTCGAAGTCCTCGGGCCGGCCGTACCACTCGTCCTGGAGCGGGTCCGTCTCCGACCGTCGCGTCCGTCGCTCGCCTTCGCGCGTCCGAGTTCCTGCGAGGAACCCGCGGGCAAGCGGGCTCCACGGAATGATCCCGACGCCCTGGTCGATGCACTGCGGGATCATCTCCCGCTCCTCCTCCCGGTAGATCAGGTTGTAGTGGTTCTGCATCGACACGAACGGTGTCCAGCCATGGCGCTCGGCGACGCGTTGGGCCTTCGCGAACTGCCAGGCGTACATGCTGCTCGCGCCGATGTACCGAGCCTTGCCCGAGCGGACAACGTCGTGCAGCGCCTCCATCGTCTCCTCGATCGGCGTTTCCGAGTCCCAGCGGTGGATCTGGTAGAGGTCGATGTAGTCGAGCTCGAGCCGCTGTAGCGAAGCGTCGATCGCCGAGAGGACGTGCTTGCGCGAGAGGCCACGGCCGTTCGGGCCCGGAGTCACGGGGAAGTAGACCTTGGTTGCGATGACGAGCTCGTCGCGGCTGAGGAGTTTCCGCAGCAGCCGGCCGGTCGCCACCTCGCTCGCTCCGTGCGAGTACATGTCGGCTGTGTCGAAGAAGGTGAAGCCGCCCTCGACCGCGCGGCGGACGATCGGCTCGGCCGCGGCTTCGTCGAGCATCCAGGGGCGGCTCGCGTCCTTGCCGTAGCTCATCATCCCGAGGCCCAGGCGGGAGACGTGCAGGCCAGAGCTGCCGAGGCGGATCTGGTCCATCAGGAGACCTCGCGATGGAGCGCGACGCCGATCATCACGAGTGCGATGCCGGCGCTGTCGACGGCAGTCGGGAGCTGCCGGAGCACGACGACACCGATCGCCGTCGCGGTCGCCGGCAGCAGGGCGACGAAGAGCGCGTACGTCGCGCGGGCGAGGCGGACCATCGCCAGTTGGTCGAACACGTAGGGGATGACGGACGATGACACGCCGACGCCGATCCCCGCCGCGATCGCGACTGGGTCGCCGATCGCATGCGCGGCATCTGTGAGCCCGATTGGGGAGACGAAGACGAGCGCGGCGATCATCGCCGCGGCAAGGCCGTTCACTCCGCCGAAGAGTCGACGCCGCGCGACGCGGTGCGCGAGGACGATGTAGCCGGTGAAGAGTGCGGCGTTGGCGAACGCGAAGGCGACGCCGACCGGCTCGCCGCCGAAGCGCACGTTCGTCAGGAGGTAGACGCCGGCGCCGGCCGCCAGGACGGCGGCGAGGTTTCTCGAGGTGCGCGCTCCGACGGCGGCGAGCGCAATCGGCCCGATGAACTCGATCGCGGCCACGGTCGCGAGCGGCAGGCGGTCGATCGAGATGTAGAAGCAGGTGTTCATGGCCGCGAAGACCGCGCCGAGTGCGGCGATCAGGAGCCGGCCGCGGCGATCGAGGGCGCGGAGCTTCCGCCACGGCCGGCGCCAAGCCGCGAAGACGAGCGCGGCCGACGCGATCCGCATCCACGCCACGCCGAGGACGTCTACTCGCGCGAACAGCAGAACCGCGAAGGATGGGCCGAGGTAGTGGAAGACCGCGCTGCCGACGAAGTACGCCTGCGCCGGCACGGCGTCGATACGTGCTGCCAGCGGGATTCGCGCGGTTACGGGGGCTGCTTGGGCGATGCGAAATTGTCGCCGCCCTGGTGCGAAATGGACATAGCCGATCGAAGGCATTAATCTCCTTTTGGGCGAAAAAGGACGGACTTATGGCCGTGATTGCCAATGATCTTCGGAAGATCGACCGAACCGACCGAAAGATCATCGGAGAGCTTGCGACCGACGGACGGGTCTCGCTCGCCGAGCTCGGCCGGCGCGTCAACCTGTCGTCGCCGGCCGTTGCGGAACGCGTCCAACGACTTGAGCGGGCAGGAATCATCACCGGCTATCGCGCCGAGATCGACCCGCGTGCCCTCGGCTACCAGCTGACCGCGATCGTGCGGATAAAGCCTGCGCCAGGCCAACTACCGCGGATCCCCGAGCTAGCGCTCGAGATCCCGGAGGTGGCCGAGTGCCATCGGATCACGGGCGAGGATTGCTTCTTCTTGAAAGTCCATCTGCGCTCGATCGACGAGCTCGGCTCCACGCTCGACCGCTTCCTCGCCTACGGCGAAACGACGACGTCGCTCATCAACGCGTCGCCGATCCCGCGCCGCGACCCGCCGCTCGTCGCCGACGACTCCTAGGACGGGTCGCGAAGACGACGCCCGCGCAGGCAACGCCGCGCGGTGGTCAAACCGTCTCCGAGGGCCGCGTCTGCGTTTCGTCACGGCGTCCGACCCCGTGACGAAGCCGAATCGTGCCGAGAAACCGCTGCTAATCCGAGGGCCGGTCACGCTCTTGGTGCAACCGCGTCGGCACTTCGTAACTGCGTCCGACCCCAGGACTTGTCTAGAT
>DASQWX010000176.1:0-9429 GCA_035640035.1 Gaiellaceae bacterium
ATCCACCAGCCGCCGCCCTCGCATCAGACCTTCCAGGGAAGGAACTTCGTCATCTGCTCCTTCTGCCCGCGAAAGCTCGACTTCGACGAGCTTGCGGTGCCGATCCCCTACCACCACTCGAACCTTCAGTCCGAGGAGATGATCTATTACGTCTCCGGGAACTTCGGTTCGCGCAAGGGCGTCAGCGTCGGGTCGATCACGCTGCACCCGTCAGGACTCCCGCACGGCCCGCAGCCGGGGTTGGCGGAGAAGTCGATCGGCGTCCGTGAGACCCACGAGCTCGCGGTCATGTGCGACACGTTCCATCCGCTTCGGCTGACGCAGTTCGCGAAGGACCTCGACGACGGCAAGTACGCGTACTCCTGGTACGAGAACGCCGAGGACGCCGCCGCCGTGCCCGCTTCGACGGACGGCGACGCCACGGGCGCGGGCCTGACCTCCCACTTCTGACCTCGCGCTCTCTCCCCGCGCGTATGACCGTGATCCTCGACTGGGACGGGACGGCGACCGTCGAGGACACCCTCATCCTCGCGCTTCGCGAGTTCGGCGACTGGCAGGTCTACCTCGACGCGGCAGCCGCGTTGGCGCGCGGCGAGATCACGTTGCATGAGGAGATTCGGCGCGACGCGACCGCGATCAGGACCCCGATCGACGAGGTGGTCGCCTGGCTCGGCGAGCACGTGGAGCTTCGATCCGGCTTTCACGAGCTGGCCGAGGCGCGGCGACCCGTGATCGTCTCTAGCAACTTCAGGCAGCTGATCGAGCCGATTCTCGAGCGCGAGGGGCTCGAGCTCGAGGTTCGTGCCAACGAGGTCGAGTGGAATCCGGAGGGCTGGCGGGCAACGTTCCGGAACGGAGACGCCTGCGGTACCTGCGGCGAGCCGTGCAAGCGGGCCGATCTACCCCACGGCGAGGTCGTCTACGTCGGCGACGGCTACTCCGACCGTTGCGCCGCGCAAGCGGCTGACCACGTCTTCGCGCGCGACGGGCTGGCGCGGTATTTGGATGCGCACGGCGTCCCGTACAAGCCGTTCGACGATCTCCACGACGTGGCGCGAGCGCTCGCCCCGGGCCCTAGTTGACGCTGCTCCGGCTCCCGGAGCCGTACGACTTCGAGCTCTCCACGGAACGCTTCCGCGCCTTCGGTCCCGACCTCGCGAACCTCTGGCACGAAGGCGGCGTCCATCGCGTCGTCGGCGGCCGCGAGATCAGGATCGAGCAAACGCCGGGCGGCGTCGACGTCGAGCCGCTGGACGAGGAGACCGAGCCGGTCGCCAGGGCCGTCGTCGGCGCCGACTTCGAGCTCGACCCATTCTCCGCGTGGGCGCAGGGCGACGAAATTCTTCGGGGGCTCGTCTCGAGGCTCGCAGGGTTTCGGCCGCCGCTTGCGCCCGACCCCTACGAGACCCTGGTCAGCGCGATCACTGCCCAGCAGGTCTCGCTCTTCGCGGCGTTCGCGATCCGGAACCGGATGGTCGAGCGCTTCGGCGTGCGCGCAATCCACGCGTACGCGTTTCCGCCCCGCGAGCGGATGGCCCGCGCCCGCGAGGAGGAGTTGACCGAGCTCGGCTTCTCTCGCCGGAAGGCCGACTACGTGCTCGGCGTCGCTCGTTCCGACGTCGACTTCGACGCGCTGCGTACGCTTCCCGACGACGAAGTGAAGTCGATCCTCACCTCAATTCGGGGCCTCGGCGAGTGGACCGCGGACTGGTTTCTCGCCCGCCATCTCGCGCGCCCGCGTGCCTGGCCCGCCGGCGATCTCGGGCTCGTGAAGGCGGTGTCGGCGTTCTACTTCGGCGGCCGCAAGCTTGCGATCGCCGAAGTGCGCGAGCTCGGGGCTCGCTTCGAGCCGTTCCAGAACCTGTCGGCGCACTACCTGCTGACCGGCTATCGCACGGCCCCGCCGGCATGACGATCCGCGACGCGACGGCCGAGGACCGCGACCGACTGCGCGAGCTTTACCGGGAGTTCGTGCGCGAGATCCCGCCGCCGCCCGGGATTCCGGTCGACATCGACCACGAGCTGGGCGAGCTGGACGAGTACCTCGGTGACCAGAACGTCGCGCTCGTGGCCGCGGACGACGAAGGGCGGGCGGTCGGGTTCGCCCTGGCCAAGATGGACCATCCCGGGATCGGTCACCTGAGCGACATCTACGTCGTTCCCGAGGCGCGCCGGCAGGGCGCCGCTCGGGAGCTCATCCGCGAGACGGCGAAGCGGCTCCGCGACAGCGAGGAGGCCGCGGTGCTCACCCTCGGGGTCCAGGTGACCAACGAGGACGCGCGCAACGCCTACGAGCGGCTGGGGTTCCAGACCGAGTCCTTGCGCCTCTTCGCCACGATCGAGCAGCTGCTCGAGCGGTCGGAGCGGGCACCTGCCGGGGCAAGCTTCGGCTCGGTCCACGTTCAGACCGACAACGAGACCGCCGTCGAGCAGGCGGTGCGGAAGTACGTGCCGCGGTTCGGCCGTTCAGGCGGGAGCGTCGTCGTCGGGCCGCGCAACGGGTGGGTCGCGATTTACGACGAGCTCTGCGACCGCGAGCCGGGCGTCCTACGCCGGCTCGGCAGCGAGCTCTCGAATGCCATCGGCGCCATAACGGTCACGATCGGGGTCGAGGAGGGCGCGGTTGTCCGTTACAACCTCTTCGAGCGGGGAGCGGTTGTCGACGAGTACATGTCCGTGCCGGAGTACTACAAGCCGCTGCCGCCGGGCGACGCGATCGCTCTGGGCGCAAATCCCACCGTCGTTGCCCGCCTGACCGGCGCGGACCCGCACGAGTTCCGACGCGTCGCGCGCACCGCCGAACGGCCCGACGAGCTCGGGCGGCCCGAGGAGCTGCTGGCTGGGATCGCCGGACTGATGGGGCTCAGCGGCGCGTTTCACGGCTTCGAAGGCGCCGGCGCGGAGCCGGGCGCCCACGAGATCTCGCACAGATAGTTGGTGCGGCCATGACTTCCTTCATGTCTGGCGGTTCGCAAACCAAGCGGGCCTAGGACGCAGGGAGGCGGCATACCCGAAGGTATGTGGCCGACTGAGGACGAGGGCATGCGCCGCGTTTGCCGGCCGCCAGGCACACCCGGTACTCGTGGCCGTGCCGACTATGCTCAGGGCGTGATCCTGTACGACGCAGCTCGGTGCCCGTACTGCGCCCGCGTTCGGATCCTGCTGGCGGAAAAGGGCGTCCCCTACGAGACGGTATCCATCGACCTTTCAGACCGTCCGGCCTGGCTCTACCAGAAGAACCCGCGCGGCAAGGTGCCGGTTCTGGAGGAGGACGGCGGCTTCGTCCTTCCGGAGTCGCTCGTGATCATGGAGTACCTCGAGGAACGCTTCACCGACCCGTCGCTGTGGCCGGTCGACCCCGCGGAGCGCGCGCTCGCGCGGCTTTGGCTCGACCGCTTCGACGACCGGCTCGGTGACGACTACTACGCCCTGCGGCGCGGGGATGATTCGGAATTCGACCGGCGTCTGGCCGAGCTCGATGCGGCGCTCGAAAGGCAGCCGTTCCTGAGCGGGCGCGAATACGGGCTCGCAGACATCGGCTACGTGCCGTGGGTGCTCCGGGCCCAGTCGAATCTCGGCGTCGAGCTCGAGCCGTATGAGGCGCTGTCCGTGTGGCTCGAACGGCTGGGCGAACGACCGGCAGTCGCCGCGGAGCTCGAAGTCCTCGCAACGCTGTGAGCGAGCTGCCGCCGGTCGTCGACGCGTCGTGGTTGCGCGCGGAGCTCGCCGAGCCCGACCTCTTCGTGGGCGACGTGCGCGGTCCGAACGCCCACGCCCGCGGCCACATTCCCGGCTCGAAACCGCTCGTGCTCGGCTCGCCGCCTCCGATGAGCGACGCCGACGTGATCGAGGAGCTCGCGAAGGAGATCGGGCTGCGGCTCCGTCGTCACGGCGTCACCGGCGACGAGCGGCTCGTCCTCTACGACCGCGGCGACGGCGTCGGCGCGATGCCGTCGGCGCAACTCGCCGAACTCGCGGGCCATCCGCGCGTGGCGGTGCTGCTGGGAGGAATCGCCGCCTGGCCGGGCGAGGTGGAGGTCGGCCAGGTCGAGCTCGAGCCGGTGAAAGTCCGCCTCGCCCCGCGACTGGGCGCGCTGCCGACGCGTGCCGAGGTCGAGCGGCGTCTCGGCGAGGAGGGGTTGACGTTGCTGGACGTCCGGACCGAGGAAGAGTTCCACGGCCACGGCGGGTATCCGTGCGATCCGCGCCAGGGCCACATCCCGGGCGCGAAGCGGATCGACGAGGAAGAGCTCTTCGAGGAGCCCGGCCTGCCGAAGCCGGAGTCCGAGGTCCAGGCCACCGTCGGTGCCCCCGCGGGCGCCGAGGTGATCGCGTACTGCCATTCGGGCTCCCGATCGGCCCGGGCGACGCTGGCGCTGCGAGCCGCCGGCTACCGGGCGCGGAACTATCCCGGCTCGTGGCACGAGTGGTCGCGCCATGCCGAGCTGCCGATCGAGACGATGTGATCTAGATCACATCGCTACGCGGCGACGGCCACGCGCTCGGCGGCTTTGATGAACGCGCCGCTGAGCGCTCGGCCGAGGTCGTTCCAGGCACTGATCTGGGCCCTCGTCCTCTCGAGCAAGTCGGGAGCGAGGTGCTTCCGATCTTCCTCTTCGACGTCGTGCTCGAGCCAGTTCTCGACCTGGGCGAGCGTTACCTCTGCGTGGAACTGGATTCCCCAGGCGCTGTCGCCGAGGCGAAATGCCTGGGTACAGACGGGGCTTCTCGCGAGCTCGACCCCTCCGCCCGGTACGTCGTGGGCGTAGTAGTGCCACTGGAAGGCCTCGAAGCGGCGCGGTAGCTGCGAGAAGATGGGGTCGTCGGCCGCTTCGTCTGTGAGCTCGACGTCGAACCAGCCGACCTCCGGCGTCTCTGCACGGTAGACAGGTGCTTGCGCGGCCTTCGCGAGCAGCTGCGCGCCGAGGCAGACGCCGAGAATGGGCCTGTGCAGCATCAGCAGGCGCTCGAGGAAGAGGTTTTCCTCGCGAAGCCAAGGGTGGCGATCGTCCTGATCGGCGTGCATAGCGCCACCGAAGACGAGCACGGCTCCGTAGGAGTCGAGCGGCTGCGGCAAAGGCGTCTCCCAGGCAAGGCTCCACTCGTCGAGCCTGTGGCCCCGAGCCTCGACGACCTCGCCAAAGACCCCGGCGCGCACCTGGGCTCCGTGAATCACGGCCAGCACGTCCACGCGGGACCACTGTAGCGGCGAACGAACAGAGCCTCCCGAAGGAGGCCCTATTCGAGAGAGCGTGAAGCCTCCGGCTAGCGCCTGCGCGGCGCAAGGACTCTGATCACGCGGCTGATCGCGTTGCTCTCGATCGCCGCCGTACACGGCGCGGCGCTGATTGCCGGCAGACAGGCAAGCTGGACCGGCGGCCGCTCGACGAAGAAGTAGGCGAGAGCGCGCGGGGCGCGGCGATTGAAGACGTACTTGCCGCCACGCTTCGTCTTCGTGGAGGCGACCGACCTGAATATCAGGGTCTTGCCCCTCTTGACTGCCGCGTAGAGGACCACCGACGTACCGGTCGGCGCCTTGCCGGCGAGGTTGAGCGTGCCGGCGAAGCGGAGGAAGCCCCGCCGCGCCTTGATGCGCTTCATCGAGAGCGCGTACGGCATCGGCACGAGTCCCTGCGCTTCACGCGTCCCGGGCGCATTCGGGACCCCGGTGCCAGGCGTGTACGGCGTGAAGATGGAGCGCCAGGCCTGCTCGCCGGCGCCGGACGGGTTCGTGAAGACGCCCTTCACGGTGAACGCAGCATCGAGGAACTTCGTCCCGTTCGGCGAGCGGCGCGGATCGCCGGCGGGAAGGTTCGGATCACGGAAGCAGACGGTCATCTTCACCGAGCTGAACGAAGCCTCGGCTCCGCTCGTGTGGTCGACGTAGACCGGGATCGGATTCGCCGGCTGGCTCGGAAGCGCCGCGTTCAACGTCCACACCGCCTCGTGCGTGACGCCCGGCGTGCAGAGGTTCGTCGCAGCCGGGTAGTTCGCCGGGCTGTCCGCCTTGACCGGTCCGCTCAGCGTGAACGTGTTTTGGCTGAGGTCGAAGATCTTGACGTGGGCGATGACGTCCCCGATCGTCGTGCCCGCGGTCTTGCTCAGGTTTGCCTTGTAGCCGGCCGGCGCGTAGATGACGATTCGCGCCGTCGGATCGTCGGCCGCCTCCTGGGCGACGACGATGGTGACGGCCTTGCCCGCTCCCGGCTTGTACGTCTGTTGAAAGATGCCCATCGACGGCGCATACGTCGCGGCCGCAACCGCGACGAATGTGAGCGCGAGCGCCGCCGCGCATGCGAGAACGGTCAAACGGCTGGATCTCTTCATAACCCCTTCCTTGGTGTCGCCAGCGGTCCTTCTGGTGAGGGAGTTGTATCGCGAAAAACGTCTCCACGTTGTGTCGCTTGTACGATCGCGCGAATGGACGCGCGGCCGATCGGCGTCTTCGACTCCGGCACCGGCGGTCTGACCGTCCTGCACGAGTGCCTCGTGACGATGCCGCACGAGGACTTCCTCTACCTCGGTGACCACGCACGCCTGCCCTATGGGCCGCGTCCGCTCGACGAGGTGCGCGGATACGCGCTCGAGATCGGCCGCTACCTCGAGCGCCAGGAGGTGAAGCTCGTCCTCGTGGCTTGCAACACGGCGACCTCGGCTGCCCTGCCCCAGCTCCAAGCCGAGCTCTCGCTGCCCGTCGTCGGCGTGATCCAGCCGGAAGCCCACGCGGCCGTGCAGGCGAGCCGCAACCGCCGGATCGGGCTGCTGGCGACCAAGGCGACCGTCGAGGCCGGGCGCTACGCCGAGTTCGTCGCCGCGCTGGACGCCGGTGCCGAGCTCACCGCACTGGCCTGCCCGAGGCTCGTTCCGCTGATCGAAGGCGACGACCCGTTCGGAGCCGAGACGACCGAGGCGGTGCGCGAGTACGCGGGGCCGCTGAAGGCCGCCGAGGTCGACACGGTCATCCTCGGCTGCACCCACTATCCCCTGATCAGGCCGATCTTCCAACGCGTTTTCGGGCGCCGAGTCACCCTCGTTTTCTCAGCCGAGGAGACCGCACGCGAGGTCGCCGAGACGCTGGCCCGTAAGGGAATCGAGAACGACGATGCCCGGGAGGGCTCGTACCGCTTCCTCACCACGGGAGATCCGGAGGTGTTCCGCGTCCTGGGCCAACGGTTCCTGCAGCTGCCGATCGCCGCCGTCGAGCACGTCGAGCTCGCCGAGCTGAAGCGGGCGGCCTGATGACACGGGGTGACGGACGGCGGCCGGACGAGCTGCGGCCACTGGAGCTCGAGCCGAACTGGCTCGAGCAGCCGCACGGCTCCGTTCTCTACTCCCAGGGCAAGACGAAGGTGCTGTGTACGGCCTCGATCGAGGAAGGCGTCCCCCGCTGGCTGGTGGGGCGCGGCCGGGGCTGGATGACTGCCGAGTACTCGCTGTTGCCGGCGTCGACCGGCGAGCGGACGCAGCGCGAGGCGTCGCGTGGCAGGCAGGGAGGCCGCACTGTCGAGATCCAGAGGCTCATCGGCCGCGCGCTCCGCGCGGTCACAGACTTCGAAGCCCTTGGCGAGCGGACGCTCTGGCTCGACTGCGACGTGCTCCAGGCCGACGGTGGCACCCGCTGCGCGGCGATCTGCGGCGCCTACGTATCCGCGCGGCTCGCGCTCGACCGCTTCGGGCTCTCCAAGGCGCTTCGGGGCTCAGTCGCCGCCGTCTCCGTAGGAGTCGTCGACGGCGAGACGCTCCTCGATCTCGACTACGCGGAGGACTCGACCGCCGAGGTCGACATGAACGTCGTCATGACCGGCGACGGCCGGCTAATCGAGGTGCAGGCGACCGCCGAGCAGGAGCCGTTCTCACGAGAGCGGCTCGACGAGATGCTCGATCTCGCGGCCGGGGGCATCGAGCAGATCGCTGCAGCACAGGAGGAGGCCGCCGGTGCTGCTGCTCGCGTCTGAGGCGTCGCTTGCGATGCCGTCTGGAGGCCGTGGCGGCTTCGCCGGTACGGCCGTTTCAACCCGGCCGCAAGGAGAATCCGGCATTTGAGTAACAGCATCCCTCTCGCATCTAGCATCCCGTCGCTTTCCTGGCCGGAGGTCCTCGGCCGCGTGGCGCTCGCTGCGGTGCTGGGCGCGGTGCTCGGACTGGAGCGGGAGCTCCGCGACCGCGAGGCCGGCCTGCGGACGCACCTACTCGTGTCGGTCGGGTCGGCGCTCTTCACGATCGTCTCCGCCTACGGGTTCCGCGAGTTCCTCACGTCGGGTGCGTCCGTCGTCCGCGCCGACCCGACGCGGATCGCGGCGCAGATCGTGACCGGAATCGGGTTCCTCGGCGCAGGAGCGATCATCCGCCAGGGTTTGGCCGTCCGGGGGCTGACGACGGCGGCCACGCTCTGGGTCGTTGCGGCGATCGGCCTCGCCTCCGGAGCGGGCTACTACTCGGCGGCCGTGATCACGACTGCTGTCGCGCTCGTCGCCCTCTGGCCGCTGCGGATGCTCGCCTACCGGGTCGTGCACCGGTTCCGCGGCGTCACGGGCCTGCTCCTCGTGCAGCTTCCTGCCGGACAGAGCCCGGCGGGGGTGATCGATGCGGTCGAGGCGGAAGCTCGCATCGAGGTGATCGAGATCCGCCAGGAGGGCGACCGCCGCACACTCGAGCTGACGCTGGACTTGCCGCCGAGGGAGTCGAGCCAGCAGCTCGTGTCGAAGCTCGCCGACGTCGACCAAGTGCTCGAGGTGCGTTGGGCCGACTGAACCTGAAGCTCGCGTCGCGGAACGAGAACAAGCTGCGCGAGCTCGGTCGAGTGCTCGACCGCTGGCAGCTCGACCTTCTGGATGCGGGCGGCTACCCGCCCGAGGAGGGCGAAAGCTACTACGAGAACGCGCTGGGAAAGGCACGCCACGGCCTGAAGTTCGTCGACGACGGGTGGGTGCTGGGCGAGGACTCCGGGCTCGAGGTGGAGGGGCTCGGTGGGCGGCCCGGGATCCACTCGGCTCGTTTCGGGGGCGAGGAGCCCGTCGAGCGCCTGCTCGCGGAGCTCGGTGGCGTCGAAGGCGAAGGACGCCGCGCGCGCTACGTGTGCGAGCTGGTCGCACTCTCGCCCGGCGGACGCGAGGTGCGCGGAACGGGCGTACTCGAAGGCCGGATTGCCACCGAGGCTCGCGGAACCGAGGGATTCGGCTACGACCCGATCTTCGTCCCCGTTGGGGAGGAGCGAACGGTCGCTGAGCTAGGCAACGAGTGGAAGGCTGAGAACTCGCACCGGGCGCGAGCGGCGCGCGACCTGCGACGCACCTTGCAGGGCCGTGTCCCGGGGTCTGGCCCCGGGACTGGTCTAGCCGAGCCCTGACCTGCGCGACCCCCCGTCCCGCGGATCGCTTGCTTTGGCGGTTTGTGTCGCTTCCGGCCGTGTCCGGGGGTCTGGCACCGGGG
>DASQWX010000177.1:0-2814 GCA_035640035.1 Gaiellaceae bacterium
GCGCGCCAGAAGTGCGAGAGCATCTGCAGCCCGCCGCCGGGGATGTCCCACATCGCGGCGGCGACGGTGCCGCCGGGCTTCGTCACGCGCGCCATCTCCCCGATGCCCTGGTCGGCGTCGCTCATCCAGGCGACGACCAGCGAGCACATCGCCGCGTCGAAGGTGCCGTCGTCCCAGGGCAGCGACTCGGCGACGCCCTCGCGCACGTCCGCGCCCGGGATGCGTGCCCGGCAGGCAGCGGCGAACTGGGGGGCGGGGTCGATCGCGGCGACGTTGTCCTCGCCGACGCGCCCGGCGAGCTCGACGGCGAGCGCGCCCGGGCCGCAGCCGACGTCGAGGACCCGCATGCCGGCGCGCACGCCGGCGGCATCGGCGAACTTCGGCGCCAGCCCGGTGGCATAGCGGCCCATGAAGCGGTCGTAGTTCTCGACTGCGGCGGTGAATTCGGCCATGGCGCGACTCAACCCGACGGCGGCCGTGTACGTCAACCGCCGCGGTCACTCGGCTATCCGCCGTCGACCGCCGACCTGATTTTCTCGAGCGCAGCGCTCTCCGCTGTCTCGCCGCCGCCAGCCGCGTTGCCGACCGACTCGGCAACCTCGAGGACGAAGCTCCGGTAGGCATCGACCTCGTCGGGCGCTTTGGCTTGGAGCGTCTGGATCGCGTTCCGCAGGGCGTCGAGCGTCTCCGTCTCGATCTCGGTCGGGGACTCTGTAATCCCAAAGCCTGTGCTCCGCGTGTCGGCGAGCTCGCGGATGAGCTCGCTCGAGCCACTTTCCCGAGCCTCGCGGAGATGGCGGGCCAGGGCACCCGCTTCCTTGAACGTGTCGAAGAAGCCGCGGTCGCTGACTGCCACCAGGAACCCCGCTCCGGTCACGCCCTTGTGCAGCGTTTCCCACTCGTTCTCGCTGAAATCTGTCTTCGTCGCCATAGAGCCTCCTTTCTTGAAACTAGGCCAGTTCCTCGGAGGGCACGCGCACGGTCGGACCAAGATCCGCGTCGCGCGAAACGAGCCGCGCGTAGTGTCCTCCGAGCGCGAGGAGCTCGTCGTGCGTGCCGCGCTCGACGATCTCGCCGCCGTCGAGCACGAGAATCTGATCGGCGTCGCGGATGGTCGAGAGCCGGTGAGCGATCGCAATCGTCGTCCGGTTCTCGGCAAGGCGGTCGAGCGCCTCCTGGACGGCGCGCTCGGTTTGCGTGTCGAGGGCGCTCGTGGCCTCGTCGAGCACGAGAACCGGCGGGTTGCGGAGAATGGTTCGCGCGATCGCGATGCGCTGTTTTTCGCCTCCTGAGAAGCGATAGCCGCGCTCGCCGACGAGTGTGTCGTAGCCCTCGGGCAGGCTCGCGATCAGATCGTGGATGCGCGCCGCGCGGGCGGCGTCTTCGATCTCCTCGTCAGAGGCCTCAGGCTTCGCGAAGCGGAGGTTGTCCCTGATCGAGGCATGGAAGAGGTATGTCTCCTGCGAGACGACGCCGAGGGTGCGCGCGAGCGAGGCCATCGTCGCGCTGCGGATGTCGATCCCGTCAATCGTCACACTGCCGCGCTCGACGTCGTAGAGGCGGGCGACGAGGTAGCCGACCGTCGTCTTCCCCGACCCGGTCTCGCCGACGAGGGCCGTCGTCGTGCCGGCGGGCACCTCAAAGCTGATGTCCTGGAGCGTCCACGGGCCGTCGCCGTAGCGGAACCAGACGTGGTCGAAAGCGACATCGCCGCGGCAGGGCGGGAGGTCGACGGCGTCTTCGCCCTCGGTGATCTCGACGGGGAGGTCGAGGTACTCGAAGACGCGGTCGAACAGCGCGAGCGAGGTCTGGGCGTCGAGCTGCACGTTGAGGAGGGAGCCGATCGGCCAGAACAGGCGTGTCTGCAGCGTGGTGAACGCGACCACGGTGCCGAGCGAGACCCCGCCGATGAAGCTCTGTCCGGCGAACCAGTAGACGAGCGCCGGCATGATCGAGAAGCTCATCTGGATCGACGCCATCATCCAGCGGCCGGCCATCACCCTCTTCACCTCGAGGCCGGCGAGCCGGTCGGACTCGCCCTCGAAGCGGTCGGCGAGCTCGCCGCTTCGCCCCATTGTCTTCCCGAGCAGCATCCCGGAGACGGAGAGGGACTCCTCCACGAGCGTGGAGATGTCGGCCATCGTCCGCTGCCGGTCGGTCGTGATGCGCCGCCGCACGTTCCCGACCCGGCGCGTGAGCAGGACGAAGATCGGGACGAGCGCGAGCGAGAAAACGGCGAGGCGCCAGTCGAGGAGAAACATCGCGAAGACGGCGGCGATCACCGTCGTCACGTTCGAGACGATCGACGTCGCAGTCGAGGTGACGACCCCCTCGACGCCGCCGATGTCGTTTGCGATCCGGGACTGCACCTCGCCGGTGCGGGTGCGCGTGAAAAACGCGAGGGAGAGCCGCTGCAGGTGCCGATAGACCTGTGTCCGCAGGTCGTGCATGACGCGCTGTCCGACGAGGTTCGAAAGCCAGGTCTGGAAGACGCCGAGCACGCTCGTCACGACGGCGATCGCGATCAGCCCGAGGACGAGGATCGTCAGGAGGCGGTCGTCGTTCCTCGGCAGCGCCTTGTCGAAGATGTCGCGCACGAGGAACGGCGAGACGATGCTCAGGAGGGCCGAGATCCCGATGAGCCCGAGGACGGCGCCGAGCCGCCAGCGGTAGGCCTTGAAGAGGATCGCGACGCGGCGGAGGTTCGCGCGGCGCACGGCAGGATCGGCGGGGCGCTCCGGCTGTCCATCGGCGGAGAACGCCCTTCGGCCGCCGTGTCCGTCTGCGTAACGCATTCTCATGCGTTCACGGTAG
>DASQWX010000178.1:0-18463 GCA_035640035.1 Gaiellaceae bacterium
GACCACGTGGCGGTGCAGGCGAAGCCGAAGACGGGGCCGGCTCACGAGGCCCAGAAGCTCTTCTTCGAGCTCGGCATGGCTCAGCGGGTGAAGGTCGGTGCGAAGCTCGCGGAGCTCGGCCTCAGCTTCTCCCAGGCCCACGCCCTTCGGCTCCTCGATCCCGAGCAGCCGTTGCCGATGAGCGCGCTCGCCGACCGCCTTTTCTGCGACGCCTCGAATGTGACTGGGATCGCTGACCGGCTCGAGAGCCGCGGGCTCGTCCGGCGCCAGAGCCTGGAAGGCGACCGTCGCGTCAAGGCGTTGACGATCACCGTGGCCGGGTCGCGGCTGCGCGAGCAGGTGATGGAGCTGATGAGCGAGCCGCCCGAGCCGATCGCCTCGCTCTCGGAAGATGACCAGCGCGCGCTTCGCGACATTCTCGCCCGGGCGGTCGAGAACCTCCGCGCCGGTTAGTCGGCGAAGTCCGGCTCCGGGAGATCCTTGAGCCCGAGCACCGGCGAGGGAAGTAGCCAGAGGAAGCCGGCGATCGCCCCCACAGTCACGATCCAGAGCGTGTTCCGCACGCCGATCGCGCTCCCGAGCGCGCCGCCGAACAGCGAGCCCAGCGGGCGGATGCCGTTGTTCACGACGAGATAGGCCCCGGAGACGCGCGCCCGGAGCTCGTTCGGGATCAACGCCGCGAAGATCGAGGCGGCACTGATGTCGAGCACCATCACGCCGAGGCCCGATCCGAACTCGGCCAGGAAGAGCAACGCCAGCACCAATGGCTTCGGGCCGCCCGCGAGGGGCACGAGCACGATCGGCGCAGGGAAGAGGATGCACCCGGCCAGGAAGGCGGGACCGATTCCGATGCGCCGTCCGAGGCGCGGCGTCAGCACCGAGCCGAGCAGGCCCCCGACGGCTCCGGCACCGAGGACGACGCCCAGCAGCCCGGGGCCGACGTGCAGGTAACGGGTCGCGTAGAGGATGAACAGGGCGAAGAAGGCGAAGTTGAAGAAATTGATCGTCGCCGTCGCCCCGAGCGAGGCGCGAATCACCGGCGAGCGTCGGATGAAGCGGGCTCCGGCGATCACGCGGCCGGACTCGTCCGTCGACGTCGGCGGCTCGAGCGGATCGATTCGGCGCAGAAATACGGCCGAGACGAGAAACGAGACGGCGTCGACGACGAGCGCGTAGGGGGCGGTCAGCAGTTGGACGAGCAGGCCGCCCGCGGGCGGCCCGGCCGCGAAGGAAAAGGCGCGGCTCCCGTGCAGGAAGGAATTTGCCTCGACGTAGTCCTCCCTGGGGACGAGCGAGACGAAGAGCGTGCTCTGGGAGACGAAGAAGAGCATGCTCAGCGCGCCCGTGAGGAAGGCGACGACGTAGAGCTGGGCGAGCGTCAGCGATCCGAAGGCGTATGCGACGGGCACCGCCGCGATGAGGGCGGCCCGTCCGAGATCGGCGGCGATCATCACCTGGCGCCGGCGGCCGCGTCGATCGACCCAGGCTCCCGCGTGGAGCGAGAACAGCAAGTAGGGAGCCAGGTTCGCCGCCGTCAGGTAGCCCATCTGCGCCGGCCCCGCATGGAGCACGAGCACGCCCGCGAGCGGGACCGCGAGCGAGGTGATCTGGTCGCCGAAGAGCGAGATGGTCTGGCCGGTCCAGAAGCGTCGGAAGTCGCGGTTGCCGCGCAAGAGCGAAGGCGCACGCCCCAGAACACGAGCGAGGCGTGCCGGTCTGGTTGTCGCCGAGAGCTCGCTCAGACTTCCTCGCCTTCGAGCGGAAACCCGAGTGCGAGGAACATCACGAGCCGGGACCCTCCCGGCTGAGCAACGGGTTCGAGATTCGTTGGACCTAGGGCGCTTCGAAGGTCTTTCAAGAGCCGACGTAGATCGTCACGGTCGAGCCCTCCGGCGCGCGAGTCCCGCCGCCCGGTTGCTCGTCGATGACGGTGCCGCTCTGGCTCGGATCCGGCGGCGGAATCATGATCACCTGGACCTGGAACCCCGCGCCTTGGAGCGTGCTCGTCGCGCTCTGTTGGTCCTGGCCGACGACGTCCGGCACCGCGGCGGTCGTCGTGCTCGGCCCAATCGACACGGAGAGCTGCACCCTCGAGCCCTTCCGGATCCGAGTCCCCGCTGACGGTTTCTGCGCGACCACCTTGCCCGCCGGCTGCTGGGACGAGACGTACCTGACGCGGCTGCCGAGACCGGCCGCGTGGAGCCGTCGCTGAGCCGGCGCTTGCTGCAGGCCGACGACGTTCGGGACCTTGACCGCTTGCGGTGCCGCGGGCGTCGAACTCGCGCTCGTCGTCCCGCCGCCCGCCTGCGAGCCGGTGGAGACGTTGATGCGCACCTTCGAGCCCCGCGCCGCTTTCGTGTTCGACGCGGGATTCTGCGCGGTCACCGTCCCTTTCGGCTCGGCGCCGGGCACCTGGAACGCGACCGGGACGAGGCCCGCCGCCCTCAGCGCAGTTTTGGCCGCTGAGACCGGTTGCCCGACCACGTCCGGCACGGTTGCCTGCCCCTTCGAGACGTTGAGCGCGACCGTCGAGCCCTTGGCGACGCTCGTCCCCTGCTTCGGGCGCTCCGCAACGACGACGCCGGTCGGTGCTTTCGCCGGGACGCTCGTGATCTGGGATCGTAAGCCCACCGCCTTCAGCCGGGTGACCGCGTGCGTGGTCTTCAGGCCGACGACACCCGGGACGTGCGTGACCGCCGCGGCCGACGTCGACAACGAGACGCGCGAGCCGCGATCCAGCTTGGCCCCTGCGCCGGGATCCTGGGCGAAGATCGTTCCTGGCGGGAACTTGCTCGGCCGCGAGGAGAGCTGCGGCACGAGGCCGCGCTCATTCAGCCGGCGTACGGCCTCGTTCTGCTTGAGGCCGACGAGGGCCGGAACCGTGACCACGGCTCCCGACGTCTTCTTGTGGTCGTTGTCGCGCGCGAGGAAATAGGCGGCGAGCACGCCGCCGATCACGAGGAGCAGGAGGAGCAACAGCCAGGGCCAGATCTCGGGCACGGGCGGGCGGCGCGGCGGTACGTACCGCTCCTCCTCGACGACCGGTGGGCCGTCGACCGGCTCGTCGACGCGCGCCGGCGCGCTCGATCTGCGCCGAAAAGCCATCCCAGCGGTCGTCTTAGCCGCTCCGAAAACCCGCGAAACGCAGGGTCATCCTTTAGAGGGACGCAGCCGCCGGTTTCGTGACCGATAACGAGAGCCGGAGAGATCGGCGTCTCTCTGTCCTGCGGCTTATGAATCCATCGTCTGCAACAGCTCCGATCGGGCTCTCGGCCGGGCCTCCGGTCAGCCCGCCTGAAAAGGACCACCCTGAGCTACGCGAGGCTCCGGCCCATGACCAGCCGACGCCGCTTCGGCCTCCACCCGAAGCGGATCTCGTCGAAGCGGGAAAGCTTTCGATGGGCCAGCTGGCTCAGGCCCATCGCGACCGGCTCGAGACGGGCAAGCCCGTGCTCGACGTGATCGTCGAGCGCGGCTGGGTCTCCGCCGAGGAAGTCGCGGAGCTCCGGGCTGCACATGGAATCGAGGCTCCGCCTCCTGCACCCGCGGAGCCGGTGGTGGAGCCGGCGCCCGAGCCTGAGGCCAGGCTGGCGCCAACGCCTGAGCCTGCGCAGGCGTCTGGAACGGCAGCGCGGTACACGATCGCCATCCGGCTGACCACCGGCGAGCTCATCGAGGCAGGCGAGACGGAAGGCTCCGAGAAAGCAGCGGCACTCGGCCTCGCAGTGGTGGCCGACCTGACCAAGGAAGGCGGCGACTGGCCGTTCTTCGGAGGCCGCTACCTCAATCCGGAGACGATCGTCTCGGTCGATCTCCTGCCCGCCGACTCCCAGAGCTAGCTCCGGGCGGCGCGGCCGCCGGCTCGATACCAAAGGTTGTGACCTAGATCACCCGGTTGGGGGGTCACGGACGCGTTAGCTGCTACCGTTAACTTGGTTAACGAATCCTGTCCTTGTCCGCACTCACCACAGCCGTCGATCCACTCACCGTCGCAAACCGGCTCCGGCCGGTCTTGCTGAAGCTGAACCGCCACCTGCGCCGGGAGATCCACTCGCTCGGCGTGACCGGCGGCCAGGCGTCGCTCTTGTTCACGATCCAGCGTCAGCCCGGGATCGGCGTCCGCGAGCTTGCCGCGCTCGAGCGGATGTCCGCACCCGGGATGTCGAAGTACGTCGGCCGCCTCGAGGCGGCCGGCCTCATCGAGCGCGAGGCGTCCGACGAAGACCGTCGTCGGATCGGGCTTCGCGTCTCGGCCGAGGGCGAGCGCGTGCTCCGCTCGGTCAAGTCGCGGCGAACCGCCTGGCTCGCCGCGCGATTGAGGGGTCTCTCGGAGGCGGAGGTGGCGGCGGTCGATGCGGCGATCGAGCCTCTCCAGCAGTTGATTGACGAATGACGGCTGCGATCCTGACGATCAACCGACGCGCCTTCGCGAGCCTCCGCATCCATCGGAACTACCGGCTCTACTTTCTCGGCCAGGCGGTCTCGCAGACCGGTACCTGGATCGACAAGGTCGCTCAGGCGTGGCTCGTGCTGGCGCTGACGCACTCGGCGGTGGCCGTCGGGCTCCTCGCCGCCTGTCAGTTCGTGCCGTTCAGCGTCCTCGGCCTGATCGCCGGAGTGGTGGTCGACCGGCTCGACACCTGGCGCACAGTCGTTGTCACGCAGGCGATCAGGATGGTGATCGCGGCCGCGCTCGCCGGAATCGTCCTCGCGGGAGTCGTCCACGTTTGGATGGTCTACGTCCTCGCCGTCGTGACGGGAATCGTGCTCGTTCTCGATGCGCCTTCGCGTCAGCAGCTGACGTTCAAGATGGTCGGCCGTGACGAACTGCCGAACGCCGTGGCCCTGAACTCGTCCCTGTTCAATGCCGCGCGGATCGTCGGCCCCGGCGTCGGCGGCCTGCTGATCGCGGCGTTCGGCGTCGGGCCCGCATTCGCGATCAACGCGGCGAGCTTCGTCGCGGTGCTCGCCGGCTTGCTGTTGATGGACACGAGCCGGCTCGTCGCCTTCGCTCCCAGCGAGGTCGCGCCCACGCTCATCGGCGGGCTGCGGGAGGGCATCACGTACGCGCGCGAGAGCCCGCACGTTCGCCTCGTACTGACGATGCTCGTCGCGATCTCGACGATCGCGATGAACTTCAACGTCCTGCTGCCGGTGCTCGCCCGGCGGACGCTCGATTCGGGCCCCGGGGTCTTCGGACTGATCGCCGCGTGCTTCGGCGCCGGCGCGCTCGTCGGTGGACTGCTCTCGGCCGCGTTGTCGCGCGCAAGCTGGAAGGCTCTTGTCGCCGGCGCAGGCGGGCTCGGTATCGCGGAGCTCGTGCTCGCCCCGCAGCACTCACTCGGTCCGGCGATCGTGCTCCTCTTCATCGCCGGGATCTGCTTCACCGTCTACACGGCGAACTCGAATGCGGTCCTGCAGCTTCGCGCACCCGACCATCTCCGCGGCCGCGTGATCGGCTTCTACTACTTCGCCTTCAACGGGCTCGCGCCGCTCGGCGGCGTCCTGACCGGCTGGCTCGCGGCGAGGGGCGGAACCGAGCTTGCCTTCGGCGTCGCCGGCGCGGTCACGGCACTGGTCGCGCTCACCGCCTTACCGCAGCTACCCCGGGTCCGCGAGGAGGCCCAGCCCGCCTAGAAAACGTTCGAGATTCCGCGCCTGCAGGAGTAGGGTTCGTGTTAGTGCGTCGCGTCCTGCTCGTCTGGTTTGCGTCGCTCGTTATCACGGGCGCCGCCGCCGGGGGGACGTTCAAGGGCAGCGCACGCCCCGACCGCCTGATCGGCACCCAGGGGAGGGATGTCCTCTACGGGTACGGCGGCAACGACAGGATCGACGGGCTCGGTGGCAACGACCTGATCAACGGCGGCACGGGGGCAGACGTCCTCCGCGGGGGCACCGGCAACGACCGGATCGCCGCCGCCGACGGCACGGCGGACACGGTCAGCTGCGGCCGGGGTCACGACATTGCCACAGCTGACCTCAACGATTCGCTCCGCGGATGCGAGGTTGTCAGCCGCCGTCTCTCGAGAGATCCGTACCGTGGCGGCGGCGCGCAACACGAGACCGAAGTCGAGCCGGACAGCTTCGCCCGCGGAAGGACGATCGTGACCGCTTTCCAGGTCGGCCGCTTCGTCGACAGCGGCGCCGCGAACATCGGCTTCGCGACGTCGCACGACGCCGGCGAGACCTGGAAGACCGGGCTGCTGCCCCGCTTGTCGATCTTCTCGGTGCCCTCCGGCCTGTTTGAGCGCGTCAGCGATCCGGTCGTCGCGTACGACGCCGTTCACAGGACCTGGCTGATCGGCACCGTCGCCGCGGCGGGGGAAGCGACCGTGCTGACCGTCAGCCGCTCGCGCGACGGCGTCACCTGGGGCCCTCCGGTCATCGCGGCGCAGCGTGACGAAGGCGATTACGACAAGGAGTGGCTGACCTGCGACGACTGGGCGAAGAGCCCGTTTCGAGGCCGCTGCTACCTCTCGTACATGGACTTCGAGAACGAAGGCGTGATGACGCGAACGTCGCTCGACGGCGGCCGCACGTGGGCGGCACAGGTCGGCTGGCTTCTTCCGCCGGCGCTGAAGGACATCGCCAACGGCGTCCAGCCCGTCATTCGCCCGAACGGGATGCTCGTGATCCCGTTCGCGATCCACAATTCTCCGGACAGCAGTCTCAACCAGATGGCCGAGATCCGCTCGCTCGACGGCGGTGCCACGTTCCAGCCTGCAACGGTGATCGCGCGTTTGAGCGTGAACGACGTCCTCGAGCTGCGTGTGCCCCCGCTTCCCTCCGTCGCGGTCGACGGCGACGGGACGCTGTACCTGGCATGGACGGACTGTCGCTACGTCACCGAGTGCGAGTCGAATGGAATCGTGCTCTCGAAGTCGCGCGACGGTGTGACGTGGTCCGGGCCCACTCGCGTACCGACAGGTGGTCGCGGTACGTACGTCAATCACTTCCTCCCAGGGCTCGCGACGATCGGGACGGGCGCCCGCGTCAGCGTCGCGCTCGCCTACTACTCGGCGCCGATACCGACGGGCTGCAACTACGACTGCCAGGCGTCGATCGACGCCTGGCTTTCGCTCTCCGACGACGGCGGGAGGACCTGGCGTCCTGCACAGCGGCTCAACGCCGAGACGGTGCGCTCGAATTGGCTTGCGTATACAGGTCTCGGCCGCATGCTCGGCGACTACATCTCGACCTCGTGGGTCGGCGGCAGGCCGACGCCGATCCTCCCGCTCGCGTCGGCTCCGATCCGGGGTAGCTACCGCGAGGCCGTCTTCGCGACGCAGACCGTGCCCCACTAGCGGCGTTTTTACGTTTGTCTTACATCCCGCCCGACGAAGCCTGACCTTCGCGGCAACAATGAGAGCATGACCCGGCGAGGCCTCAGGTTTACCCTGCTTGCAGGGACTGTGCTAGCGCTCGTGTCGACGGCATTCGCAGCCGGCGGCCCGCTGCTGCCCCGGGGCGTCTCGAGCTATCTGCTCGGGCCGAAGCTGATCCGTGCCGAGATTGCCGTCAGAGGAGGCCAGGCTGTGCGCGGCTTCTGGGTCGACCGCGGCAGGCTGATCAAGCGGTACAGCGCCGGGTCGCTCAACCTTCTCGAGCGCAACGGAACGGCCGTGACGGTTCCGGTCAGCGCGGCCGCCCGAGTGACACTCAACGGACGCATTGTGACGGTCCGCGCCCTTCGCGCCGGCATGCAGATCGAGGTCGCGCACGAGGACAACGTTCCGGCGGCCGCGGTGTACGCGAGCTCCGCCAGGTCGGCGCCTCCGAAGCTCCCCGTGGGCATGTACGCGACGCTGCTCGGCAACAGGCTGATCCGCGGCGAGATCGCGGTCAAGGACCCCGCCGGGACTCACGACTACCGGCTCGACCGTGGGCGGATCACGCAGATCGGCGTGACGACACTCACCCTCCACGAGGCCGACGGCACCGACGTGACGATCGATGTCTCGCCGACCGCGCGTGTAAAAGTGAACGGCCAGAATGCGATCTTCGTCCAGCTGCGAAGGGGCATGACGGCGATCACGATCCGCGATCACGACAACCCGGCCGACCAGATCTACGCGACCGGCAAGCTGAAATGAGCGCGAAGCCCGTGCCCCGGGAGAGCCAAAGCGGCACGGTGCTTCTGGTCGAGGACGAGCATGCAATCGGCTCGATGACCCGCGCTTACCTCGAGCGCAGCGGCTACAGCGTCGTCTGGGTGCGCTCGGGGGAGGAAGCGCTGGCCGAGGTGGGGCGGCACCAGGTCCGCATCGTCGTCCTCGACATCCGCCTACCTGGCATCGACGGCTTCGACGTCGCCCGGATGCTGCGAACGCGCTCCGACGTCCCGATCCTGATGCTGACCGCGCGGGACGAGGAGCCCGACCGCGTCGCCGGCCTCGAGCTCGGCGCCGACGACTACCTGACGAAGCCGTTCTCGCCGCGAGAGCTCGTCGCACGCATCAAGGCGGTGTTGCGCCGCACCGATGGGCGCGGCGCGGACGAGGTGCTCACGCTCGACGACGTCGTCCTCAACCGGAAGGCTCGCGAGGTCGCCGTCGACGGCGAGACAGTCGAGCTGACGACGAAAGAATTCGACCTGCTGGCGACCTTGCTGGAAAATCCAGGAATCGTGGTCAGCCGCGACCAGTTGCTCGACCGGGTCTGGGGGATCACCTATCCCGGAGGGACCCGGACCGTCGACGTCCACGTCGCGCAGCTCCGGCGGAAGCTCGGTCGGCCGGAGCTCATTCGCACCGTTCGCGGAGCCGGGTACAAGACCGTCAGGCCGTGAATCGCCGCCGTTCGCTGCGGACGAACCTGTTCGTGGCGACCGTGCTCGTGGTCGTCCTCTCGATCGGGCTGATGCTCGCGATCGGCGCTGTGCTGACCCGGCGCCAAGTCGAGCACGCAACGCTGGAGGGGCTCGCCCACCAGGCTGATGTCCTGACCGCGCGCGAGGCATTCGCGCTCCTACCGCTCGCGCACCTGAAGGCGCTCAACGAGACCGTCTTGAAGAAGCAGCAGGAGCACGCCTACGCGGTCCCCCTTCGGCGGCCGTCGCCGTTCCTGCCGGGTGACCTGCTCCACCGGGTCCGGCGGGGCGAACCCGTGAACACGACGGCCACGATCAACGGCACCGACTACTTCCTCGCAGCGCGCAAAGTGACGAAGGGCCCCGCCGCCGAAGCGCTCGTCCTCCTACGGCCCAGGAGCCGCGGCAACAGCGCGTTCTATCCGTTTCTCGTCGGTCTCCTGATCGCCGCCGGCGCCGGGATCAGCCTGGCGGCTCTGGCCGCCTACCTACTGGCGCGGCGGATCGCGGGGCCGGTGCGCCGCGTCGTCGACGCCTCCCGGCACCTGGCCAGGGAGCAGGATCCCGGGACGGTGCCGATCGAGGGCGCGTACGAGATCGCCAGCCTCGCGCAGGCGTTCAACGACATGGCTGAGCAACTCGCGAAGGCGCGGGCGGCGGAGAAGCAGTTCCTCCTTTCGGTCAGCCACGAGCTGAAGACGCCGCTGACCGCGATCCGCGGCTACGCGGAGGGTGTTGGCGAAGGAGCCTTCGACGTCGACGAGGCCGTGGCGACGATCTCGAGTGAGGCCGCGCGGCTCGAGCGGCTCGTCCGCGACCTGCTCGACCTTGCCCGGATGAACCGGACCGACTTTTCTATCCACGGCGCGCCCGTCGATCTCGCCGAGATCGCCCGCGAAGCGGTTCGGCGCTACGAAGGACCGGCGCGCGACTTCGGCGTCACCCTCGAGGCCTTCGTCCCGGCGCCCGCGCCGGCGATCGGCGACCCGGACCGGATCTTGCAGGTCGCCTCGAACCTGATCGAGAACGCGCTCCGGCTGACGCCGCCCGAGGGCGTCGTTCGAGTATCCGCGGAGCCGGGCGCCTTGATCGTCGAGGACAGCGGACCCGGCCTCGAGCAGGAGGACCTCCCGCGCGCCTTCGAGCGGTTCTACCTCTACTCGCGCTACGTCTCCGACAGACCGGTCGGGACGGGCCTCGGCCTGTCGATCGTCAAGGAGCTCACCCAGGGAATGGGCGGGTCGGTCGAAGTTCAGAGCACGCCGGGACGCGGGACGCGGTTCAGCGTTCGTCTCCCCGGAGCCGGCGACGTCGGTTTTACCGACGGCTTACCAGCCGCCAACCGAGACCTGACGCAGGCGGCGCAAAATCCGAATGGAGAACCCGGACAGGTTCGTGCCGCGCACTCGGATACGGACCCGCAGTAAGCCTCCGGGTCAGGTTCCTCCCTCTCTCGAGGACGAAGCCCGCCCCACGCGCGGGCTTCGTCGTTTTCGAACGGCAGGCCGCTAGCCTCCGCCCCGGTGGGCGAGAGCGAACGGCAGCACTACAACGTCACGCTTGCGATCCTGACGATCGCCGGCACGGCCTACGCGCTGCAGCAGACGATGGTGATCCCGGCGCTGCCGGCGCTCCAGCGCGAGCTCCACACGACGACGACCTGGGTGACGTGGGTCTTGACGATTCTGCTGCTCGTCGCCTCGGTCGCGACACCGATCCTCGGCAAGCTCGGCGACCAGTACGGCAAGGAGCGCCTCCTCCTTGTCTCGCTCGTGCTGTTCTTCGTCGGCTGCGCAGGGGCCGCGGCCGCCTGGAACATCTGGATCCTGATCGTCTTCCGGGCCGTGCAAGGGCTCGGCGCGGCGGTCTTCCCGCTCTCGTTCGGAATCATCCGCGATGAGTTCCCGGTCGAGAAGGTCGGCGTCGGCATCGGGCTCCTTTCGGCCGTCTTCGGCGTCGGCGGCGGGTTCGGGATCGTCTTCTCCGGACTGATCGTCGACCACCTCTCCTGGCGCTGGCTCTTCATCCTCGGCGCGATCCCGGTCGCGATCGCCGCCGCGCTCGTTTACCGGTTCGTCCCGGAGTCGCCGATCAAGACTCCCTCCCGGGTCGACTTCCTCGGCGCCTCTCTCCTCTCGCTCGGTCTTGTCTGTCTGCTGCTCGCCCTGACGGAGGGAGAGAGCTGGGGCTGGAGCTCGGCACGTGTCAGCGGGCTGTTCGCGGGCGCTGCCATCTTCCTCACCGCCTGGGTCGCGGCCGAGCTGCGCGTCCCCGAGCCGATGGTCGACATGCACGTCTTCGCACAGAGACCCGTCCTGTTGACGAACGTCTGCGCGCTGATCACCGGCTTCGCACTCTTCGGCACGTTCGTGCTCCTCCCGAACTTCGTCGAGACGCCGCGCGGGCTCTCCGACGCCACCGCGGGTCTCGTCGACTATGGCTTCGGCGCCAGTGCGACGAAGGCCGGCCTCTATCTGTTGCCGAGCTCGTTGACGATGCTGTTCGCGGGGCCGGCAGCCGGGCTGATCGGCCGGCGGACCGGGTTCAAGTGGCCACTGGCGGCCGGGATGGTCCTGTCCGGCGCCTCCGCCGCTTCACTCGCCGTCTGGCATGACCGACCGTGGCACATCCTCGCGCCGATGCCCGTCCTCGGCATCGGCGTCGGGTTCGCCTTCGCTGCGATGGCAACGCTGATCACGGAAGCGGTGCGACCGAGCGAGACGGGCATTGCAACCGGCATGAACACGGTCATGCGGACGGTCGGCGGCGTCATCGGCGGCGAGATGGGCGCCGTCCTGCTTAGCGCATACACGATCGAGGGGATCGGCGTTCCGTCGGTGACCGGCTTCGAGGCCGCCTTCGCCGTCTCGGCGGTCGCGGCGTTCGTCGGCGCGGTCGTGGCGATCTTCGTCACCTCCCCGCGGATGCGGCGGAAGCCGCTCGCCGTCGCCGAGGCGACGGACTAGCGCGTTGCGGGTCCTCACGCTCAATCTCTGGGGCATCCGAGGCGACTGGGAGGCCCGGCGGTCGGTGCTCGTGCCGGGCCTGCGCGAGCTCGAGCCCGACCTCGTCGCCTTCATCGAGGCGATCAAGACGGATCACTACGACCAGGTCGTCGACCTGCTCGGGCCCGGTTTCCACGTCGCGCACCAGCAGGCCCGGGAACCCGACGGGCAGGGCGCATCGATCGCCAGCCGCTGGCCGATCGGCGACGTGCACGAGCTCGACCTCAACGTCACGCCGCGCACGGCCGACTTCGCGTGCACGACGCTCGTGGCGGAGATCCAGGCGCCACGTCCGTTCGCGCCGCTGATCTTTGCGAACCACGTCCCGAGCTGGCAGTTGCAGTTCGAGCGTGAGCGTGAGCTGCAGGCCGTCGCGGCGGCGCGGTTCCTCGAAGACCTCGTCGGCGACCGAGACGTCCACGTCGTCCTTGCCGGCGACTTCACCTCCGACCCCGAAGCTGCGAATGTGCGCTTCATCACCGGACGCCAGTCGCTGGAGGGAACGAGCGTCTGCTACCGGGACGCGTGGGAGGCGATCAACCCCGACGAGCGCGGCGAAACGTCGAAGACCGAGAACCCGCTCGTCGCCGACTGGGACTGGCCGTTCAAGCGGCTCGACTACGTCTTCGTCCGTTGTGGTGAGCACGGCGGGCCGACGCTCGAGATCACCGGCTGCGAGCTCGTCTTCGACAGGCCCGTCGCCGGCGTCTGGGCAAGCGACCACTTCGGAGTCTGGGCCGACCTGCGGGTGCCGCGGCGTTGAGCGATCGCCCCCTGCAGACGTCGATCACGCTCGACCTCGAGCATTGCGACGCCGAGCTGACGCAGGCGCACCGCGAGCTCTACCCGGAGCGGCTTCCGGAGGCGATCCCGTTCTCGCTGACGCTCCACTACCCGTGGGTGCCGGCGGCAGAGGTCACGGAGGCCGACCTGGAGCGGGTTCGGTCCTACCTGGCCGAGCGCCCGCCGCTCGAGTTCGACCTGGTGCGGGTGACCGAGTTCCCGGGGATCGTCGCCTACGTGGAGCCGGAGCCGGACGATGAGCTGCGGGCAACGATGCGCGGACTCTGGGCGCTCTACCCCAACCTGCCGCCGTACGGCCGTCCCGGATTCGATCCGCCGCCGCACGCGACGCTGACGCGGTACGCGAATCCGGAGAATGCAAGCTTCGAGCAGGCGAAGGCGCGCGTCGAGCCACTGCTCCCGGTTCACTGCGTCGTCACCGAGGCGATCCTGCAGGAGGAGTTCGAACTGGACCGTATGCGCCTCCGCGAAAGGTTCCCGTTCGGCGCCTGAGATATGGCAATCTCCCGCGGCCGCCCAGTGTTCAAGCCCTCCGACAAGCTCGACGTCGCCGTCGCGACCCGTCTACGGGCGATCGTGGCCGGGGATCCTGCGACCGAGAGCGAGCTCCGCGCTGTCGCCGACAGGGCCGGCGGCTGGGCACGCGCCCTCGAGGCCCAGGTCGCGGGCAGCGAGGCACGCCTCACGGCGCTCAACGCGGATCCGACGAGCCCGCTGGCGGACATCGCAAGCGAAGTGCGCCGGCTCGACGCGCTGATGCCGGAGCTCCAAGAGGCGCGCTGGTTGCTGGCGGGGCTCGAGCGCCGGACGCGCGAGCTCCGCACGGAGTGGTTGAAGCACCACGCCGAGTCCGCGCCTCGGCTCAGCTAAATGTGACAGGGGCGTGGGAGTGTGATCGCCTTGTTCGGCATCGTCTTCGCGACGTGGCTGCCGCTGCTCTTCCTTGCCGTGGCTCACAGTGATCGCGTGGTTCAGCCCGGCGCCCGGACGACGCGCGAGCCCCCTCGCTGGCGGACGCCACGCGCGAGCGCCTGTGGGCGCGCTGACCGGCTGAGCGGCCCCGCGGCCTTTAGGCCACGTCCGGGGTCGGTCCCCGGACGAGGCCGTTCGGGCCGCGGTGCCGCAACAGAACCGACCCGCTCCTGTGACACGTCCGTTCGTTTCGGGCTCGTCCGGGGTCAGGCCCCCGACGTGGCCGGTCCGGCCGTGGCGGCGCGGCCATGACCTGCCGCGCCGCCACGTTCGGGCGCTATTGCACGGCCGACCGGCTGAAGACGCGGATCGACGCGGCGGTGAGCAGCACCGCGAACCCGGCGACGACCGCCAGGCTCAGGGCTGCCATCGCGGCCGGGTCGCTCATGCCCCAGATCGCATGCAAGCCGCTGCCGTCCCCGCGCAGGCCGTAGCGCATCAGCGCGAGCCCGTGGGTGAGCGGCAGGAACTTCGAGACCCAGGTCATGAAGCTCGGCAAAGCCGTGATCGGGAAGAGCGCGCCGGCGAGGAACCACGGCAGGATCGCGATCGCCGGCACGCGGGCGATGTACTCCTCCTGCCGCGGCACCCGGTTGGCGAGGATCTCCGCCATCCCATACATGCCGATGGTGAAGAGCACCCCAGCACCGGCGAACCAGAGGATCCCACCGGCCGTCGCGTCGAAGTGGATGCCACGCGCGACGGCCACGGCGATCAGCACGCCGACCTGGAGCGCCGTGATCGCGAGCGCCACCAGCAGATTGCCGAGAACCAGCAGCCCGCGCGGGATCGGCGCCGTCAACAGCTCGCGCTGTGCGCCGCTGACCCTGTCGACGATGACGCTGAGCCCGGAGAACATCGTGTTCAGCGGGATCAGCAAGCCGACCGTGCCGATCGCGACGAAGGACTCATAGCTCGCGTCGGTGTGCAACGCCGTCTTCAGCGCCGGCGCGATCACGAGCGCGAACATGATCGGCGTCAGCAATGGGACGAAGAGCTCGCGGGGCGTCCGGGCGGTCAACTGGAAACGCCGGCGCGCGAGCGTGGCGACCGGCCCGACCGAGCGTGGCCGCGCTTTCCGGACGGGAATTGCGATTTCAGCGGTGGACATCGTTCCTCCTTTCACGCGGCCGCCGCGAGCGAGTCGCCCGTCAGCCGCAGGTAGACGTCGTCGAGAGTCGGCTCGCGGGCGCTGATCGCACCGGTGAGCCCGAGCTCGTGGATCGCGGCAATCGCGTCCCCCGAGCTCGTGTCGTGGAGCGGGACGGTCAGCCTCGAGCCGACCGCAAATGCGTCGCGGCCGGCGATGCCCCGCTCGCGCAACGAGGCGAGCATGCCGTTCACGTCGCCGTCGACACGGAGCTCGACGAGTTGCCGTCCAAGCTGTGCGAGCAACGCCGCCGGCGTGTCGAGCGCGACGATTCGGCCTGAGTGGATGATCGCGACGCGATCGCAAAGCCTCTCCGCCTCATCGAGGTAGTGGGTCGTCAGCAGCACGGTCATGTCGGTGCGACTGCGCAGGCCGGCGATCACCTCGAGCAGCTCCGCCCGGATACGGGGGTCGAGGCCCACGGTCGGCTCGTCGAGGAAGAGCACCCGCGGGCGCGAGACGAGCGCGCGGGCGATCTCGAGCCGCCGACGCTCGCCGCCGCTGTAGCTGCCAACCGGCCGGTCGATCAGCTCCCCCAGGCCGAGGGTGGCCGCAAGCTCGTCGATCCTCGCGGCGGCCTCCACGGGCTCGACGCCCCAGAGGTGCCCGTGGATCTTGAGGTTCCGGCGTCCGGTCAGCGAGCGGTCGACAACGGCGTCCTGGAAGACGACGCTGCTGACGCGCCGCGCAGCGAGCGGCTCGGCCGCGACGTCGAATCCGGCGAGCCGGGCGTTCCCGGCGGTCGGCTCGATCGTGGTCGTCAGCATCCCGACCGTGGTCGACTTACCGGCGCCGTTCGGGCCGAGGAGGCCGAAAACCTCACCCGCGGCGACCTCGAAGTCGATGCCCTTCACGGCCTCGACACCGCCTGGGTAGGTCTTGCTGAGCTTGATCACTTCGATTGCGTTCATGGCGCTCCTTTCGGGCAGTCACAACTGCCGCGGTTCGTTCGTCAGGGAGATGACGGATCGAAACGCGGAGATGTGACGTGACCCGAAGCGACTGGCAAACCGAGGAGTTCGAGCGCCACCGACGGCACCTGCAGGCGGTCGCCTACCGGATGCTCGGTTCGGCGAGCGAAGCCGAGGATGCTGTCCAAGAGGCCTGGCTACGACTCTCGCGTTCGGACACCGAGGACGTCGCGAACCTCGGCGGCTGGCTGACGACGGTGGTCGCGCGCGTCTCCTTGGACATGCTCCGCTCGAGGCGCGCGCGCCGCGAGGACTACGTCGGCAGCTGGCTGCCCGAGCCGGTGGTCACGATCGAGAACGGGCCGGAGGAGGAGGCCGTCCTCGCAGACTCGGTCGGGCTCGCACTGCTGGTCGTGCTGGACACGCTCACGCCCGCCGAGCGCCTCGCGTTCGTGCTCCGCGACATGTTCGGGATGCCGTTCGACGAGATCGCTCCGATCGTCGACCGCACAGAGGCGGCGACGCGGCAGCTCGCGAGCCGCGCGCGCCGGCGGGTGCGAGGCGCGACGCCGGCGACGGATCCAGACCTGCGCGAGCAACGCCGCGTGATCGACGCCTTCCTGGCCGCGTCCCGGGCCGGTGATTTCGAAGCCTTGCTCGAGGTGCTCGACCCGGACGTCGTCTTCAGGCTCGATGCCGGCGGCGTCGCCCCGCGGGCGCGCCCGCCCGTCGAAGGAGCGGAGGCCGTCGCGGCTCAGATCCTCGAGCGTGGAACGCCGTTCGCCGCTTACGCGCGGCCGGCGATTGTGAACGGCAACGCTGGCGTGATCGTCATCCCACGCGAGCGGCCGGTCGCGGTCGTCGGCTTCGTCGTCAGCGGCGGCCGCATCGCGGAGATCGACGTGGTCGCAGATCCCGCCAAGCTGCGCGCACTGCACTGAAGCGCAACTGTCGCAATCACGCCGCGACCGGCTCGCTGTCCACGATCCGTATCGAGCCATCGAGACACTCCACCTCGAGCCCCTCCGCGCCGGTGCGGCTCGCGCGAAGAATCCGTCTCGTCTCGCCGCCGACCTTGGCGAGCGGTCCGTGCTCGCGGCCGGGGCTCTTGCCGACGAATTGCCAGGCGCGGATCTGCCTGAGCACCTCCTCGACGGGCTTGTTCCAGTCGACCCAGACGTAGTCGTCCCCGAAGTCGCCTGCGTACGGAGCACCGATTTCGGGCTGGGGCTCACCCTCCTCCCCGGCGGCTACTCGGTCGAGCGCCTGCCTCAGGAGCTTCGCCTCGAGAGCCTCCAGCCTCGGGCCCAGCTCTCGCCAGCTCCATTCGTCTCCGAACGGCACGCTCCCCTGGGCCAGTATCGGGCCGGTGTCGAAGCTCGCGTCCATCCGATGGACCGTCGCGCCGAGGTCCTCGCCACAGCGAATCGCCCACGCCACGGGGAACGGCCCGCGCCAGCGCGGGAGCAGCGAAGGATGGAGGTTGATCGCGCCCAAACGAGGGATCTCGAGTGCCTCCGGCGGAACCAACCACGGGAAGCCGCAGCAGATGGCAAGGTCGGGCTCATAGGGCGCAATCAGAGGAGCGATCCGTTTGCTGTGTGCCGGGACGACGATGTCGAGGTCCGGCGGCGACTCGCTGAAGATACGGAGGAAGAATCGGGGCGGCTCGCCGCCCTCTCCCAGCGAGTCTCGTGTTGTCATCACGGCTATCGGCTCGTGCCCCACGTCTCGCAGGACCCGGTCAATGTTGGCGGCCGCGTCACCGACCTGGGAAACGATCACTACCCGCCAGGTCTCCACGTCGCGGATGATGGCCGAGGAGTGGCCGGAGACCCGGCTGCCTAGGGGACTACGAGATCGTCCATGTGTCGCCGGCGCCGAGCAGGGCGGCCAGGTCGCCCTCCTTTTGCTCGCGCGCGGACGTGAGCTGCTCTTCCATCAACTCGTCGTAGACCGGCCGTTCGAGGTCGCGGAAGACGCCGATCGGGGTCGCGCCGACCGTGTCGCGGGTCAGGCGGGAAAGCGCGAACGCGGGAGACGCCTCAGGGTGATGCGCATCCCAGACGAGCGCATCGTCGTCGCCCTCGAAGACCTCGGCGGAGCCGTCCGAGCACAAGCGCACGCCGTGCCGGCCGTCCGGCCCGAACCGCACCGGCTTGCCGTGCTCGAGGTAGATCCGGTTCTCCTTGTCCTCGCGGACGAAGTCGAAGGCATGGTCGTTGAAGATGTTGCAGTTCTGGAAGATCTCGACGAACGCGCTCCCCTTGTGCTTGCCGGCGCCGCGAAGGACGTCGGTCAGCTGAGCGCGGTCGGTGTCGATCGCCCGGGCGACGAAGGTCGCCTCGGCGCCGATCGCGAGCGAGAGCGGGTTGAACGGGTGGTCGAGGGAGCCCATCGGCGTCGACTTCGTCACCTTGCCGAGCGGGCTCGTGGGCGAGTACTGGCCCTTGGTCAGCCCGTAGATCTCGTTGTTGAAGAGCAGGATCTTGATGTTCACGTTGCGGCGGAGGGCGTGGATCAGATGGTTGCCGCCGATCGAGAGTGCGTCGCCGTCGCCGGTCACGACCCAGACGGAGAGATCCGGGCGCGAGACCGACAGCCCGGTCGCGATCGCGGGCGCCCGCCCGTGAATCGAGTGCATCCCGTAGGTCTCCATGTAGTAGGGGAAGCGGGCGGCGCAGCCGATTCCTGAGATGAAGACGATTCGCTCCTTCGGGATCTCGAGCTCGGGCATGAATCCCTGCAGGGCGGCGAGGATCGCGTAGTCGCCGCACCCCGGGCACCAGCGGACCTCCTGGTCGGTCTTGTA
>DASQWX010000179.1:0-3017 GCA_035640035.1 Gaiellaceae bacterium
CGCGGCATCCTGCTCCGATGGCGGTGCCGCAGACGCCGAGCTACCCAAGTGCGCGCGTGATCGCGGAGCTCGCGCGCGAGGCTCAGTCGCAGCAGCTGCATTCGCTCGAGAGCCTCGACTCGAAGGCCGCGACGCTGATCGGCTTCGCGGCCGTCCTGCTCGGACTCGTATTCAGCGCATCGATCGCGGTCGACCACTGGAACGCAGTTCTGAGCGTTGGCGTGTCGTTGCTCGCGGTCGGTATGGGCGGGCTTCTCTTGCTTCTGTTCGCGCGGCGTTATCGCTACAACCCGAACATCGTGGCGCTGAAAGGCACGTATCTCGACCAGCCAGAAGACCAAACGCTAAAAGCTGCGATCGAATCGATCGAAAACGCGCTCGTCTGGAACGCGGAGCTGCTGAAATGGAAAGTGCGCCTGCTGAACATCTTTGCCGCTATCGCCGTTATCGCGATCATGCTCATAGCCGCAAGCCTGCTGTACGCTGTGAGTTGACCATGATGAGCCCCGCCAAACTCCTGGATCGCCTTATTCATCCGAACGGCGATCCTGCCGACGAGCTCGAGACCGAGACCCCGAAAGAGGTCCTCGAGGCGCTCGAATGGTCCGACGCCGATTCCGGGCGCGACCTGATCGAGAAGGCAAACGGGCTCGGTCCTGACGCCGGCGCTTAAGCGTCACTGTTGAGCCGCGGCCCGCAGTCGTAGAGAATCGCGCCCTCGGTGACCAACGTTCTGGCGATCGACCAGGGCACCTCGTCGACGAAGGCGCTCGTCGTGTCCGAGGGAGGCGAGGTGCTCGGCGAGGGAAATGCGCCGGTGCATCCGCAAGCTGGGGCGCACGGTGCGGTCGAGCAGGATCCAGAGGAGCTGCTCCAGTCGATTGTCGGCGCGGGTCGGGCGGCACTCGACGCAGCGGGCGCGCCAGTCGCTGCCGTCGGGGTCGCCAACCAGGGCGAAACGGTGTTGCGTTGGGAGCGGGAAACGGGGAAGCCCCTCGGTCCGGCGCTGAGCTGGCAGGACCGGCGAGCCGTGAGCGTCACGCGTGATCTCGAGCAGCAGGCTGATCGGCTGACCGAGCTGACGGGCCTACCGCTCGACCCGTACTTCGCGGCGCCGAAGATGACCTGGCTGCGGGGCGAGCAGGGCGACGACGGCGTTGTCACGACCGTCGATGCCTGGCTGAACCAGCGTCTCGCCAACGCCTTCGTGACGGATGCGGCGACTGCGTCGCGGACGATGCTGCTCGATCTCCAGAGCACCACTTGGTCGGCCGAGGCCTGTTCTCTATTCGGGCTCGACCCGGCGGAGCAGCCGGGAATCGTCGATTGCGACGCTCAGGTGGGGGAGACCAATGTTTTCGGCGGGCGGCTGCCCGTGACCGGCCTCGTCGTTGATCAGCAGGCCGCGCTTTTCGCCGAGTCATGCTTTGAGGCCGGGGAGGCGAAATGCACATACGGAACGGGCGCGTTCATCCTCGCAACGGCCGGCGAAGGCGTTGTCCACTCGCGATCGCGCCTCGCCGCGTGCGTGGCGTGGCGACTCGACGGCACCACGACGTATTGCCTGGACGGCCAGGTCTACAGCGCGGGCTCGGCTGTCTCCTGGCTCGAGCAGCTCGAGTTCGTCGCCGGCGCCTCGCAGCTCGACGAGATCGGCGGGGCGGAGACCGAGGTCTTTTTCGTCCCGTCGCTCGCCGGGCTGGGGGCGCCGTTCTGGGCTCCGGAAGCCCGGGGCGGTTGGCTTGGCCTCTCGCTCGCCACCCGCCGTGACGACCTCGTCCGTGCAGTTATCTGGGGGATTGCGGCCCAGGTGGCTTCGCTCGCAAAGGCGATGGGGGGCGACATCGGCCGACCGCTCGAGCGTCTCCGCGTCGACGGGGGATTGACGCGATCGGCAGCGCTCATGCAGGCCCAGGCAGACCTTCTCCAAGCGCCGGTCGAGCTCTATCCGTCGGCCGATGCGACCGCCCTCGGTGCGGGTGCCCTCGCGCGGCTCGGCAGCGGTGCGGCGGCCACACCCTCCGAGGCCGTGGGCGACTGGAAGTCGGCGGCGGTCTTCGAGCCCAAGCTGGGGGCGCCGGCGGCGGAGGAATACCTCGCCCGCTGGGAGGCTGCAGCCCACGCCCTGGCCGAGCTCGCGAGGTGAGTGAGGAAGGCCCGGACCGAGACGTCGTCGTCATCGGCGCCGGGGTTGTCGGCGCGGCAATCGCGCGCGAGCTCTCCCGCTTCGAGCTGCGCTGCACCGTGGTCGAGGCGGGCCCCGACGTCGGTGCAGGGACGAGCAAAGCCAATACGGCGTTGCTTCATACGGGCTTCGACGCCAAGCCCGGGACGCTCGAGGCGCGGCTCGTCCGCCGTGGCCACGAGTTGCTCAGCGAGTACGCACCGCGTGCCGGCATCCCGCTCGAGCCGGTGGGCGCGCTCCTGGTTGCGTGGAACGAGGAGCAGCTCGCCGCGTTTCCCGGCATCGTCGAGCGTGCGAACACGAACGGATACACGGCGATCCGCGAGGTCGATCGGGACGAGCTCTACGGGCGAGAGCCACACCTCGGGCCGGGCGCCCAAGGCGCGCTCCACGTTCCGGATGAAGGGATCATCTGTGCCTTCACGCCCCCGCTGGCATACGCGACGGAAGCCGTGCTCGCCGGTTGCGAGTTGCGGCTCGCGACGCGGGTAGTCGGGCTCGAGCGGCTCGAGGACGGACTTTTCCGAGTCGAAACGACCGCGGGGTCGCTGACGGCGCGCTACGTGGTCAACGCCGCGGGGCTGCGCAGCGACGAGATCGACAGGATGCTCGGGCACGCCGGGTTCACCGTCACACCCCGACGCGGCGAGCTGATCGTCTTCGACAAGCTCGCGCGCCCTCTCGTCGAGCACATCGTGCTCGCTGTGCCGACCGGGACGACGAAGGGTGTCTTGCTGGCGCCGACCGTGTACGGAAACGTGCTCGTCGGCCCGACCGCCGAGGACGTCGACGACAAGACCGACACCTCGTCCACGAGCAACGGCCTCGCCTT
>DASQWX010000180.1:0-17323 GCA_035640035.1 Gaiellaceae bacterium
GACCGAGGGACTTTGGTGTCGATTCGAAGGCGACGAGCCCCGACTTCGCGCGCTCCGAGAATGGGCGCTCGGCTACCGCCGAGATGTCTGGTCAACCGCACTGCACGCGCAGGGCTTCGACGACCCTCCGCTTGCGGAAGCACTTGCGGACCGGTTTGCCTTCGAACGGCGCGCGCGCCATCGCGTCTTCCCCGACGTCTTCGCGACGCTTTCGCAACTTCGAGCGAGCTTCGCGCTCGGGGTGGTCACGAACGGCGCGCGGTGCCTTCAACACGAGAAGTTGGATGCTTCCGGCCTCCGGCCGTTCTTCGACGTCGTGGTCGTCTCCGGCGAATTCGGCACGGGGAAACCGCACCCGTCGATCTTCCGCCATGCGTTGGCGCGGCTCGCCGCGCTCCCCGCGCGCTCGGCGATGTGCGGCGACAGCCTCGCTCGCGACGTCGACGGCGCACGCTCCGCGGGTGTCTCGGCCATCTGGGTGAACCGCCTCGGCCGGCCGCGGCCGGCAGAACGCGCAGACGTCGTCGAAGTCTCGACGCTCGCCGGCGCCTGCGGGCTACTGATGTGACCGATGACTTGCGTGGCGCCGCCCGGTCTGACAAGGCGGAGCGATTAAACGGCCAGAGGAGGACGAGATGCGCAAGGTGATCGCGAACGAGTTCCTGAGCCTCGACGGAGTGGCGCAGGCGCCGGGTGGAGCCGACGAGGATCCGAGCGGCGGCTTCGCCCATGGTGGCTGGCACATGCGTTACATGGAGGACGAGCTAGCGCAGCAGTGGGTGCTTCGGAGCATCCGCGAGGCCGGCGGCTTCCTCCTCGGGCGTCGCACCTACGAGATCTTCGCGGCCTACTGGCCGAACGCGTCCGAGGAGGAGCAGGTGATCGCTGAGCCGCTCAACACGAAGCCGAAGTACGTGGCCTCGACGACGCTCACGGCGCCGCTCGAGTGGCAGAACTCGACACTGGTCGATGGGGAAGTGGCCGCAGCGGTGGCGTCGCTGAAGCAACAGGACAGCGGCGACCTGCACGTGATCGGCAGCACGGAGCTGATGCAGACCCTCATCGAGCACGACCTCGTCGACGAGTTTCGACTCATGATCGACCCGGTCGTGCTGGGCGGTGGAAAGCGCATCTTCCGCGACAGCGGCTCGATCAAGTCGCTGCGGCTGATCGACGGTCAGGTCACGAGCATGGGGGCGATCCTCGCAACCTACGCACCGGCCGCCTGAGCCGGCACGACGCGAAAGCCTGGTGGCCGCCCGAAAGTCTCGATCGACTCGACGCAATCCTGGCGTGATCAGCCGGGCGGTACGAGGTCGTACGGAAACCGGGTAAGGAGCTCGCAGCCGTCCTCGGTGACGACCACGAGATCCTCGAAGGTCATGCCGCCGAACCGCCTGTCCCATAGGCCCGGCTCGATTGCCAGCACGTCGCCGACCACGAGTGGGTCGTGACCCGCAAGGCCCAGTGACGGAGCTTCGTGCACGTCGAGCCCGACCCCATGTCCGAGCGAATGCTGGAACCCGTCGAGGTTGTCCGGCCGTGTCGTTCGCTGTGTCGCATATCCGGCTGATTCGAACGTGTCGCAGGCAGCGTCGAACAGCTCGCGTCCGGTGATGCCGGGGCGGACGGCTGCCAGCGCCTGAGCGAGGGCGCTCCGGACGAGCCGCTCGTATTCCGCGATCAGGTCCGCGTATTCGGGGACCGCGTCGCCGACGACGAACGTCCGTGCCATGTCGGCCCAGCAAGCGGTCTCCTCGTGCCGCGGCCAGATGTCGATGTGGATCGGCAGACCGGCGGGGAGCGGTCCCGTGCCGGGCTCGTGCCCCTCGCCCTGCCACACGGACGCGACGATCACATCGGGAGGGCAGGGGGCACGGTGCTCCGCGCAGGCGGCGCGAAGCGTCGCACGGACGTCCTCGGCGAGCAGCGGCTTCCCGTCCACTTCCAGGTCGCCGTTTGTTGCCGGCGCTGCCCGGGCGAGCAGCTCGCATGCCGCCGTCATCCCTGCCTCCGCGGCCCTCTGTGCAGCGCGGATGCCATCGAGCTCGGTTGCCGTCTTCGCTCGCCGGCGCAGCTCGACGGCGGCGTCGTCGACGGTCAGGAGGACGCCGTCCTCACGTAGACGGTCTCCGAGCCCGAGGGGGAAACCGCCGGGAACGATCGCCTCCTCGATGCCGATCTGCTGCACGGCACGCGCTTCGGCCTCGCGGCCGGCTTCGGCGAAGGACATGCCGCGTTCGACCAGTTCCTTGAAGCCGAGCGCGAAGTACTCGAGCACTTCTGCGTCGGGCAGCGCACGCATTACGCGGTCGCGCTCGATATGCGTCGTCAGGACGTACAGTCGCCCGTCGACCTCGGCGAACAGGAAAGGATCGCCGATCGGAATCGGGATCTCGTGGCGCATCGCGGCGGAACGCTCCGTGTCGCCGTAGAGCAGCAGCCCGCCCATGGCGCGGGAGCGTATCGACGCCCGCCCGACATGCCGGTAAGAACGGCGGCGAGGCCGGCACTAACGGAACATGCGCACACAGCAGAGCGCTGGAACGTCGACTTCGGAGCTCCTCTCGTGGCGGCGCCGCCAACTGGTCGCGGCAGGCTTTCGGCCCACGCTCGCGAGCCACATCGCGCGCGACCCGGCGTTCGACCTGCACGCGCTGATCGAGCTCGTCGAGCGGGGTTGTCCGCCCACGCTGGCCGTGCGCATCCTCGCTCCGATCGAGGATCGGCCGTGGATTCGAGCATGCACGTGACGGCTACAGTTGATCGTGGTCAGATGAAATCTGCGGCACCCGTCATGCCCCGGAGGCCGCCGACTCCGCGGCGGCTTGACGACGAATCTCGCGAATGGCTGCGATCGCTGCGCGCGACGGGCGCCGTCCGCGACGAGGCCGTCGCCCGCCTGCACGCGCTGCTGCTCCGCGCCGCCCGCTTCGAGGTCGCGCGGCGGCGGCCGACAATGCCGCACCTGCGCGGCAACGAGCTGGACGAGATCGCGCTCGAGGCCGCAGACGACGCGCTGATGAGCGTGCTTGCGCGCCTCGACGACTTCCGCGGTGCCAGCCGCTTCACCACCTGGGTCTTCAAGTTCGCGTTGCTCGAGGCAGCGGTCAAGCTACGCCGGCGGGCCTGGCAGGGACGCGAGGTTCCGCTCGAACCGGAAACCTGGAGCTCGTTCGCGAGTGCGACCCTCGAGCCGGACGAGCAAACAGAACAGGCCGAGTTGCTGACGAGCGTGCAGCGGGCGATCGACGACGCGTTGACGGCGCACCAGAGGCGCGTGCTCGTCGCCGTCGCGCTGAACGGCGTGCCGATCGACGTGCTCGCCGAGCGGCTGAACACCAGCCGGGGGGCGCTCTACAAGACGCTGCACGACGCCCGTCGGAAGCTTCGCGCCCATCTCCGAGAGTTGCTGGAGGAGGACGAGCGATGAGCGAACGGCCCGATCTGAGGCAGGCGCTGGGCGGCCTTCTGGGATCAGACGATCCCGAGATCGGCTGCGACGAGTGTTTCGACCACCTCGACGAGTACGTCGAGCTGGAGGTCGCGGGACACGATCCCGATACGGCGATCCCCGGCCTCCGTGCGCACCTCCAGGGATGCCCGGCCTGCCGCGAGGAGCACGAGAGCCTGCGCGCGCTCGTGCGCGAGCAAGGCGTTTAGCCCGCGCACGTAAGACCTCGCGCGGTAACGACACAAATCAGGTGTGCCACAACTAGCTCGAGACGGAGGTGACTCGCGATGACCTTGCTGCAGGCTCAAGAGCGCGATCCTGATCCGATGCGCGCGGCCGCCTGCCAGGCGTTCTGGCTGTTGCGGATCGGTTTCACGGCGGCGCCGATCCTCTTCGGGATCGACAAGTTCTTCAACTGGACGGTGCACTGGCCCGACTATCTGGCTGGCTGGATCAACAACATCGCACCGGGGTCGGCCCAGGACTTCATGTATTTCGTCGGCGCGGTCGAGATCGCCGCGGGGCTAATCGTCGCGGTCGCGCCGAAGATCGGCGCCCCGCTCGTTGCCGCTTGGCTGGCCGGGATCATCGTCAACCTGCTGACCAAGAACCCGCCCGAGTACTACGACATCGCGCTGCGCGACTTCGGTCTCCTGCTCGGCGCTCTGACGCTGACCCGCCTGGCATGGGCGGTCGCACCGAGGGCACAGCCGTTCCGGCACCGAGACCCAGAGACCCGGTTTCGCGTGCGGCGGGCGCGAGCGGCCTAGGAGGGTTGGCGTGAAAGTGCTCGTCGCACCCCGGCGGCACAGACTCCTTTGCGCGAAACCCTCCTAGCTCGAAGGGGGCCCGCTGATTGCGGGCCCCCTTCTCTTAGGGGCGCGCGTGGCAAGCTCGGTGCCATGGCGCGTGGGGACGTCCCGATGGGGACGGTCATCCGTCTTCGCGGCGGTATCGAGATCGACAGCCCAGTCGAGCTCGCGCTCGAGCTCCTCGATCGGTATTCCGGCTACGAAGCAGACAGCACTTCGGGGCCCTCCTCTTTCGACGAAGCGGATCTCAGGCTCGCGAACCGAGGCGGCGCTCGCATCTCGGCCGCCGAGATCGCCGCGATCCTCGAACGTCGCGGTGAGATCGAACAGGCTTTGCGCGAGATCCACCCTGACGCCTCGCTGGCGGGCCCGGTTCCGTGGAGTCCCCTGAGACGGTTGTTCGACGCGTTCGCGGACATCCGCGGGGTCGGCTTCTCGAAGATGACGAAGGCGTTGCACAAGAAGCGCCCTGGACTCATCCCGATGCTCGACAGCGTGGTCGTGGCGTACCTAGACGATCCCGCCACGCAACCGCCGGAGTCGTTCGGCGAGCGCGCCACCGGCCTCGTCCGCAGCTACAAGCGGGACCTCGATCGCAACAGGGCAGCGCTGCGCGCGGTCCGGCGAGCGCTCGCGAGCCACGGACACGAGCTCACGGAGGTCCGGATCCTCGACCTGGCGATCTGGTCTGTGTTCGCTCCGACCTGAGCCGGGCGCGCCGTGGCCGCCGCCGGGCGCACCGCGCTGCGTACTCTCATAGCGCGTGGGCATGTTCTTCCACTCGGCCGAGGCGCCGCCGGAGCGGCCTGTGGACCCTGCCGTGCGTCGGGTCAATTCCCGCCGGATCGGACGGCTGTTTGCGCCGTACAAGCTGCGGCTCAGCGCGGTCCTGGTTCTGATCGTCGCGTCGGCAGGGCTCGGCGTTCTGCCCGCATTCCTGCTCAAACGCGTCCTCGAGGCGATCGCACGGAACGACACGACGGCGCTCTCCTTCAACGCCGGGGGGATCATCGCGATCGCGATCGCGACCGGCGCCCTGGGCGTCTTCCAGACGCTTCTCTCGAACCAAGTCGGCCAGCGCGTGATGCACGATCTGCGCGCCGCCGTCTTCCGCCACCTCCAGCGTCTGTCACTCGCCTTCTTCACCCGCACGCGCACGGGCGAGGTGCAGTCGAGGATCCAGAACGACATCGGCGGCGTCCAGAACGTCGTCACGAACACCGCGACCTCGATCGCCTCGAACGTGACGACGGTCGCCGCGACGATGGTCGGCATGCTCGTCCTGAGCTGGGAGCTCGCGCTGTTCGCGTTCGCGCTGATTCCGTTCTTCGTGCTGTTGACGAGGCGCGTCGGCAACGAGCGGCGGCGGATCGCGAAGACGACGCAGGAAACGCTGGCAGACATCTCCAGCCTCGTGCAGGAGTCGCTCTCGGTCTCGGGGATCCTGCTCGGGAAGACGATGGGTCGTGGGGACGAGCTCGCAGACCGCTTCGAGGCGGACTCGCGGCGCCTCGCCGACCTCGAGGTGCGGCAACGAATGGCCGGCCGCTGGGTGATGGCGTCGATCCAGACGAGTTTCGCGGTCATGCCTGCCGCGGTCTACTGGTTCGGCGGGCTCGCGCTCGCCCACGGATCGACGGCGGTTTCGATCCCGATGCTCGTCGCCTTCACGACCCTCCAGACGCGCCTGTTCTTTCCGGTCGGCTCCCTCCTCGGGGTCGGGCTCGACGTGCAGACGTCGCTCGCCCTCTTCGACCGGATCTTCGAGTACCTCGACCAGCCGATCGACATCGAGGAGAAGCCGGGCGCGCTCCCCGTCGGCCGGGCCGGGGACGTCGCCTTCGACCACGTCTGGTTCCGCTACGACGAGGACTGGACGCTGCAGGACGTCTCGTTCACGATCCCCGCGGGAACCACCACGGCGCTCGTCGGGGAAACCGGATCGGGCAAGACGACGCTCGGCTACCTGGTCGCGCGCCTGTACGAGCCCACTCGCGGAAAGGTCACGATCGGTGGCATCGACATCCGTGATCTGAGCTTCCGCGCCTTGTCAGACCTGGTCGGAGTCGTCTCGCAGGAGACGTACCTCTTTCACGAGTCTGTGCGCGAGAACCTACGCTTCGCCAAGCCGGATGCTCCAGACGAGGAGATCGAGCAGGCCGCAGAGGCGGCGCGGATCCACGATCTGATTGCGGCGCTTCCCGACGGCTACGAGACCGTGGTCGGCGAGCGCGGCTACCGGTTCTCCGGCGGCGAGAAGCAGCGGATCGCGATCGCGCGGACGATTCTGCGAAACCCGCCCATCCTCGTTCTCGACGAGGCCACGAGCTCGCTCGACAACGAGACCGAACGCTTGGTGCAGGACGCCCTCGACAGGCTGTCCCAGGGCCGAACGACGATCGCGATCGCGCACCGGCTCTCGACCGTCCGTGACGCCGACCAGATCGTCGTGCTCGATCACGGCCGCATAGTCGAAACCGGCCGGCACGAAGAGCTGATCCTCGCCGGCGGCCGTTACACGGCGCTCGCCGCGCGAGACGGCGAGCTGAGGATCGACGGCGATCGCTTCCTTGCCGGCGCGGAGACCGACGCGCTGGCGTAGTCCCTTGCTTGCCCGGCCGCCTACTTGAAGATGTTGACGGCGCGGGCCGCGACGAGCAGCACCGTCAGAGACGAAATCGCCGATTCGGACAGCATCAGCAGCTTCGCCCGGCGGGTGAGCGGCATCGCGTCCGTGGGGCTGAAGGCGATCGAGTTCGTGAACGAGACGTAGACGTAGTCGGCAAGCTCGGGCCGCCACCGGCGGGGAGCCAGTCGCGGGTTCTCCATCTGCGGGAACTGAAAGTCCGGCAGCGGCGAGTCGTGCCGCAGCCTGCGCACGGGGCCGCCGCGGTCGACCTCCCAGAACCAGAGGCCGTAGGTCAGCACGTTGGTTCCCCAGAGCGTCATCGCCTTGAGCAGCAGCTGGGCTCCGCTCGTCTCGGTCCCGCGGATGAGCGAGGCGAGAACGGCCACGAGCAGCAAGGCGTTGGCGAGGCTGATGACCGCAAGCAGTCCGAGCGCGAACGCGCGCCGGAGACCCATCTGCTCGAGCTGTCGACGCGACCGACCCCACGCCAGTGCGACCACGAGCCCGACCTCGAACGGAATCGGGATCAGCCAGACCCACCACGGCAGGTCCCAGAGCTTCCAGTGCTGCGAGCGGCTGACGACGGCAAGCAGCAGCTGAAAGGCGATCACGAGCGCGATCGCCGGTGCAGCCTCCCAGCGCGCTTCGCGCTCTTCCTCGCGCAGGGCGTAACTCGCCACGCGCGAATTGTGCGGGCCGGAATCGGACGGCCCGCAGAGCCGTCTCGTTACGCGCGCGCTCCCGCGTCGACCCAATCCTGAAAGACGGCGATCTGCTCCTCCGACCAGGCGCCGTCGCAGGGCATCGTCCCGTCGCGGAGACGTCCGAGGATGGCATCGCTGTTTTGGGCGACCTCGTCGCGTGACCAGAGGTCGAACGCCCATTTCATCGACTCCCGGTCGCGCTCCCGGAAGAGCGGCTTGATCTGCTGCTCGAAGCTGGTCGGCTCGCCGGTCGCAGACACTCGAGCCCTCGCCTAGCGTGCCTCTTCTTCGACGGTCCGCTCGGCCGTCGGGATCGCCTCGAGGCGCTCGTCCGGAATCGGCTTTCCGCTCAAGACCGAGAGGCCGTAGGTTCCCGCGGCCAGACGCGCCTCGGCGCGTTCGACCGCGGCGAGCTCTTCGCGCAGGTCATCTGCTCGTCCCGCGTCGAGCTCGTCCTGGTAGAGCTCCGAAGCCAGGTTCCCGGGGTCCTGGTCGTCCGCCTCCTCGCCGGTGTCCTGATGGCGGAGTCGAGCCAACGCTCTCTCGATCCGAGCTCGCTCCGCAGCCAGGAGCTCACGTGCCCGCTCTGGATCCATGCGGCCACGCTAGCCGAAGTCGCGTGGCAGTCGCCAGGTGCGCAGTAGGGTCAACCACCACGCATGACGAAGACCCTTAAGATCGTCGGACTTGGCGGCTCGCTGGCCCGGATCTCGAAGAGCCGCGCAGCTTTGCGTGTGGCGCTCGAAGGAGCCGCGAGTGCGGGCGCCGAGACGACGCTGCTGGATCTCCGTGAGCTCGACTTGCCGATGTACAGCCCTGACGACGATCGCCCGACCGAGGCCGCCGCGCGACTGATCGAGGCGTGCTACGGCGCCGACGGGATGCTTTGGAGCAGTCCCATGTACCAGGGGACGATCTCGGGCGCGTTCAAGAACGCGCTCGACTGGCTCCACCTGCTCGGAACGAGGGAGCCGCCTTATCTTCACGACACCGTCGTTGGATTGATCAGCGCGGCGGGCGGAACCCAAGGTCTGCAGGCGATCAACACGATGGAGTTCGCGACTCGCGCACTCCGCGCCTGGGCCGTCCCGTATGTCGTTCCGGTCGCGGCTGCGGCCCGTGTCTTCGATCCGGCCGGCCAAGTGCTGGACGAAGGGATCGAGACGCAGCTCCGGATGCTCGGCAGCGAAGTCCTTCGGGTCGCCGGACGATTCGCCGCCGACAGCTCGCTCCACCGTGCAAGTGAATGCGACCAGGCCGCCGAGCGCGTCGCCGCTGCGCGATAGGTCATACCGCTCCGGCGGCCAAAGACAGCCGCGGCAGACAAGATCGAATGACGGACTGGAGAATCTTTGGTGAACGGGGGGCCGAGCGCTCGGAGCGAAACAGAGTCCAATCCGGCCCCCGCACCGTCGGCAACCCCGCCTCCGCCCGGCCCCGTCGCATTGATTGCCGGATCCGGCTTCGACTAATCCTGTGCGGCGGAATAGACTCGGCCGAGGATGCTGGAGCAGACGCGCTCGGCGATCGGCCTCGTCGATGTCAGCAAACGCTTCGGCGGCGTCAGCGCAGTCGATGACGTGTCGCTCGAGATCGGCGACGGCGAATTCTTCTCGCTGCTCGGGCCGAGCGGATGCGGCAAGACGACGACGCTTCGCATGATTGCGGGCTTCGAGCGGCCGGATACGGGCCACATCGTGCTTCAGGGCGACGACGTGACCGACGTCCCGGCCAACCGCCGAGCAGTGAACATGGTGTTCCAGCAGTACGCGCTATTTCCGCACATGTCCGTATACGACAACGTCGCGTTCGGCTTGAAGGTGAAGCGCGTGCCTCGGTCCGAGCACCGGGAGCGGGTGCAGGGGATGCTGCGCGTCGTCTCGCTCGAGGGACTCGACCGTCGCCGTGCCCGGCAGCTCTCGGGCGGCCAGCAACAACGGGTTGCACTGGCGCGCGCGCTCGTGAACCGCCCGGCTGCTCTGCTCCTCGACGAGCCGCTCGGCGCCCTCGACGTGAAGCTCCGCAAGCAGATGCAGCTCGAGCTCAAGCGGATCCAGAACGAGCTCGGGACGACGTTCGTGTACGTGACGCACGATCAGGAAGAGGCGCTTGCGATGTCCGATCGGATCGCGGTCATGAACGGCGGCCGGGTCGAGCAGATCGGTACGCCACGCGAGATCTACGAGCGGCCGCAGACCGCGTTCGTCGCCGACTTCATCGGCTCGCTCAACGCGCTCGACCTCCGGATCGACGAGCTCGTGGGTGCAAACGCAGTGATGCGGCTCGGCGAGGCGGAGCGCCTCGTTGTCCCGGTCGGCCCCGGCCATCGGCCCGGCGACAACATCCGCGTCGCGGTGCGCCCCGAGCGGGTCCAGATCGCACCGGCGGGAAACCCCCTGCTGAACGGCGGCTCGCGCCTGGAGGGCACGGTCGCCGAGGTCGTCTTCCTCGGCATGTACACCCAGTTCCACGTCGACACCCAAGCGGGACGGCTCGTCTCGCACCGTCTCGCCGACGAGCCTCTCCGCGCGCTCGAAACCGGGTCGCGCGTCTCGCTCTCGTGGGAGCCCGAGCAGGCGTCCCTGCTCGGCAGCGACTAGTACTAAGTCTCCAGCGAGGCGAACCGGCGCTCGGCAATCCTCCGTCCGACCTCGGCGCCGACAACGACGACGAGCGAGAGGACGAGCACGACGACCGCGACGGCGATCACCTGCGGGAGCTGGTTGGGAAAGCGGAGCGCCGAGTAGAGGTAGATCGGGAACGTGACCCGAGTCCCGACCACGAACGAGGCGACCGCGTACTCGTCGAACGACGTCGTGAACGCGATCAGAAAAGACGAGACGATTGCGGGCAGGATCAGCGGCAGGGTGATCGAGCGGAACGTGCGCAGCCGGCTTGCCCCGAGGTCGAAGGCCGCCTCCTCCAACGAGACGTCGATCTGGTCGAGGCGCGGCACCAGGACGAGGATCGTGTAGGGCAGGCTGATGACTATGTGCCCGATCACGACCGTCAGGAGCGAGCGTGGGACCCCGATCGTGTGGAAGAGGAGCAGCAGCGAGATCCCAAAGACGACGTAGGGGATCACGAGCGGGCTCAACAGCAGTGCCGACACCGCCGACTTGCCGCGGAAGCGACGCCGGGTCAAGGCGATCGAGGCGAGTACGCCGAGCACGACGGCTCCCACGCTCGAGAGCGCGGCGATGATCGCGCTCGTCTCGAGAGCTCCTCTCAGGTCGGAGTTGACGAGAAACTCGTGGTACCAGTGCAACGTGAAGCCGGAGAGCGGGAACGAGGGCACCGCCGAATCGTTGAACGAGAAGATCAGCAAGATCACGATCGGCGCGTACAGGAACGCGACGACGAGGAGGAAGAACACGCGCAGCAGCCGGGCCCCGTTCTTCGAGAGCGCGACGTCCATCAGTCGGCCGCGACCTGCCGAGGTTGGAGGAAGCGCGCGAAGACGACGGTGAGGACCGCGACGATTCCGAGCAGGAAGATCGCCAGCACGGAGCCCGTCTCCCAATCGGGAAAACCGGTCCCGAACAGGTCGACGATCTGGTTGCCGTACATGTAGCCGTTGGCGCCGCCGACGAGTGACGGCGTCACGAATTCGCCCAGCGTCGGGATGAAGACGAAGAGGAATGCAGCGACGACACCGGGCAGGGAGAGCGGCAGGGTGACGCGCCAGAAGGCCTGGAGACGGCTCGCGCCGAGGTCGCTCGCCGCCTCGAGCAGCCGCCGGTCGAGGCTCTCGAGCGAGACGAAGATCGGGAGGGCCACGAACGGGAGCCAGATGTAACCCAGCACCAGCATGACCGCGAACCGGCTGTACAGCAGCTGAGAGATGGGGTGGTCGGGATCGCGGAGCCCGGTCCAGAAGAAGAACGTGTTGATGACGCCCTGGTTCCCGAGGATCACCTTCCAAGCGAGCACGCGCAGCAGGTAGCTCGTCAGGAAGGGGGCAATCAGCAGCAGGAGGAGCACGTACTTCCGCTTCGTCCCGGACAGCGCCAGGTAGTACGCGAGCGGGTAGGCGAGCAGGACGATGACCGCCGAAACCGTCAGCGACATCTTCACCGACTTCCAGAACAGCGAGAGGTAGATCGAGCTGTGGAGGAAGTCGTGCCAGGCCCGGAGCGTGAACCCGTGCGGGCCTGGGTACAGCGAGTAGACGTCGAAGCTATAGGCGGCGACGATCGCGATCGGGACGAGGAAGAAGGCGCCGAGCCAGGCCAGGGGCAGGCCGAGCAGCGTCGGCGTCGTCAGGTCGAGCCGCAGTCGTTTCCGGCGGAGGCTCGGCTGTCTGCCGGCCTCGGCGACGGCCATCGTCTGTCAGCGAGCCGTCGTCAGGAGGCCTTCACCTCTTCCCACATTCTGGCGTAGATCGCCCGGCGCGGGATGTCGCGGTCGAGGTGGCAGTAGGGTTCGGTGACGGCCTTCGGGTTGGTCAGCTGTAGTGCTTTCAAGAGGTCGCTCGAGGCGGGCCGGGCCAGCCTGTTTGCATGGCCGTAGCCATAGTTGTCTTCCAGCCACTTGGCCGAGCGTTTCGAGCTCCACGCATTGACGTAGGCATGGGCGAGGCCCTGCCGAGGCGTTCCCTTGAGGAGCATGAACATGCCGACCCAGGCGATCGGCTTCTCCTTCGGGCGCATGTAGACAACCTTCAGCTTCTTGTTCTTCATCTGGACCCAGTCGTTCGGCCAGGCGTATGCGATCCAGAGGTCGCCGGAGCCGAAGGCCTCCCAGAGGTTGGTCTCGGACGACCAGATCAGACGGACGTTCTTTTTCTTCTTGATCAGGAACTGCTGGGACTTCTTCAGCTGGGCATCGCTCTGGCGCCACGGCCTGTCAAACCCGAGATACAGACCGGCGACCGTCAACATGTTGAGATCGTCGAACCAGGCGATTCGCCCCTTGTAGCGGTCATCGAAGAGCAGACCCCACGAGCGGGCTCTCGGCCTCACCTTGTCGCTCCGGTAGAGGATCGCGTCGAAGCCCCAGTCGTTGGGGATGCCATATTGCTTCCCCTTGTACTGCCCGGCCTTGACCATGAACTGGTTCAGCTGCTTGAAGTTCGGAATCAGCTTTGGGTTCCAGGGCTGGACGAGGCCGCTCGCCGCGAAGTACTTGACCCAGCCGACGTAGGGCCGGAAGAGGTCCGGCTTGAGCCCGGCGTGGATCTTCGCCAGCGCATCTGACTCATTCGTCATGTAGGTGAATTGCGGCTTGTTCTTCGGGTGCGCCTTCACATAAGCCGAGAACATTGCCTGGCCGCCGTCGTTTCCGTAACCGGCCCAGTCGAGCACCTTGAGCCGGCCCGACTCCGCGCCGAGCCCGGCGAGCGCGGCCTGCGCCGCGTCGAGGCGGCCCCCCAGGATCGTCGCTCCGCCTGCGGCAATCGCGAGCCGCAGGAGCTTGTCGCGGCTGAGCCGCTGCTCGATCTCCTCTTGGTGGTCCACTGCCTCTCCTCCTTCTCCCCCTAGTAGCTGGGCGGGCTGATGATCCACATCACTTCGGCAAGCTCGGGCCCGACGTTGGAGATGCGATGCGGGGTCGAGCTGCGGTAGTCGATGCTGTCCCCGCGCTCGAGCTCGAAGATCTCGCCCCCGAGCTCGAGCTGCACGGTTCCGGAGAGCACGACGAACAGCTCCTCGGAATCGCCGTGGGCGTACGGTTGCTCACCCGTCGATCCGCCGATATCGAGCTCCCCCGCGAAGACCTCGAGGTGGTGGAGGGGCCGGGGCGTCAGGAGCAGCTTCCTGCCGAGGATTCCGAACGAGAGCGCCGGCCGCTCGTCCCGGCGGAGCACCCGCGGGCCCGGGACGCCGTCGGGGCCAAACAAGTCCGCCATCGACACGCCGAGCGCGTCGGCGATCCGCCGGAGTGATGCGATGCTCGCGCTCGAGCGGCCGCGCTCGACTTGGCTCAGGAAGCTTTCGCTCAGCCCGGACCGTGCGGCAATCGTGCGAAGCGTGGCGCGACGGGATCGGCGGATCGCCCGGAGCCGCTCGCCGACGTCCACCTCGGTGGTTGCGTCCGGCGCGCTCGACGGCATTCAGCCCTCCTTAGACCCCGTCGAAGAAAAACTGAAGCAACTCTAAGCCGTTGCTGAAGTCGAGTCAACGACGCGGAGCAGGAATGTCGGAGCGCTACTCCCGCTCGGCCGCCCGCGCGATCGCCCAGACCAACATCGCGAACCCGGCGGGAGCGGCGACCATGACGAGCAGGAAGCTCAGGAACGAATCGCTTTCCCACCAGCCCTCGCGGATCGCGAAGACGAGCCAGACGACGTAGAGAACGACCCAGAGGTAGAGCATCGCGCGCGCGAGTCCGGCGATCGTCGATCGGGCGATCCGGCCGAGCCGAGCCATTCGCCTAAAGGTAACTCGCTCCTTTCGACGACCCAAACAACCACACGTAGATCCCGAACCCGAAGCTCAGGATTCGTTAACCAGGGCGTTTTACGGTCGCTCGAGGAGCGGCGGCAGGTGCCTCATCGAGACGACATCCAAGGTCTTAGGGGGGTCGCTGTCCTGCTGGTTGCCTTCGATCACGCGGGCGTGCCTTTCCTCCGCGGCGGCTACATCGGCGTCGACGTCTTTTTCGTTCTCTCTGGCTTCCTGATCACCGGGATCCTTCTCTCCGAGGCGATGGCGCGCGGGCGCGTTTCGCTCGCGGGCTTCTACGCGCGCCGTGCGAGACGGATCCTGCCGGCCGCCGTGCTGACGCTGGTCGCGACGGACGTCGCGGCCCACCATCTGCTCAATCTCGTCCGCGCCCGCGAAGCGGTTTCGGACAGCATCTGGGCGGCCGCCTTCGGCGCGAACATCCATTTTGCGAGACAGGGAAGCGAGTACTTCGCACAGGGGCAGCCTCCCTCGCCAATCGTCCATTTCTGGAGCCTTTCGGTCGAGGAGCAGTTCTACGTCGTCTGGCCGACCGTCCTCGTTCTCGTCATCTGCGGGACGCTGTTCGGAGTCAGCCTCGGGCGCCGGCGTCCGCGAAGCGCGCTCCTCGTCGTCGTCCTGACGGCGGGCCTCGCGTCCCTCGCATGGTCGATCGTTTCGACGAGCTCCTCACCGAAGGAGGCGTATTTCTCGACGTTCGCCCGCGCCTGGGAGCTCGCGCTCGGCGCGGCGCTCGCGCTCGCTCTTCCCAGGCTTGAGCAGATGGGCGGGCGGGTCCTCGGCGCGTTCGGCTGGGCCGGGCTCGCCGCGGTGGCGACGGCGGCCGTCGGCTTCTCGGGCGGCACCCCGTTCCCGGGCTACGCGGCCCTTCTTCCTGCGACGGGAGCGGCCCTGTTGATCGCCTCGGGCGCTGGCATCCAGCAGGCGCGTCTTTCGATCGGGCGGTCTCTCGCCACCGCACCGCTGCGTTACGTCGGCGACAGGTCGTACGCCTTCTACCTCTGGCACTGGCCCGTGCTGATCATTGCCGTGCAGTACGCCGGGCATGAGCTCGCGGTTGGCGTCAAGCTCGTCCTGCTGCTCGGCGCCTTCCTGCTCTCGATCGTGAGCTACCGGCTGGTCGAGAATCCGGTCAGGAGGATGAGCGTCCCGAACCGGATGGGCGCGCTCCTCTGGCCGGCGTCGGTCTCGATCGTGCTGCTCATGTCGGGAGTCATCCTTCGCTCGGTGGGCGGTACGGCCGCCCGGATCGAGGCTGCGGCCGCCGCCGTCCGGCCCGGTTTGCTCGTCGATGCGGCCGAAGCCGCCGTCCGGCTGCCCGCGTCCTCGAAGCCGCTCCCGGCCGTCGTCGCCGCAGTCCGCGCGGCCGAGCGCGGCGATCCTCTGCCGGCGGCGGTGACTCCGCCGATCGACAAGCTTCGCGGCGACTTCTACGCCTTCCCGGACGGGTGCACCCCATCCGGGCATGCGACGCGCAGCAAGGTCTGTCGTCTCGGAGTCGCCGCCGCGGCGAAGACGATCGTGGTGATCGGCGATTCGCATGCCCAGATGTGGATGCCGACGATCTTGGCGATGGCCCGGCGGGACAGCTGGGCGGTCGTCCCGCTCGTGAAGGTCCGGTGCGTGCCCCGTTCGTGGGGAGGCACGGACGAGTGTGGAAGATGGTCACGCTGGGCGAAGCGCCGCGCCGAGGGTCTTCGGCCGGACGTGACGCTCGTCATCGGAAGTCGCGCAGGGACCCGCGATCCATTGCGAGCCGTCGGGCCGGTGGCGGCGATGAGCTCCTCGTTGAAGCGGTTCTCGATGACGGTGATCGTCGTCGGCGACTCGCCCAGCCAGACCCGCGATCCGGTGGACTGCCTGCTCGCGCCGGGGGCGACGATGAAGACGTGCGCCGGCCGGGGAACGCGCGTGCAGGCGCAGACGGAGGCGTCGATTGCAGCCGACGCAAGGAGGAACGCCGTCGGCTTCATCGACACCCGCCCGTGGTTCTGCGCGCACCCGCGCCGATCGTCATCGCTCCTCTGTCCGATGGTCGTCAACCGCACGATCACCTGCGTCGATCGCGGCCATGTCTCCAAGACCTATGCGCTCGAGCTGATGCCCGTCTTCCGATCCGCGTTCCGGCGAGAGCTCTTTCGCTAGAGCCCGATGAATCCCGACCGCCTGGCCTCGTGGAATCCTCCTACCGCACGACGTAGCGCGCGCACGATCGCGTGTGGTTGCCGGCGCGATCGCTTGCCGTGATGCACGCGGCATAGCGCCCGGCCGGAAGTCGTCGAGGCAGCGGCGACCGCATCCTGAACGTGACCGGACGCGTCCACCGCGTGTTCGCGATGCTGAATCGCTCGCCGAACCGGACGCGGCCGGAGCGAACGAGCGCGACGACCGCTCGGACGAAGAGCCGATCGTCGGAGATGCGGGCGGTGATGCCGGCCCGGCTGCCGCGCCTGGCCGAGCCGGGCAGCACCTGCACGCGAGGCGCGGTGCGGTCGAGGCCGTCCGAGCTCAGAGCGCTGAAGCTCCAGGTCGGGCTGTAGACGGTGCCGGTGCTGCTCGTGAACCCGACCCGCCAGTACCAGACGTGCCCGCGTGGCGGCGACCACACCTCCTGCGGGGTGACGCTGCTCCAGCAGTTCACGTCCGTCTCGCAGAACTCGCTCAGGGTCTCGGAGTCCTTTGCGAACTCTCGATCGGCTGCGATCTCCCAAACGATCCGTCCCTGCTGGGGCTCCGGAAAGTCGAGGCGCCAGCTGAACTTCGGTCGCGTCGTCGACGAACTGACGACGATGGCGCCGTCGGCCGGCGCGAGCAGCGCGATCGTGGGCGTCGAGGCCGAGCCCGCGGAGCTCGTGACGGCAGCGAGGACGATGACGAATGCGAGGGCGGCTCGCTTCATGCTCGGGGAATCGGCGCACGCCGGCGGCCTCGTGATACGAGCCGGTCGCCAATTCGAGGGATTGCGGGCGACGACGTCCGTTCCGGAGAATGGCGTCGCCAAGGAAGACGAGTCGTCAGACCTGCGGCAGGAGGTGGGCAGTGACAGTCGAGCAGTCACCATTGGTCGTCACGCGGGCGGAGGCGGTGACCGAAGCAGACGCTCGCGCAGACGGCGGGAAGACGGAGAGGATCGGTTACATCTTCTGGGGGGCGCTGGCACTCTTCGTCGCGATCCCCGAGCTCGTTGCCGCCGGCTGGCACGTTCCGTGGCCGACGATCTCGGAGACGGTCGGGCATCTCGAAAAGCACCATCACTGGGTGAGAGTCCTGGTCGTGGCCGGGCTCGCGTCCTTGACGACCCGCGTCGTCTTCTACCC
>DASQWX010000181.1:0-2560 GCA_035640035.1 Gaiellaceae bacterium
ATCGACGCGACCGAGAAGGGGCCGGACGAAGGCACGCGGCCGTGGCCTGAGGAGATCCGGATGACCGACGAGGTCCGAGCGTTCGTCGACCGACGCTGGGACGAGTACGGGATCGATCACGCAGGGGCGCAGAACGGCGCGCGTCGGCGAAAGCGAGCCATTAATCTCTCCCGAGCGTCGCGAAGGGAGTAGCTAGACGGCGAGAAAATGCGCAGCATTTTGCGCCGTTAGTTACAGCGTTGACGGAGGCCGCGGCGAGCCGATTGAATCCGACCAGGTGAGCGGGAAAAGGGAGGCGCTGTAGGTGGAGCCACACCAGGGCCAGGACAAGCCGCACCTTCCACCTCCATCCCTCTGGCCGATCGGGTTTGCGATCGGCATCGTGTGCATCCTGGTCGGGCTGATCGTCAGCTGGCCTGCCGCGGCGGTCGGCGTTGCGATCACGCTCCTCTTCGGGTTCCTCTGGGTCCGAGACGTGACGGGCCCCTACCGGCGTCGCGACATCGGTACCGAACCCGCCGTCGCCGGGCCGGAGTCGGCGACGACCGGCGCACCGCCGATCCCGGCCGACAGGGGCGAGGCGGCGATGCCGGAGCCCGCGCCGGGCGAGCGCTTCCCGCGCAGCGTCTTCCTCGAAGGCGCCACGCTCGGGCTCGGGAGCGTCATCGCCGGCGTCGTCACGGTGCCGATCGTCGGGTTCGCGATCGCCCCGGTGTTCCAGCACGTGCACCACGACGAGGTCGACGTCGGCCCGATCACCAACTTCAAGCAGGGCGAGTTCGTGATCACGACCTTCCTGCTGAATCCGTCCGAAGGCGAGATCACGCGCCGAACCGCGTACATCCGCAACAACGGCTTCGTGAGCAACGTCCCAAGCTTCACCGTCCTCTCGAATCGGTGCGCTCACCTCGGTTGCCCGGTCCAGCCGAACGGGCCGGAGTTCACCAAACGTGAGGTCAAGGAGAAGACGAAGAACGGCGAGGTGACGTTGATTCCGGTCCTCCCGGCCGGAGGGTTCGGCTGCCCCTGCCACGGTGGCCAGTACGACCAGGAGGGCAACCGGACGGCCGGCCCGCCGGTCCGCGCCCTCGACCGGTACGAGTTCTACATCCGCAACGGCCGCCTGACGCTCGGCAAGACCTACAGCGTCGCAAAGGTGATCGGCGCCGGCGCGACCGCGAAGATCAAGAAGTACAAGACCGCCGGACCCGGACAGCACATCGACGGCTGGGAGCAGTGGTTGTATCCGCTGCAGCCACCGAGCTGATGCCGAGGAACCGAAGCCGCAAGGAGGAGATGCTGCGCGTCGCGCAGTATCCGCTCGACTGGCTCGAGGAGCGCTCGGGCCTCGTCGGCGGCGTCCGCTACTTCCTCTTCCGGAAGGTCCCGGGAGACTCGAGCTGGTGGCACACGCTCGGGTCGGCGACGCTGACCGCGTTCCTCGTCCAGCTCGGCACGGGTGTGATCCTGGCGATGTACTACAAGCCCGATCCGAACTCGGCCTACGAGTCCGTCCAGCACATCAACAACGACGTCACGCTCGGCTGGCTCGTCCGCGGCATGCACCGCTGGGGCGCCAGCATCTTCATCATCCTGATGTTCTTCCACATGGCGCGCGTCTTTCTGTTTGGCGCGTACAAGTACCCGCGGGAGCTGAACTGGATCGTCGGCGCCCTTCTGCTGCCGCTTGGCCTCCTCGAGGGATTCTCGGGCTACCTGCTTCCGTACGACCAGACCGCCTACTGGGCAACGGTCGTCGGGATCAACATCAACGGGACGGCGCCGTTCCTAGGCCCGTTCCTGGCGTCGTTCCTCCGCAGCGGCTCCGAGATCGGCGCCGACACGCTGGCCCGCTTCTACTCCCTGCACATGCTGCTCCTGCCGGGCGCGATCCTCGGACTGATCGGCCTACATCTGTATCTCGTCGTCCGGCTCGGCGTTTCGTCGCCGCCGTGGTCTCCCGAGGCAGCAGGACGTGAGCGCGAGGAGCCGGCCCGGCCGGTCGGCACCGGCCTCGTCAACCCGACCCCGCGCGGCGTCGCGAAGCGCCCCGACTGATGGCTTCTCGCCGCCTCGAAGAGCGCCGGATCGCCTTCCAGCGCTACAAGGAGGACGTCAAGCGCGACGGGAAGCCCTTCTACCCGTACGCGATGTTCCACGACACGGTGATGAGCCTGGTCGTCGTGGGCGTCATCGTCGGGCTCGCGTTCATCTGGCATTACACGAGCATCCTCGGGCCGCCCTGGACGGACAAGGCCGATCCCGGCACGACCAGCTTCGTGCCGCGCCCCGACTGGTACTTCTACTTCCTCTTCTACCTACTGCGCATCTTCAAGTGGCCGGACTCGGTCATCCTCGGCACGGTCGGGATCCCGACGATCCTCCTGATCCTGCTGCTGGTGATGCCGTTCATCGACCTACGCCGCGAGCGTCGCTTGTTGCGCCGCCCCGTCGCAGTTGTCACCGCGGTCCTCGTTGCCCTCTCGATGGGCGTTCTCACCTACAAGGGCGCGACCGCGAAGGAGGCGCTGCCGAGCGAGGTCAAGGCAGCGGTCCCCGG
>DASQWX010000182.1:0-3403 GCA_035640035.1 Gaiellaceae bacterium
GAAGCAGCTGTCGTAGTGGTCGATCACGGCCAGCAGCGTCGGGAAGCGGCCGTCGTGGTAGAAGCCGCGCTTCGACCTCGTGAAGAGCGCTTGCAGCGGCGCGGTCACGTACGTCCCGTCCGGGCCGCGGTCGGCCTGGAACGAGTCGATGCAGATCTCGCTCGGCTTGTGGGCGTTGTAGCCGGGCTCGGTGCCGAGCGAGCCCATGTGACAGCCCGAGCACTTGCCTTTGCCGTTGAAGACCACGGCTCCGCGCGCGGCGGCCGCGGGATCGAAGCTGCCGGCCGGCGGCTTCGGGGCGGGCAGGTCGATCTGGTAGGCGTGCAGCGCCCCCAGCTTGGCGGTGACCTGGTCGGGGAGCCCCGTGTCTTGACTCGGGACGGGCAGAACGCCCTCACCGAGGTACGGGTGCGTGTGCCCGAAGCCCGCGGCCGCGGCGAGCGGGAACTTTGCTCTGTTTTCGAGCCGCGGGTCGAAGAAATTGCCGAAGCCGTGCATCTCGAGGTTGGCGACGAAGGCGTTCCAATAGGTAACGGTCCCCCAGCCACCTTCCCACGTATGGAGATTCTGGCCGGCCTTGCCGAAGGCGCTCGGGATCCGGGTCGCCGCCGACTTGCCGTCCGGGCGGAAGGCCTTGCCGTCCAGGTTTAGCTCGGCGTCGAACATGCCAGGCCCCCAGGAGAGGAGCACCTTCTTCACCGTGGGCACGTCTGTGTGGAGCGCATCCGCGAGCGGTTGGAGGTTCGGCGCGCTCGCGACGATCGCTCCGACGTTGAGGTCCTGGTTCGGCCAGCCGTCGAGCCGATTGCCGATTCCGGGCGCGAAGGAGTCGTCCACGGTCGAGTGGCAGGCCGCGCACGTGATCCCGACCGAGCTAAGCCGGTCGCCGTCGAAGAAGCCCTGGACGCCGACGACTGCGTTCAGCTTCAGCAGTTGAACCGTGACCGCCGGATCGTCGAGGTTCACCTTCCCATGGCGGATCTTGTTCGCTACCTGCGGCGGGATCGCGTTCGCGTCCACCTTCAGGCCAAGGGCGAGCGCAGTCTTCGGGCTGACGCCGGGGCCCACGCCGCCGAGCTTCGAGCCCTCGATCGCCTTGTGCAACCCGAGGACTCCGCCCCACACTGCCTGGTCGCCGAAGGTGTCGAAGCGGAAGACCTGCCGGCCCTCGACGAAGAGGCGATCCGCGTTCGCCTGCCCGGGGTCGTGGCTCGTCGCGCGATCCGAGAAGGCACTGACCGTGCCGTTGACGAGGACGCCGCCGAGCAGTAGTAGCGCCGCGACGCCGGCGAGGGCGAGCGACAAGACAAGCAGCTTCTTGACTACGGCCATCACGCAATCAACCGCCTTCGGTAGCCGCTAGCGCTGGACCCTAAAGGCGCCTGGCTCCTCGCCCGGTGATGAATGTCACAGCCCGTGAGAAATCTCACATCGACACGGATCGACGCATCCGCACTACCCGAAACGACCCCGCTTTATGCATCCGGAATACCGAGAACCGATTCGGGCGAAGCGTGCAGTCGATAGCTCGAACCGTTGCGCGCGACGAAGCCTTCGCGTTGCAGCTCGTCGATAGCCCGCGTCACCGTCTCGCGCGACGAGCCGATCATCTCCGCGAGTAGTGCATGGCTGACGGGGAAGTCGATCCGGATGCCGTCGGGAACGACGTGCCCGTGCTCTCGTGCCAGCTGAAGCAGCTTGCGCCGCACTCGCTCGAGATGACGCGTCGACGCGAGATTCGCAATCGCCTCTTGCCGTTGACCGAGCGCAGACGTCAGCTGCTCGACGACTCTCCCAGCGGCTGTAGGAAAGCTCAGCAGCTTCTCGGACTGCTCAGAGGAGATCGCCCTGATCCGCGACCTGCCGAGCCCGAAGAGCGCCTCGTCCGGGCTCGGCGGCAGCAAGACGCCACCCGTCGCTGCCTCGAACGTAATCATCGAACGGGACGGGCGTGGAGACGTCGCCCGCAAGACGACGAAGCCGTCGTCGACCACGAGCAGCGCTGCATCCGGGAACGAGGTGCGAAAGTACGGCACCCCGGGCTCGATCTCGACGGAGGCGCTCCCGGCAAGGATCTCGGCGGCTTGCTCGGCCTCCGGCGAGGGCAGACCCTCGAGAAGGCGTTCCAGTCCGCTGAGAGTTTCCTTGGACACCCCTGCCTCGCGTCGCTTCCCGCACACCTCTTACGCCCGCGGACGAGGAGCGGTTTGCGGTCTTTCCGCCTCAGAAGGCTCTTCGCGTATTCCTTGGCTAACAGCACCTCGACGAGCTGGCCGTTCTCTTCCGCGAGCACGTCGAGCACTCTCGGGCCTCTCCGACAGAGCGGATTCCGAAAACCGCGAGCCCGCGTGGACGCGTACCCCCGGGTGATTCCTATCACGGAGGTGACCGATGCAGCGAAGGACCTTCTTCCTGTTCGCGCCGGTGCTCGCCGTCCTCGCCGTCGCCACTGGGGCCTACGCCTCGCTCACAAGCGGCGGGCCCAGGATGGGGCCGACGTTCAGGATCACGCGGCCGGCTTTCCACGGCTACTACGACGGCCACATCGACACGTTCCTGAACACCGACGTCTCGGTCAAGGCGGACGCCAGGGCGATGCACATCAACTACGCGCCCGTGCTCAAGACGGTGCCGCTTGGTTCGGCACCGGAGATGTACATGGTCCAGGGCAAGGCTGCCGCCGGACAACTTGCAGTCTTCGGCTCCGAGCCCGGCGAGAAGACGTACTCGCCTGTCTGGAAAGAGACGATCTTGACCTGGAAGGCGAGCGCAACGCCCGTTCTGATCAAGAGCGACACGCAGGTTGACCAGCTCGAGAAGAAGGGCGTGCTCACCGAGCGGGCGACCGCGGTCAGGCTCAACTGCCCGATCATCAAGGTCGGAAAGGGCTAGCCGGCACGTACGAGCGGGCGCCGGCAGGCCGGCTCGCCGATGGCGGGCCGAGCGCCCACTCGCCCGTTTTACGCCCGAGCTCGACGACCGGCTACGGCCAGCCTTGCTCGTCGAGCGGGGTCGCAATCACCTCGTTCAGCACCAACTCCTTCGGCGCCGCAGCGATCCAGACGATCAGCCCAGCGATGTCCTCGGGCGGCAGCGCACGCTCGGCAGGCGAGGCCTCCCGCGGCAGCGCCTGGCGCTCCACCCGGCTCCAGCTCCCCCACGCCGTGGCCATCCCGCCCGGGAAAATGACGCAGGCCCGAATCCCATGAGCCTTGCCTTCGGCGGCGAGCGCCTGCGTGAACCCCGCAAGCGCGAACTTCGACGCGCAGTAGGCCGATGCGTTCGCCCAACCTCTTTTGCCGGCAACCGAGGAGACGTTCACGATCGTCCCTCGCCCGGCGTCCCGCATGGACGGGAGCACGGCGCGGCATAGGAGGAACGGCGCCCGCAGGTTGACGGCGAG
>DASQWX010000183.1:0-5904 GCA_035640035.1 Gaiellaceae bacterium
GGCATGGTCTCGCAAGCAGACGTCGCACGCGCAGCCAAGGAGAAGACGGCCGGCGAGGTCGTCGAAGCGATCTCTCAACCTCCGCGCGGCCCGCGTGTCGCCGGCCCGGATGTCGCTGGTACAGGCACCCGCCGCGAGTCCGCGCGCCAGGAGCCCGCTCGTGACAGCGCCGAGGCGGATTACGAAGAGGATCGCCGGGATTACCCGCGGGACGCGTAGATCTGGCCGCTGAGACGGATGGGCCCGCCAGCGCGGCCCCGTCCGTCCTGGCGGTAGACCGGTCAGGCCTCAGCGGCTCGCCGAACGAGCACCGCAGAAACGAAACGACCTGACGCCTCGAACCGGCAACCCGTTCGCCCGCCAGGCTGCGCGGGCACGATTCGGTCGTGAGCGTCCCGTTCCTCTTCCTCGCAGCGTTTCTCGCGAGTGGCGTCGAGATGGTCGAGGCGCTCACGATCGTGCTGGCGGTCGGAGTGACCCGCGGCTGGCGCTCGCCGCTCCTCGGCGTCGGCGCGGCAGCGCTGGTTTTGGCTGCGATCGTTGGAGCGCTCGGGCCGGCGCTCAGAGTGATTCCGATCGACGCGCTTCGGCTCGTCGTCGGCGCGCTTCTGCTCGCGTTCGGCCTCCAGTGGCTACGGAAGGCGATCCTCCGCTCGGCCGGCTTCGTGGCGCTTCACGACGAAGACCTGGTCTACGAACGCGAGCGCGAGCAGGCGCAGCGCGCGGGCTCGGAGCGGCGCATCGGTACAGATTGGTACTCGTTCACGCTCGCCTTCAAGGGCGTTCTGCTCGAGGGGCTGGAGGTCGCGTTCATCGTCGTCGCGTTCGGGGCCGACGGGAAGAACGGCGTCCCCGTCGCCGCCGCAGCCGCAGGTGCCGCACTCGTGGTCGTTGCGCTGGTCGGAGTCGTCGTGCACGCGCCGCTCAGCCGTGTCCCGGAGAACACCCTGAAGTTTGCGGTCGGACTGATGCTGACGACGTTCGGAACCTTCTGGGGCGCCGAGGGCGCTGGAGCCTCCTGGCCCGGAGGCGATGCGGCGATCCCGGCGATTCTCGGGCTCATGCTCGCCGCCTCCGTTGTCCTTGTGAGGACGCTCAGGCGGCGGCGCCTAGAGGGCCTCGCTACGGCTGAGCCGGCGTCGGCGGCGTGATGCGGCAGCTCGGACGCTTCCTCCGGTTCTGGTACGACTTCGTCGTCGGCGACGATTGGCAGGTCGCGGTCGGCGTGGTCCTCGGTCTCGGGCTGACAGCCGTGCTCGCGGCCCTCGGTATCGCCGCGTGGTGGCTGATGCCTCTCGCCGCGATCGTGTTGCTTGCAGTCTCGACGTGGCGCAAGGCGGCGAGCTGAAAGCCTCCGTGTGAAGTTCATCGGTGTCGATCTGGCGTGGTCGCTCAGCGGTGGAACCGGGCTCTGCGCGATCGAGGACGGCCGAGTAACCGCCTCGGCGCGGCTTTCGACCGACGAGGAGATCCTCGCCTGGCTGGGACCGCGCGTTCAGGGCGAGGTTCTCGTCGCGATCGACGCGCCGCTGATCGTCCGCAACGAGACCGGCCAAAGACCATGCGACCGCCTTATCAGTCGGTGCTTCGGCGCGCATCACGCAGGTGCGTATCCAGCAAACCGCGGCATCCGCGCGTTCCGTGAGGGCGTTCGCGCCGAGCGCCTCGTCGACGCGCTCGACCTCGACATCGATCCCGAGTTCGAGCCGCGGACCGGCGTCCGTCGCGCGATCGAGGTCTATCCGCACCCCGCGGTCGTTGCCCTCTTCGAGCTGGCGGTGACGCTCAAGTACAAGGCGAAGCCGAACCGGACGATTCGCGCCCGGAGCGCAGCGATGGCCGAGCTCCTCCGCCACCTCGAGGGCCTGATCCACGCGCACCCTTCATTGGACGTCACGTCGGCGCCACGGTGGAAGGAGCTCGCCACGATCGTCGCGGACCCTCCTTCGGGCGCGGCGCTCTCGCGCGCGGAGGACGAGATCGATGCGTTCGTCTGTGCGTTCGTCGGCCTCTACTACTGGGCTCACGGGACGAAGCGCTGTCGAGTCGCCGGCGATGTCCAGAGCGGGTACATCGTGACGCCTGTGACCGAGGACCAAGGCGCGCGCCTTGATCGGTTAGAAACCGCTGTGTGACAGCGTTGATCTTCGATCTCGACGGCACGCTCGTCGACACGGTCTATGCACATGTCTTCGCGTGGCAACGGGCGCTCGCCGAGGTCGGGATGCCCATCGAGGGCTGGCGCATCCATCGGCGCATCGGCATGAGCGGCGGACTGTTCGCCCGCGCCGTCGCGCGCGAGGCCGGTCGTCCGCTCGACGACGCCGAGGCCGAGGCCGTGCAGCTCCGCCACGGGGAGCTGTTCCGAGAGGTGCTGCCCGAACGCGGTCCGCTCCCGGGAGCCGTGGAGCTGCTCGCGGAGCTCCGAGAACGAGGAATCGTCCACGGAATTGCCACCTCCGGGCGGCGGCCGGAGATCGACGCCTCGCTTGCAGCCGTCGGCGTCGGTCCCGACACGACGGTTGTCGAGCGCGGCGACGTCAGCCGCGCGAAGCCGGAGCCGGACCTCTTCCTCGAGTGCGCGCGTCGCCTCGGCGCCGATCCGGACGAGTGCTACGTCATCGGGGACGCGGTCTGGGACCTGCTCGCCGCGAGGCGCGCAAAGATGCTTTCGGTCGGCGTCCTCTCGGGTGGCTACGGCGAGGACGAGCTCACGAGAGCCGGCGCGTTCCGCGTCTACCGCGACGCCGCGGACCTCCACGAGTCGCTGGACGAGCTCGGCATCGTTCCGTAGGGACTGTCCCCGCAGGGACTATCCCCGCAACCGCACCGCGCCGCCCTAAGCGGTTTCGGCGAACCGCGCGAGCGCGGTGACCAGGGAGCGCAACTGACGGCCGCGCTCGGTCAGGCGGTATTCGACCCGCGGCGGGCGGGCGTCGACTACCTCTCGCCGAAGGACGCCGGCCTGCTCGAGATCGGTGAGCCGTTGCGCCAGCGTCGCCGGCGGGATGCTCCCCAGCGCCTGGAGGAACTCGTTGAACCGGACGGCGCCTTCGTGCGAGACGTAGAGGATCGAAACCGTCCAACGCCGTTCGAGCAGGTCCGTCACGCGACGGACCTGCTCGGGAAGCGGGGGGCAGCTACGACAGCGCATGTGCCGGCTGGGGCTCGAGCGAGAGCTCGAGCACTTCGCCCAGGCTCATCACCGGGTGGAAGCTCATCTCGTTGCGGACGTCCTCGGGGACGTCATCGAGGTCGGCGCGGTTCCGCTCCGGGATGATCACGTCGGTGAGTCCCGCTGCGTGTGCCGCCAGTGCCTTCTGCTTCAGGCCGCCGATCGGGAGGACCCGGCCCTGCAGCGTGACCTCACCGGTCATGCCGACAGTGTGCTTCACCGGCCGGCCGCTGAGCAGCGAGGCGAGTGCGGTGGACATCGTGACCCCCGCGCTCGGTCCGTCCTTCGGAATCGCACCGGCCGGCACATGGACGTGGAAGCTCGTGTCGTCGAACGCCTCCTCGTCGATACCGAGCTCGTCCGCGTGCGAGCGCACATAGGAGAGCGCGATCCGAGCCGACTCTTTCATCACGTCGCCGAGTTGCCCGGTCAGGACGAGGTCGTCCTTGCCCTGCATCTTGGTCGCCTCGACGAAGAGAACGTCGCCGCCCGTTCCGGTGACCGCGAGGCCGGTGGCCACGCCGGGCACCGCCGTCCGCTCGGCCGACTCCTGGAAGAAGCGCTGCCGGCCGAGAGCGTCGCGGACGGCCGCGTCGTCGATGACGATCGGCGGCTCGGACGTGCCGGATGCAACGGTCGTCGCGGTCTTCCGCAGCATCTTGCCGAGCTCGCGCTCGAGCTGGCGAACACCCGCCTCGCGCGTGTACTGAGTGACGATCAGCTCCAGCGTGATGGCGTCGATCGAGACCTCGTCTTCGAGCAGCCCCGAACGCTCGCGCTGGCGCGGCCAGAGGTAGCCGCGCGCGATCGCGACCTTCTCGTCGACCGTGTAGCCGTCGAAGCGGATCACCTCCATGCGGTCGAGCAGCGGCCCGGGGATCGTCTCCGCGACGTTCGCCGTCGCGATGAAGACGACCTCGGAGAGATCGAGCTCGACGTCGAGGTAGTGGTCCCTGAACGAGTGGTTCTGCGCGGGGTCGAGCACCTCGAGCAGAGCCGCCGAGGGGTCTCCACGCCAGTCGGCGCCGACCTTGTCGACCTCGTCCAGCAGGATCACGGGGTTCATCGTGCCCGCGTCGCGCAGTGCGCGTACCAGGCGGCCGGGCAGCGCGCCGATGTACGTGCGCCGGTGGCCCCGAATCTCGGCCTCGTCGCGCACGCCGCCGAGCGACATGCGGACGAACTCGCGGTTCAGCGCCCGCGCGATCGACTCGCCGACCGAGGTCTTGCCCGTTCCGGGCGGACCGATCAGGGTCAGGATTGCCCCGGAGCGCTTGTCCTCCGCGATGCCCCGCTCCTGCCTGAGCTTGCGCACGGCCAGGTATTCGACGATCCGGTCCTTCACGTCCTCGAGGCCGGCGTGGTCGTTATCCAGGACCTCACGCGCGTGGACCGGGTCAAGCCGCTCCTCGGAGCGCTTGCCCCACGGGACGGCGAGGAGCCAGTCGAGGTACGTGCGAATCATCGAGGACTCGCCGCTCTGGTCGCCCATTCGCTCCAGGCGGCCAACCTCTCGCTCGGCCTGCTCGCGAACGGCCTCCGGCAGATCTGCCTCGGCGATCTTGCTCCGGTAGTCCTCTGAGACCGAGGAGTCGTCCTCGCCGAGCTCCTTGCGGATCGACTCGAGCTGGCGGCGCAGGATGTACTCGCGCTGCTGGCGCTGAGCACCTTCCTCGACGTCCTCGCGGATCCTGTTGCGGATCTGCAGCTCGGCGAGACGCTCGCGCTGAAAGCGAAGCGCGATCTCGAGCCGCTCGACGACGTCCAGGGCCTCGAGCAGCTCGATTCGCTGCTCGAAGGTGATCTCGGGTGCGTAGGCCGCGGTGTCGGCAAGGGTGCCCAGCTCCCGAATCGAGCGAACGAACGCGGAAATGCGCCCGTCGTCGCCGCGGAACTCGAGAATCTCTTCGACCACGGCGCGGTATTCGCGCTCGAGCTCTCGTGTCTTCACCCCGGGCGGCTCGACGTCCGGGTGCTCCTGGACCTCGACACGAAGCCGACCCTGCGAGTCGGTATGAGCGGCTCCGGCAACTCCGCGATGGAGACCTACGAGAGCGACGGCCGTGCCGGCGCCCGGCAGCCGGACGCGCTCGGCGACCTCGGCAACCGTGCCGACCTTCGCGTACTCGCCCTCGTGTCGCGGAACGAGCAGCACGCGCTCCTCGTCGCCGACGTCGGCCGAGATGGTGACGTTCATGTTCGGGAAGACGACGGTGTCGTCAAGAGGGACTAGCAATAGGGTGCTCAAGCCTTCATCACCTTTCTATCGTTGCTATGCACGACAGAGTAGCTTCAACGATTGAAGTGACGACGGCATTCCCTCGGATGATTGCCGAAAAGGCGAGGGAGGCCTTTCGGCCTCCCTCCGGGGTTGCGTGGATTAAGCCCCTAGCCGGCTACGAGCTCGAGTGCTTGACCTTCAGCGAGACGCACTTCCCGAACGCGTTCGACTTGTCGGCGTTCGTCCCGTACTTGGCCTTGAAGGCGGCTAGATCCGCTTTTCGCTCGGTCCAGCATGCCTTGGCCGCGTTTTTGGTCGCCTCGATCCGAGCAGCCGCCGCCGCCTTGGCGTTGGCCGAGACGCAGTTGCCGAAGGCGTTTGCGTGCTTCGGGCCCTTGCCGTACTTGGTGGCGAACGCCGCGGGATCGGCCGAGCGCTCGGTGCGGCATGCCGCTGCCGCGTTCGAGCGGTCCTGCTCGTTCTTCTGGGCGAGGTTGGAGACGCACTT
>DASQWX010000184.1:0-8543 GCA_035640035.1 Gaiellaceae bacterium
GCGTCAATGGTCACGCTCTTGTGGATCTCAGCCATCGCGATTCCCTCCTAAGCCGCGCTTGACCTCGCTCGCCTGAGTGGCGAGGCTCGTGCCTTCAGGCTAGCGGGTCGTCGTACGCGCGACCGGTCCCGGCGACGAGGACTACGGCTTCGTCGCCGCGGTTGGCGGGCGGACGCCGGCAACCGACGCGGTCGAGAGTTACCATCGTTGCCAAGGGCTGCCGATGGTTGCGATTCGTCGCTTCCGAGCCGTTTTCTCCGAGTCTTCCTTTGCCGTAGGTTGCGACCGATTGCATCCGCTCTCCTCCACAAGTGCTCCATCTTTCGGTGTCTGAATAGACGAGCCGCGCGCCCGCAGCCAGACATTGTCTCGTGACCCGGTTCGATCTCAGTCGTTCGGCGGGGATCGCTTCGATGACTGAGCCACGTACGTTACGAGAGTTGGCCAACGGGCCGGAGCCGTCGGCGCAGGGCTACGCTGAGGGCTCTCCCCCGCCGCCGCTCGCTGCGTACGTGCTCTGTTGGTCCGTGCACCGGATCGACGCGCGGTCGAGTTCCTATCTCCATCGCTCCGCGCCGAACGGAAGCGTAGAGCTTGTTTGTGAGGTGGGTGGGCGACCGTTTCTCGTCGGCCCTCAGACGGGGCCGCTCGTGCGGGCGCTTTCGCCCGGCGCGACCATCATCTCGCTCCGCCTCCGTCCGGAAAGTGGCGCGGCTGTGCTTGGCATGCCGGCGTATGAGCTCGCCGATCAGATTGTCTCGTTGGAGGATGTGTTGCCCGCGACTCGGTTCCTGTGCGAGGGGATCGCAGCCGAGCCTAAGCGGGCCGTAGCGGCACTGGAGGGGGCCGTCAGCGCACAACTTGCGAGAGGTGCCGGTACTGATCGCATGGTTGCGTTCGGTCTTGAACGGCTGGCGGCTCGAGCAGCCCGAGTCTCGTCAGTCGCTGCCTCGTTGTCTATGTCTGAGCGCCAGCTGCGTCGTCGCTTCAAGGCAGCCGTTGGCCTTTCACCGAAGACGCTCGACCGCGTGCTGCGATTCCAGCGCTTCCTGGCGCTCGTCCATACCGGCGGCTGGAGCAGTTTCGGCCTCGCGCGTACGGCCGCCGCCTTAGGCTTCGCTGATCAGGCTCACTTGACGCGTGAATGCGTGCGCCTGTCGGGGTTGCCACCTGCCGAGCTGATCCGTCACTCGGAAATCCACTGCCGGGGCCGACACGATCACTCGCCGTCGTTCCGCGCGCTGTTTCGCGACACCGGGTAGCAGCTCCGCCGGCGTGTCCGATTCCTTCAAGCGGCCACGTCGTGGAACGTCGAGGCTGCGAGAACGCTCTCGGCGAATGACCTCGCTGAGCTCCAACGCTCGAGCGATGAGATCCGCGCCTCGGTGCGGTCATGACGAGAAAGACCACCACGAGAAAGGACGCACCCATGAAACTGACGACCACCACGCAGGTCTCCGTCGATGGAGTGGTGCAGGGAAACGGCGGGCGGGATGAGAACCGGAGCGGTGGATTCGAGCGCGGCGGATGGGCCAGGCCGCTGTTCGACAACGAGGCGATGACGTTCGTCTACGAGATCTACCAGCGCGCCGACGCCTTCCTGTTCGGCCGGCGGACGTACGATCTCTTCGCTGGCTACTGGGGCGTGAGGGAAGATCTGGAGGACCCCATCGTCGGTGCCTTGAACACGAAGCCCAAGTACGTCGCATCGACCACGCTCACCGACCCGCAATGGGCGGACACGACCGTCCTCTCCGGTGACCTCGCGGGGGCCATCGGCGAGCTGAAAGCCAAGCCGGGGGGTGAGCTGCAGGTGCACGGCAGCGGCTCCCTGACCCGGTGGCTGCTCGAGAAGGACCTCGTCGACGAGATGAATCTGCTCATCGTCCCGGTGGTCGTCGGCCAGGGCACGCGGCTATTCCCCGACACCGGCCCGGACATCGCGCTTGACCTGGTCGACTCGCGAGCCGCCCCGAAGGGCGTAACGATCCAGGTCTATCGGCCCAGCGGGCGCCCGCAGTATGCAACCTGACACAGGTGCGCACTCAGTGAGAGTGCCGACGGCCGGGAACAGGATCAGGCGGAACCTGATCCGAGGCACGGCGGTCGACGGGCTGCTCGTCGAGGCCACGGCGACCGACACGTTGCTGGAGCGGAACGTCGCGATCGGCGCGGGCGACGACGGCATCGAAGTCGACAACGCGGCCACCACGCTGACGGGGAACGTCGCGGTCCGGAACGGCGATCTCGGCATCGAGGCCGTCCCGGGCGTCACCGACGGCGGCGGAAACCACGCTGCGGCGAACGGGAATCCCGCCCAGTGCACCAACGTGGCCTGTTAAGGGAGGCGCCGCTACTTCAGCAGCCGACGCGCACCTGCAAACTCCGGCCGGAGCTCGGCGAGCGACACGTAGCGAACGCGCTCGTCCGTCTGCGGGGCGGAGATCGCGGCTTGGGCCGAGACGACGAGCTGGACGTGGCCGCCGCCCTCGGTGAAGAGGAGGTCGCCGGGCCGCAGGCGGGCGAAGCCGACCGGCCGGCCGACGCGGAGCTGGTCCCACGACGAGCGCGGGATCTTCCAGCCGATCGAGCGGTACGCGGCGTAGACGAGGCCCGAGCAGTCGAAGCCTGTCTGAGGCGACGTACCGCCCCAGCTATACGGCGCGCCGAGCTGGCCGCGCGCGTAGGCCACGACTCTCCTCGAGAGCTTCTGCACGCGGGAGGCGCGGTTCGCGTCAGAGCCCGAGGGATGCCACCTGGCCCTTGCGAGCGCGGCCTTCGGGAGGGCGGAGCCGATGGTCGCAAGCAGCACGAGCAGGAGCAGCGGGCGGCGCATCGGGCCTGCATCGGCGGGACCCGCCCGTCCTCAAGCATCCGTCCCTCGTTCGAGGGACTGCCCCTCACGTGTCGGCGGCGAGCTGGTGGAGCGCCTCGACCGTCACCGAGTTCCGCGACGTGGCGGTGACGCCGAGACCTCCCGTGTCCTGGAGGCTAGAAGTTGCGCCCCGCCCGAATTTGCTCCACGCCTAGCTTTGTCGTCAGCTTGCCTTCGCGGTGGACGTTGCGTACTCCGGTCGCCGGCTGGGCCGGAAGACCTGGATCGTCACCCCGTTCAGTGTGGTCCGGGTGTCGACCAGATCGAGCGCTGCGTCCGGGCGGTGTCCGCGAACAGGCGCGTGCCCTGGCCGATGATTACGGGGAACGTCAGCAGGTTGATCTCGTCGACCAGCTCGTGTTCGAGCAGCCAGCGCACCACGGGGCCGCTTCCGTGCGCCTGCAGCTCACCGCCCGGCTCGGCCTTCAGCCCGCTGACCGCTGCGACGTGGAGGTCGATGCCGGCGACCGCACTGTCGTCCCGTACCGCTTGCGAAGCACCTCAACGAGGATGACGTCCTCGGTCGCGGAGGCCGTGCGTCGACGAGGCTCACTCTGTCGTCCCGAGGGCGGGCTCACGCGGGGCTCCTGATGACCGCTCGTATAGCCGTCGTAGCGGTGCTGGCGCCCACCAGTTCCACTTGCCGAGCAGCTCCATCAGCGAGGGCACGAGCAGGCCGCGGATCACCGAGGCGTCGATCAGCACGGCGAGCGCTGTGCCGAGGCCGAGCTCTTTGATGAAGACCAGCTTCGAGGTCACGAAGGCACCGATCGCGACGGAGAACAGGAGCGCGGCGGCGGTCACGATCCGCCCGGTGCGCTCGAGGCCGATCGCAACAGCCCGGTCGTTGGGGATGCCGCTGTCATACGCCTCCTTGATCCGCGAGAGCAGGAAGACGCCGTAGTCGGTGGCGAGCCCGAAGGCGATCGCGAAGAGCAGAATCGGTTGGGTCGCGTCGAGCGAGCCGGTGCTGCGATAGGAGAGCAGCCCCTGCAGTTTCCCGTGCTGGAAGATCAGGACGAGGATGCCGAACACGGCGCTGAGGCTGAGCGCGTTCATAAGGACCGCCTTCACCCCGAGCACGAGCGAGCCGGTCATTAGGAAGAGGACGATCAGCGTTGAGGCGACGATGAGCGCCAGCACGAGGGGGAGGTGCGTGCCGAGGCTGTGCTCGAGATCGACGAATCCCGCGGTGTCGCCGGCGACGCCGAGGTAGAACGGCGTTTGCAGGGCCCGCACCTCGTGGACGAGGTGTTGGCTGGGTGCGCTGTAGGTAGGGGTCGACGGTGCGACGTCGATCAGCGAGAGGTGCGGGCCTGCGCTTTGGGCGGGCGCGACTGCGGAGACGTCTGGCAGTGCGCGGATCCGTGCGGCCAGGGCGGTCAGCTGCCGCGATCCGGACGGCGCGCCGACGACGACTTCGAGCGGTGCGGTCCGACCGGGCGGGAACTCGGTTCGAAGCGCCGTGTCGACCCGATGCGCGCTCGCCCTGGCCGGGAGCAGGCTGGCGTCTGCAGGCAGGAACTTGATCGACGCGAAGGGCACGCCGAGCGCGATCAGTGCGGTCGCGGTGAGCAGCGCTATCCGCCGTGGCCGCGCGATCACCGCTCTCGAGAGCCGGTACCAGAAGCCCACTTCGGCGGGTCGCGCGTCCCGGTCGGCTGCGCGCTGGAGCCGCTTGGGGGCGAGGGCGTTCACGCGCGGCCCGAGCAGCGCCAGCATCGCCGGGAGCACGACGAGCGCGAGGGCGGCGGCGACGAGTGCGACCACGGCGCCTGCGAGTCCCATGGAGAAGAGGAAGTTCTGCGGGAAGATCGTCAGCGAGGCCAGCGCTGCCGCCACCGTGAGCGAGCTGAAGAGGATCGTCCGGCCCGAGGTTGCCAACGTCCGGCGAAGTGCGTCGACGCCGAAGCCGCTGCCAGCAGCCTCCTCGCGGTAGCGGGAGACCGTGAACAGGCTGTAGTCGATCGCGAGTCCGAGCCCGAGGCCGGTGACGATGTTGAGGGCGAACACCGACAGGTCGGTGAAGCTGGAGACGATCCGCAACGCGAAGAAGGTGACGAGGATCGCGAGGGCTCCGAGCAGAGGCGGCAGCAACGAGGCGACGAGCGAGCGGAAGAACAGCAGCGAGAGCAGGAAGATGAACGGGAAGGCGAACAGCTCGGCGCGCGCGAGGTCGTTACCGACCTGCGTGTTGACCTGCGCGTCCGCGATCGCGCCGCCGCCGAGTTCAACGTCACGCTGGCCGGCGAACTCGCTCTCCAGGCGCTTAGCGTCGTCCTGGATCCTCGAGTCCGACTTCGGCTGGAAGTACGCGACGACGTAGGTCGAGCGTCCGTCACGCGAGACCATTGCCGGGTCGTGGTTGTCGTAGTAGCTCGTAACGGTGGCGATGTCTCGACTCGCGCGTAGCTCCCCTTCGACCTGGCGCATGCGGCGCTCGGCGCCCGCGTTGCGGATGTCGCCAGCGGTCACGAGCGCGACGACGCCTGGGTCGATCTGGCGTCCGGTGGCGGCCTGGTAGTGATTCGTCGCCTGGACCGACTGGGTCGAGGGGTCGCTGTCGCCGTACGGGCTCAGGCGTTTCGCAACGCCCAGCCCGAAGACGCCCGCGATGCCGATGCCGACCAGGGCAAAGAGCAGCACGCGGCGCCTGTTTCGATGCACGAATGACGCAAATCCCCCGAACATTTCCTCCTCCTGCGCTTGGAAGATCCAAGTGATAACAACTTGGACTATCCAAGTCAAATCGGGTAGACTCGCGGGCGTGGCGTCTCCGGTCGGATACCAGTCCTTCTGTCCCGTGGGGGCAGCGCTCAACGTAGTCGGGGAGCGCTGGGCACTTCTGATCGTCCGCGACCTGTTCCTCGGCCCACGCCGCTACTCCGAGCTGCTGAAGGGCCTCGGCGGCATCGGAACCGACATCCTCGCCGCGCGGCTCCGAACCCTCCAGGAGCAGCGAATCGTGCGACAGGTCGGGAAGGGGCGCGCCCAGCGGTACGAATTGACCGACGCCGGTCAGGCGCTAGGCCCGGTGCTCAGGGAACTGGGGCGCTGGGGAGCCGACCGGCTCAGGCTTCCAGCAGACCCGTCCCAGATCCCGCCGCGCGTCCCGCTCACCTCGCTTCTCCTGGGGGGCACGCCGTACCCACGTCAGGCAGACGGCACCTACGAGGTTCGTGTGGAAGAAGAGGTGGTCCGAGTCGACGTTGCAGCAGGGCAGATCCATGCCGCCCCCGACAGCGAGCCGGACACCACGATCGAGCTGACCCGCCCCGGCCTGAGGGCGCTCATCCTCGGCGCCCACGCCTCCGAAATCGAACAAACCGGAGACCTTTTGATCCACGGCAACCGGCGACGCGCCCACGCCCTGCTCAACACCCTCACAGGACCGCCACTCCTAGCCGGCCTGCGCCCCCAACTCGCAGCTGCCCGCCGCTGAAGTGCGGACGAGAGCTCGCAACGCGCCTAGGCAGCGTCCTCGCTGAAAAGAATCAACGGAGAGCCCGATGGCGAATCAGGTGAGCCAGCACGCAGGCAAATACGCCCGGTTCGAGCTTGAGCGCCGCTTTCTCGTTGAGCATCTACCGGAAGGCATCGAGCAAGGGCGCGGCTGGCGCATCACTGATCGCTACATCAAAGACACGCAGCTCCGGCTTCGGCGGATGGAGCCGATCCACGGAGGCCACACGATCTTCAAGCTCGGCCAGAAGCAAGTGCCGTCGCCACCCGACTTCGGCCGGATGACTATTACGAACATCTACCTCTCGCCAGCGGAATACGCCGTACTCGCCGGCCTGGAAGCGCTCGAACTTCACAAACGACGCTATCCCTTCACACACGACGACCGGCTGTTCAGCGTTGACGTCTTCGAGAACAAACTCGCTGGATTGGTTCTCGCCGAGACCGGCTTCGACACAGCTGAGGAGATGGATGAGCCGCTCGATCTTCCGTCTTGGATACCACGTGAGGTCTCGAACGACAGCCGCTTCACCGGCGGCGCACTTGCCAGCCTCACCCCCGACGGAGCCGCTGAACTGATCCGCCACGCGCGCTCCTAAGCGACCGATCGCGTGGCTGTGCGGCGCGCGAGAGCTCGAAGCCGCGCTCGAACACGAAGCCCGCACCATCTCCTCGCCAAGAGGGGGTCAGCTGCGCTCGGCAACGCTTGCTCAAGCGAAAAAGTCTGCACAGGTCCGCACCGTGAGGGAACCTCAGATTGAGCCCGCGAGCGCCGCGCGTGACAGCCGTTGACTAGCTGGACAAGCCCATACCCGATTTGCAGGTACTTTCGAGCCCTCTGACGGAGCGCGTAGTGGTGCGGCTTCGAACGGCTCGTTAGTAGCCGCGTCTCGCCGGGTTTTGCATGTCGGTGCGGCGACCTCAGGCAGCGACGCCGGTTGGTGGAGCGGCGGGTAGTTGCACCGTGACGCTGAGCCCGCCGCCGGCCCGGGGGGTGAGGGTGAGGGTTCCGTCGTGTGCTTGGGTGATGCTCTTGACGATTGCCAGGCCGAGGCCGACACCTGCGTGGTCGGTCCGTATGCGTTTGGTGCCCCGAAGAAACGGCTCGGCCAGCGTGGCAACTACCTGTCGGGTGAGCTTCTCGCCGGTGTTCTGGACGGTGAGCACCGCACTCTTGGGGTGAACGCTGGTCGTGACCCATACGGTGCCCTTTTCGGCCAGGTTGTGGACGATCGCGTTGTGCACGAGGTTGGTGCTCAACTGGAGCAGGAGCGCGTGTGAGCCGATGGTGGGGGTCATGTCGCCGGAGGTCTCGATGGTGAGGCCGCGTTCTTCTGCGAGGGGGAGGAGCGTTTCGGTGGCTTCTTCCGCTATGAGGGACAGGTCGACGTGTTCTCGGGTGAAGGACCGTTGGTCGGCGCGGCTGAGCAGGAGCAGTGCTTCGGTGAGGTCGATCGCTCGGGTGTTGACGGCGCGGAGGCGTTCGTCGAGTTCGCCGGTGTCGCGGTTCGGATCGTTGCGGGCGACGTCGAGGAGTGTCTGCGTGATCGCGAGTGGGGTGCGCAGTTCGTGGGAGGCGTTGGCTGCGAATCTTTGCTGTTCGGCGATGTGTGCTTCGAGCCGCGCGAGCATGGTGTCGAAGGCGTCGGCGAGTTCGCGGAACTCGTCTTGACGGCCTTCCAACTCGACCCGGTGGGAGAGTGACCCGTTCGCGGCCATGCGTGTGGCATCTGTGATGCGGGCCAGGGGGGCGAGCATGCGGCCGGCGAGAAGCCACCCTCCCACGAGACCGAACACGAGCAGGAAGGCCAACACTGCGGCTGCCCTCGGAGCGAAAACGTGCAGGAGGTTGGACCGGATGGGAAAAACACCAGGAGTGGGGCTGGGGTTGACGAGAAGCGCACGATCGGGGACGTAACGCAGGAGGAACAGCCACACGGCTGCGAGCAGCAAGGCACCTGCGAGCATGAGGAAGCCGGCGTAGCTGAGGGTGAGTTTGAGGCGAACGCTCAGCCCAGGGGCTCTATCCACGCTCTCCTCCCTCACGCCCGGCGCCGGGTGCTGAGTCGATGCGGTAGCCGACGCCGGCCACCGTGGCGATGATCCAGGGTTCGCCGAGGCGTTTGCGCAGCGCCGAGACGGTGATGCGCGGGGCGTTGGTGAACGGGTCTGCGCTCTCGTCCCATGCTCGCGCTAGGAGCTCTTC
>DASQWX010000185.1:0-3395 GCA_035640035.1 Gaiellaceae bacterium
TGCGCCTGACCAAGCCTGTTCCTGCCCGGTCGACTGTCGGCGTCACGCTCGAGCGAGCGGGCGGTAGTCGTACGCCGACGTTACCGATCCTCCTGAAAGCCGAGGTGAGACCGAGCTAGCGCGATGGCCACGAGGGGGAGCGAGGGAAGGGTGATCGCGCTGCGCGGGCGAAGACGACAGCGGCCGACGACGGCGCGCGAGCTTGCGCACCTTTCCGACGAGGCCGTCGTGGCGCTGGTCGCGCGCTCGGACGACTCGGCACTCGCCGAGCTCTACCGCCGCTTCGGGCGACTCGCGTACGGGCTCGCCTTCCGGATCCTTCGCGACGATGCGCTCGCGCAGGACGCGGTGCAGGAAGCATTTCTGGGGGTCTGGCGCGCAGCAGGGCGCTTCGCAGCCGAGCGGGCAAAACCGAGCACCTGGCTGCTGACGCTCGTCCACCGGCGCGCGGTCGATCTCGTTCGCCGCGAGGAGCGCCGCCGGGCCGAGCCCTTGCAGGCGGATGCCGAATCGGCGGATGCGGTCACCGCCGACGAGGCCGATCTGACCGCGAAGCGCGAGGCGATCCGCGAAGCCCTGCGCAAGCTCCCGCCCGAACAGCGCGAGGCGATCGAGCTTGCCTACTACGGCGGCTACACCCAGTCCGAGCTGGCCGAACGCCTGGGGCAGCCGCTCGGGACGATCAAGAGCCGCATGTTCACCGGGCTCGCCCGGCTGCGCGAGGTGCTCGGAGAGGATGCGCGAGCCGAGCTCGCCTGAGGGACAGTCCCCCATCCGAGGACTGTCCCTACAAGCAATTCAGGCCTTCTTCGCCGTGCCCTCGATCATCTTCTTGTCTCCAGAGCCGATCGAGATCCGGCGCGGCTTTGGCTGCTCGGGCTTCTTCACATGGACCTCGAGCACGCCGTCGTGGTAGTCGGCGCTGATCGATTCCTCGCCCACGCGCTGCGGCAGGCCGACGGTGCGCGAGAAGCTGCCGAACCTCCGCTCGAAGCGGTAGAAGTTCTCGGTCGTCTCTTCCGCACGCTCGCGCTCGCCGGAGACGATTAGGGCGCCGTCGTCGAGCTCGACGGAGATCTTGTCCTCGGGGATGCCGGGGAGATCGAACGCGTAGACGAGCTCGTCGTCCTTCTCCCAGACGTCGACGGCCGGGACCCAGCTCCGATTGGACGTGTCTTCGCCTCCGGCAAGGACCGAGTTCATGAGCCGGCTCATGTCGTTCTGGAGCGTCGCGAGCTCTCGGAACGGCTCCCAACGAACCAAAGTCGCCATAATGCCCCTCCTTGTTTCGGTTTACTCGTCGGCCAATATAAAACCTGAGCGTTAGAGTGTCAAGTCACTGATGAAGTACCATCGCCCGCATGGTTGCGGTGCTCGAGGACCTGAAAGGGCGGAGTTTCACCCAGGTCGCGGATTTCTCCCGCAGCGAGCTCGAGCGCGTACTCGACCTCGCGGACGAGCTGAAGGAGCTCCAGCGGCGGCGCGAGGAGCATCACCTCCTCCCCGGCCGCTCCCTCGGGATGATCTTCCAGAAGCCCTCGACCCGGACGCGCGTGTCCTTCGAGGTGGGTATCGCCCAGCTCGGCGGCACCGGTCTCTACCTCTCGGCCTCCGATCTTCAACTCGGCCGCGGCGAGACGCTCAAGGACACGGCAACGGTCCTCTCGCGCTATCTCGACGCGATCATGATCCGCACGTTCGCGCAGCACGACGTCGAACAGCTCGCGCGGCACGCCTCGATTCCGGTCATCAACGGTCTCACCGACAGCTCGCACCCGTGCCAGGCGCTCGCGGACGTGATGACGATCCGCGAGCGGCTCGGCCGGCTCGAAGGCGTGACGGTCGCATACCTCGGAGACGGCAACAACGTCTGCGCGTCGCTGATGGTCGCAGCCGCGAAGCTCGGGATGAGCTTCCGGGCCGCAACGCCGAAGGGCTACGAGCCGTCACCCGCAGCCGTCGAGATCGCACGGTCGGAGCCCGGCGCGACGGTCGATGTGTTCCACGATCCGGGTAAGGCGGTGGCGGGAGCCGACGTGCTCTACACCGACGTCTGGACCAGCATGGGCCAGGAGGAGGAGCGCGAGCGACGTCTGCGCGACCTTGCCAGCTTCGGCATCGACGACGAGCTCGTCCGCCTCGCGGGTGACGACGTGATCGTCCTCCATTGCCTCCCCGCCCACTACGGCGAGGAGATCACAGAGGAGGTCCTCTACGGGGCACACTCGGCCGTCTGGGACCAGGCGGAGAACCGCCTGCACGCCCAGAAGGCGCTGATGGCACTGGTCATCCGCTGATGCCGTAGCCTCCGAGCGGCGTGCTGCCGCTCAAGGACAACGTTCCGACGCGGAGCTTCCCGGTCGTCACCGTCGGCCTGATCGCGGCGAACGTCGCCGTCTGGATCTGGGAGCTGAAGGGGAAGCCTGTCGAATCCGACGTCTTTCACTACGGCTACTACCCCTGCACGCTCGCGGGTCCTTGCGACCCACGACTCGTGCCGCACCACCACCTGCCCTGGTACGAGGGGGTCTTCACGTCGATGTTCATGCACGCGAGCTGGGTGCACATCGGTGGAAACATGCTCTTCCTCTGGATCTTCGGCAACAACGTCGAAGATTCGCTCGGCCGCGTCCGCTACTTCTTCTGGTACATCGCGGCCGGGCTTGCGGCCGCCTTCGCGCAGACGTTCGTCACGCTTCAGTTCTCCGATCCGGCGGGCTCGAGCGTCCCGAACGTCGGCGCGAGCGGCGCGATCGCCGGCGTCCTCGGCGCCTACCTGGTCCTGTTGCCGAACGCGGGCGTGCTGACGGCCTTCATCCTCATCTTCTTCTTCTTCCTCCGCGAGATCCCGGCGTATCTGTTCCTCGGTATCTGGTTCATCTTCCAGCTCTGGGAAGGAGGCTTCGCAGTCCTCCATCCCCAGGCAGGAGGAGGCGTCGCCTTCTTCGCGCACATCGGCGGCTTTGCCTTCGGGGCGCTGACGATCCGACTATTCATGACACAGCAGCCCTTACGACCCGCGTGGAAATCGTGGACGCGGTACTGACGTGGCTGGCCGTGGCCGCGGGGGTCGTCGGCGGTCTCGTCGTCCTCGTCTACCTCGCCGCGCCGATCTGGAATTTCATGAGCACCCGGGTCGTTTCGAAAGAACATGAAGACACTTCCCGAAATCAAGGCCGAGCTCGAGCGCGCGACCGAGCGCCGCACCGAGCTCTGGCACGTGCTCTCTCAAGGGCACGATCCGGAGGTCGCCGCTGAGGTCAAGGAACTCGAAGACCGCATCCAGCGTATGTGGGACGAGGAGCGGATGATTCGAGCCCGAGCCCGTTTCGGTGACCGAGACGAAATCATCAAGCGAGCGCGCCACGAAGAGCGGCTCGCCCGCGCTGCTTAAT
>DASQWX010000186.1:0-16756 GCA_035640035.1 Gaiellaceae bacterium
GCCAGTCGCTACGAAGGGTGGGACGCGTCGGTGAACTCGCGGAACTCGCCGGTGACGAGATACGCGGTCTGCTCGCCGATGTCGACCGCATGGTCGCCGATCCGCTCGAGGCAGCGGGAGACGAGAATCATGCGCAGTCCCCACTCGCGCTTGGAGACGTCGCCGCCGAGGTCGAGCACACGCTCGACAGCGCGGCGGTTGGCACGGTCGATCAACTCATCGAGATCGACGAGTGACGAAGCGGCCTCGAAATCACGCCGCTGGAACGAATCGAGCGCGATCCGGATCATCTCCTCGGCGCGCTGACCCATCTCTTCGAAAGCCTGGACGAGCCCCTCGTCCGGCTCGACGTCCGAGACGAGCTTCGTCAGCTTGGCGATCGTGACGCAGTAGTCGCCCATGCGCTCGAGATGGAGGTTCGTGTGCAGCATCGCGAGGACGAGGCGGAGATCGACCGCGACGGGCGTCTGCCGTGCGAGGAGCGACTGGATGCCCTCCTGGATCGCGAAGTAGCGGTTGTCGACCTCGTCGTCGAAGGCGATCACCTCGTCGGCGAGCTCGGAGTCCGCCTCCTCGAGCGCGTTCACAGCGGCGCGCAGGCCGCGCAGGACGTAGTCGCCCTCCTCCTGAAGGGCCGCTTCGACCTGCTCGAGCTCCTCCTGGAAGGTGATGCGCATCTCGGAAGCCAATCTACCCCTGCTTTCTCTACGAAAACGGCTAGCCGAAGCGGCCCGTTACGTAGCCCTCGGTCCGCTTGTCGGCCGGTTGGGTGAAGATCTTCGGCGTCTCGTCGTACTCGACGAGCACTCCGTGGCCGCCGGTCTCGGTGCGCTCGAGCGTGAAGAACGCCGTCATGTCGGCGACGCGAGCCGCCTGCTGCATGTTGTGGGTGACGATGACGAGCGTGTACTCGTTCTTGAGCTCGTGCATCAGGTCCTCGATCTTCGACGTGGCGATCGGGTCGAGTGCCGAAGCCGGCTCGTCGAGCAGCACGACGTCCGGTTCGACGGCGATCGCGCGCGCGAGGCAGAGCCGCTGCTGCTGCCCGCCCGAGAGACCGAGAGCTCCCTTCTTGAGCCGATCCTTGACCTCGTCCCAGAGCGCCGCCTGCGTCAGCGCTCGCTCGACGCGACCGTCGAGGTCGTCCTTCATCCCGAGGACCCGGAGTCCCCAGGCGACGTTGTCGTAGATCGATTTCGGAAACGGGTTCGGCTTCTGGAAGACCATCCCGATCCGCCGGCGCACCTCGACCGGGTCGACGCCGTTCGCGTAGATGTCCTGGCCGTGGTAAAGCACCTCGCCCTCGACCTTCGCCGACGGGACGAGGTCGTTCATCCGGTTCAGCGAGCGCAGGAACGTGCTCTTGCCGCAGCCGGACGGGCCGATAATGGCCGTCACAAGGTTGCGGTACATCGCCATGTTGACGCCCACAACCGCCGGCGACTTTCCGTAGCTGATCGTAAGGTCCCGCGTCTCGAAGACGGCCTCGCGATTCTGCGCACTGCTGGGCGCCTCGCGAGGCTGAGCGATCTCGATCGGCGCCACTGCAGAAATCGTATCCACCTCCATCGTCAGCCCTCCAACTTTTTCCGGTGTCGAGCGAGCACGAGCCGGGCGGTCAAGCTCGTGGCGAGAATGAACAGGAGCAAGACAAGCGCGAGCGCCCAGGCCCGGGCGTGATCCGCGGGATCGGGCGATTCCGAGAGCGCGAAGATGTCGAACGGGATCGTCAAGACCGGCTGGCGTGGATCCCAGGTGACAGCGTTGGCGGCGATCGAGGTCGTGAAGAGGAGCGGCGCCGTCTCTCCGGCCGCGCGGGCGACCGCAAGCACGGTGCCCGTGATGATCCCGCCGACGCTCGTCGGCAGAATGACCCCTAGCACCGTCCGCCACCTGCTTGCGCCGAGGGCGAGAGCGCCCTGGCGCAGGGTGTCGGGGACGAGCGCGAGCACCTCCTGCGTGGCCCGCGAGACCAGCGGCAGCATGATGATCGCGAGCGCGAACGAGCCCTTCCACGCCGCCTGTCCGCTCCCGAGCACAAGCAACCCGTAGACGAAGACGCCGATGATGATCGACGGCAACCCGTTGAGCACGTCGAGAACGAGCCTCGTCAGGTCGGCGACACGCGGAGGAGCGAACTCACTGACATAGAGGGCGATCAGGATGGCCACCGGCACCGACATCGCGGTCGCGACGCCGACCACGACCAGCGTGCCGACCAGCGCGTTCGAGACTCCGCCGCCGGACTGTCCGAAGGTCGCGGCCGTCTTGGTGAAGAAGTCCCAGCTGATCGCGCTCACGCCGCGCTGTGCGACCGAGACGATCACGATCGCGAGCACGGCAACCGCACCGAGAGCCGCGAGCGTCGCCAGCGCCTGCATCAGGAGATTGACGAGCTTTCGCCGCTTCGTCCGGCGACTGAGCGTGAGGGAGTAGCGAGCGGCGTCGACTGCCATCAGCTGCCACCCACACGCTCGTAGGAGAACCGGCGCACGATCACTTGCGCGGCCAGGTTCACGATCAGCGAGATCACGAGCAGGATCGCGGCAAGGTAGACGAGCGCCGGAACCTGAAGCCCGCTCGCACCCTGGTACTGGGCGGCAATCCGACTCGCCAGGGTGTCGCCCGTCGCGAAGAGCGACCAGTGGATCCCGTGCCCACCTCCGCCCACCTGGGTGACCGCGATCGCCTCGCCGACAGCCCGCCCGAGACCGAGGATCAGCGCGGCGCTGACGCCGCTACGGGTATACGGCAAGACGACGCCGCGGACCATCTCCCAGCGCGTCGCGCCGAGGGCGAGCGCTCCGTCCTCGAGCTCGGTAGGAACGCTGGTGAAGAGCTCGCGGCAGATGCTCGAGCAGATCGGGACGACCATGATCGTCAGCACGAGCACGGCGATCAGGATCCCGGCGTTCTCGGGCGTGCCCGAAAAGAGCGGGATGAAGCCGAGGTGCCGGTGCAGCCACGGCTCGATGTGCGTACCGACGAACGGCCCCAGAACGAGGATGCCCCAGAGGCCCAGAACGACGCTCGGGATCGCGGCCAGGAGCTCGACCAGCGAGGCGATCACCGTCCTCGCGCCACGAGGTGCCAGCTCGCTCAGGTAGAGGCCGATCGCGATCGAGATCGGCGCGGCCAGAAGGAGGGCAAGGAAGGACGTGATCGCCGTGCCCCAGATGAAGTCGAGCGCCGCGAACTTCCCCTGGATCGCGTCCCACCCCTGATGTGTCAAGAAGCCGAAGCCGAACTTGGAGATCGCCGGGTGGGCGACGTCGAAGATCTTCCAGGCGATCGCTACCAGCAGCGCGACAGCAGCGGCTGCCGCGGCGGCGGTGACGCCGTGAAGGGCGAGATCGCCGAAACGGTCGCCGAGCCGGCGTCGCTGTGCGAGTGTCGGCGCTGAGGGAACGGCGCTCACGCGGCGCGACACTAACGGCGCGTTCGGCTGTCTCAGTGGGAGTTCACCGGATCGTCACCAGCCGGTAACCACGTTTCAGCCCACCCGCAGCGCCAGCGCTTCGATCCTTGAGGCGTCATCGAGGAGAAGGAGCGAAAACAGGTGTCTAAGAAGACAGTCATCGCGGCTGCGCTTGCGGCTGCCGCGCTCGTGTTCGGGGCCAGCTTCGCCGCCGCGAGCACCCGCGGAGGCTCGCTCAAGGGAGCGGGCAGCAGCTTCGTCTTCCCGCTGGTCTCCCAGTGGCAGGCGAACTACAAGAACGCACAGGTCACCTACGGCTCGGTCGGTAGCGGCGCCGGCATCGCCGCGATTCAGGCCCGCACCGTTGACTTCGGCGCCAGTGACGCGCCGATGACGAAGGACCAGGCGACGGCCTGCAAAGGCTGCCAGCAGATCCCCTGGGCGGTCTCGGCAACGTCGATTCCGTACAACATCCCGGGGGTCGGCTACGGGCTCAAGCTGACGGGCAAGATCCTTGCCGGCATCTATCTCGGCAAGATCACGAAGTGGAACGACAAGGCCATCAAGAAGCTGAATCCCGGGCTCAAGCTGCCGAGCCTTCAAATCAAGCCCGTCTTCCGGAGTGACGGAAGCGGAACGTCCTACAACTTCACCGACTATCTCTCTCGCGTCAGCCCCGCATGGAAGAGCAAGGTCGGCGTCGGCACCCAGCCGAGCTTCCCGACCGGCATCGGCGGTCGCGGGTCGTCAGGGCTCGCCGGAGTGGTCTCGCGCACCGACGGCGCGATCGGCTACGTCGACGTCGCCTACTCGCTGAAGAACGGCCTCAAGTTCGCGAAGGTCCAGAACGCCGCCGGGAAGTTCCAGCTCCCGGGCCTGCGCGGGATCGCGGCGGCCGTCGCGCACGTGAAGAGGGTCCCAAGCAGCGGCGTGCTCTCCGTCGTCAATCCTCCGAAGTCGGAGAAGTTCGCCTACCCGATCTGCACCTTCACCTACGTGATCGCACCGCTGAAGGCGAACAAGGCCTCGACGCTGAAGCAGTTCATCAGCTGGGCGATCACCTCGGGCCAGAAGTACGGCCCGCCGCTCAAGTTCTACCCGCTGCCGAAGGCGGTGCAGGTCGGCGACCGCAAGCTCGTCCGCCGGATCCACTCCTAGGGCCGCGCTACGCAGGGAACACGCAGCGGATCTCGAGGCCCTCGGCCGGCGCGCCGAGGGCCTCGACCCGCCCTCCGGCCGCCTCGACTACGTGCTTGACGATCGCGAGCCCGAGACCGCTGCCGCGCGACGCGCGGGCGCGGTCGGCCCGGTAGAAGCGCTCGAACAGGCGCGGCAGGTCTGCCTCCGCCACGCCGATGCCGTCGTCCCGGGCCGCGAGGAGGCGGACTCCGTCCTCGCGCCGCAGGACGAGCGTGCAGCTCGCACCTTCACCCGCGTGGCGGAGCGCGTTCTCCGCGAGGTTCTGGACGAGGATCCGCAGCATTCGTGCGCGCACCGGGAGCTCGAGGCTCTCGTCCTCGATTTCAACCTCAAGCGTGACGCCGGCGCGCTCGGATCGCTCACTCAGCTCGCTGACGATCTCGCGGAGCAGCGGTGCGGCCTCGGTCGAGCCGAGCGAGACGACCTCGCGCCCGGTCTCGAGCTCGCTGAGGAAGAGCACGTCGTCGATCAGCTCGTCCATCAACTCGACTTCGGCACGCGCCTGCTGAAGCGCGGCCGCCGGGTCGCCGCCCGGGAGGCTCGCGCCATCGATCAGCGCCAGCAAACGGGCGAGCGGCGTCCGCAACTCGTGGGAAACGGCGGCGGTGAACCCGACGCGTAGCTCTCTGTATGGGTCCCGATTCACGCTCAATAAGGTAGGTGCGATGACGAAGGTGCTGATCGTCGAGGACGACGAGGTGATCGCGTCGAGCATGGCCCAGCACCTCTCGGGGGCGGGATTCGACCCGGTCACCGTCGGGCGCGGCGAGGTCGGTCTGGCCCGCCTTCGGTATGAGGCGCCGGACGTCGTCGTCCTCGACCTGATGCTGCCGGGCCTCGACGGCTGGAGCCTGATCGAGTCGGCGCGCGCCGAGGGCATCGGGACTCCGATCATCGTCGTCAGCGCACGCGGGACCGAGCACGACCGCGTGCACGCGCTCCAGATCGGCGCGGACGATTACCTCGTCAAGCCGTTCTCGATGAAGGAGCTCGTCGCGCGCGTCCAGGCGGCGGCCCGGCGCGGGGTGCGGGCGCAGCCGGAGGAGCGGGGAGACCCGATCGAGATCGAGGAGCTGCGGATCGATCCGCGCGAGGTGCAGGCCTACATCGACGGCCGCAGCGCCGAGCTGACGCCGACGGAGTTCCGGCTTCTCTACGCACTGGCGCTCGACCGCGGGCGGGTGACGACCCGAGACGAGCTGCTCCAGAAGATCTGGGGCCGCCGCGAGACTCATCGAGATCGAACCGTCGACGTCTTCGTGCGCCGCCTGCGCGACAAGATCGACCGGCCGGCGTCGAAGCACACCTTCATTCAGACGCGCTACGGCGTCGGCTACAAGCTCGAGCCGGTCGCGAAGTAAGCTGCGCACGGCCCGCAGACGGCAGGCGCTCCGGAGCCGGCGTGATGGCAACCGCAACCGAGCATCGGATCTCGCGCGACCAGATCATCTGGAGCTTCGGCCCGAACCTCGAGCCTGTGGCCGAGGTGGAGCCGGGCGAGGTCGTCGCGCTCGAGACGAACGACTGCTTCACCGGCCAGATCACGAGCGAATCGGACCTCGTCACCTCGATCGACATGACCCGAGTGAACAGCGCAACCGGCCCGGTCGCGGTTCGAGGTGCGGAGCCTGGCGATTCCCTCGTCGTCGAGTTCCTGTCCATCGACCCGGTCGAGCAGGGGGTGGCGACGATCATCCCCGGCTTCGGCCAGTTGATCGACCAGGTCGAGTCGCCGAAGACCCACGTCTTCCGAGTCGATGGCGACGAGATCGTGATGACGGACCGGATCCGATTTCGCGCGCGGCCGATGGTCGGCGTCATCGGCGTCGCGACCGGGGGAGTTGAGCTGACGAACGCATTCGCCGGCGAGCACGGCGGCAACCTCGACGACCACCTCCACGGGCCGGGCGCGAAAGTCCACTTCCCGGTGCGCCAGCCCGGTGGGATGTTCGCCGTCGGCGACATGCACGCCGCGATGGGCGACGGCGAGATCTGCGGCACGGGAGTCGAGATCGCCGGCGAGGTGACGGTTCGATTCGATCTCGTCAAGGGCCGGCAGGCGCGCTGGCCTGTAACCGAGCTCGCCGACAGCTGGGTCGCGCACGGGACCTCGTCGGGCGATTTCCCGGAGGCGATGAAGGCGGCTTGCGACGACGCGGCGAAGCTGCTGGTTGACCAGTGGGACTTCACGCCGGAGGAGGCCTTCGTATTCATCAGCGTCGCCTGTGACGTCAACGTCTGCCAGGCGTGCCAGCCATCGCCCTTCAGCGCCATCGCGCGGGTCGAGGTGCCGAAGATCGAAGCCTGCCCGCATCCGTTCGCGGCGCACTAGCGCGCTAGGATTTGTGTCCGTGCGCACGATGAAGCCTGTACACGACGAGACCTGCTCGGTCGCGGCGTGCGCCGAGATCATCGGCGCGAAATGGACGGCGCTCCTCGTGCACGACCTCTCGGAGGGACCGCGGCGGTTCTCCGAGCTCGAGCACTCCTGCGCGGGGATCAGTCCTCGAACGCTGTCGGAAAGGCTGCGCGCCCTCGAGGACGAGGGCATCGTCGAGCGTCGCAGCTACGCAGAGTCACCCCCGCGCGTCGAGTACGAGCTGACCGAGAAGGGCGAGGCGCTCTTGCCGATCATCGGCGAGATGCGACGCTTCGGCCGTTCCTGGCTCGTCGACGAGGCCGAGCCCGCCGCCGTCTAGCTCAGCTTCCCGAACGCGGTGTACAGCTCGACCGCGGCCTTGACGCCGAGCGGCAAGTAGTCGGCGAGCAGGTTCTCGTTCGGCGCGTGGATGTTCGAGTCCGGGAGCGCGAAGCCGGTCAGGATCGTCGGAATTCCCTTGTCCGCCAGGGCCGGGACGATCGGCAGCGTGCCGCCGGAACGAACGAGCAGGGGCCGGGTCCCGAGTGCCCGTTCGAACGCTTGGAGGCCGAGCTGGACCGCGGGTGAGTTCGGGTCGACGAGGCCCGGCCGCGCCGACGAGAGTCGGGTGACCTCGAGCTCGGCGCCGTCGGGCGCGGCCTCGTGGAGCAGCCTCTCGACCTCAGGTGCGATCTGATCGGGATCCTGGCCAGGGGCCAGGCGGATCGAGACGTTCGCGTGGGCCTCGACGGGCAGCACCGTCTTCTGCAAGTGCGGCGAGCCGCCCTCGATCCCGTTCACGTCAAGCGCTGGCTCGGCGAACGTGCGCAGGTAGAGCTCCTCGGCGGCCTTCGGGTCCATCGGCCGCGCGCCCTGTTCGGCAAGCTCCTCGGCGCCCGGGGTCAGCTCGGCCCAGCCGGCGAGCTCCTCGTCGGTCGGGGGCACGATTCCGGCTCGCAGCGGCTCCGGCAGCCGGCCGTCCTCGGCCAGCACGCCGCCGAGGGCCTCGGTGAGCCCGTGGAGGGCATTCAGCGCGGCGCCGCCGTACAGGCCAGAGTGGAGGTCGCGCTCGCCCGTCTTGACGCGAACGTGGAAATAGACGAGCCCGCGCGTGGAGAGGTTGAACAGCGGGACGTCCCGCTTCAGCATCGCTGTGTCGAAGATGATGCATGCGTCGCCCCCCCGTTCGTCGGCGGCCAGGAAGTCGACGATCGAGTGACCGCCCGTCTCCTCCTCTCCGTCACAGCAGATGCGGAGGTTGACCGGCAGCGCCTTGTCCCGCGACAGCTGCTCGGCCGCCTTCAGGAGCATGTAGAGCTGGCCCTTGTCGTCGGCGATTCCGCGCGCATAGACGCGCCCGTCGCGAACGGTCGCCTCGAAAGGGTCCGACTGCCACAGCTCGAGCGGCGCCGGCGGCTGGACGTCGAAGTGTCCGTAGCAGATAACCGTGGGCGCGTCGGCGTTTGTCGCCGACGCCGCGATCTCACCGAGCGCGAGTGGATGGCCGTCCCAATCGCGCAGCTCGGCCGCGCCGCCCGCCCGTCTGACGAACTCGCACACCCACTCACCCGCCTGTTGCACGTCGCCCGCGCGCGCGGCGTCAGCGCTGACGCTGGGGATGCGAATGAACTCGGAGAGCTCGTCGAGCCAGGCGTCCTCCACGGCGCCGCAGTCTAGAAGGGACTGACCGCGAAGTGCTCTGTCCCTGTAACCGCTCTTGCCAATGCCACCGGTTGCAGGGACAGGCACCCTTTCGGGTGCCAGTCCCGAGCTAGGCCGCTACGTCCTTGAGCGCCTGCGCTTCCGCAAGGGCGCGGAGCTTCTTCAGGCTCTGGTTCTCGATCTGCCGGATCCGCTCGCGAGTGACGTTGAACGTCCGCCCGACCTCGTCCAGCGTCCGCGGATGCTCGCCGTCGAGCCCGTACCGAAGCTCGAGCACCCGCCGCTCGCGCGGCGACAGCGAGGAGAGCACGCGCCGAAGCGCGGCTTTGCGCAGCTCTTCCTCGGCGACCTCGTCCGGCAGCGCTTCGTTCTCGTCCGTCAGAAAGTGTCCGAACTCCGACTCCTCGTCGTCGCCGACCGGCTTCTCCAGCGAGACCGGCGGTTGCGAGCTGCGACGGATGGACTCGACCTCGTCGGGATCGAGCTCGAGCTCCCTGCCGATCTCCCAGGCGTATGGCTCGCGGCCGAACTCGGCACGCAGCTTCCGCTCCGTGCGGACGATCTTGTTCAGCTTCTCGACAATGTGGACGGGCATCCTGATCGTCCGGGCCTTGTCGGCGAGCGCGCGGGCGACGGCCTGGCGGATCCACCACGTCGCGTACGTCGAGAACTTGAATCCCTTCCGATGGTCGAACTTCTCCGCGGCGCGCACGAGCCCGATCGTCCCCTCCTGGATCAGGTCGAGGAACGGGAGGCCCTGGTTCCGGTACTTCTTCGCGATCGAGACGACGAGCCGGAGGTTCGCCTCGACCATCTCCTGCTTGGCGCGGTGGTCCCCACGCTCGATCCGCTTCGCGAGCTCGACCTCCTGAGCGGCCGTCAGCAGGTCGACCTTGCCCACGTCCTTGAGGAAGAGCTGCAACGAGTCGGTCGAGATCTCGCGAACCTCGGGTACCGCCTCGCTCGCCCCCGCCTCCACCTCGGTCCCGTTCTCGACGACCTCGATCTGAAGCTCGTCGAGGGCGTGGTAGAAGTCGTCGATCTGTGCGGCGTCGAGCTCGAGCTCATCGAGCGCGAGCGCGATCTCGGTCGTATTCAGCGACCCGGTCTGCCGCGCGGCTTCCAGCAGACCCTTCGCCTCGTCCGTCTCCAGTAGCTCGGCTACTGTCGCCGGCCGCGCCTTCTCGGCTTGTGCGCTCAAGGCTCCCCCTCCCCGGAAATCCCTAGCTCACCTTAGCTGGCTTTGTCTTACGGTCAACGCCGTTGGCGACGATGCGGCACTGTTGCACGCGTCACGCGGATGCGCCATAGGCCGAACGGCCCTAATTCAGGCTTCTGGGTCCTAAGCCCTAAGAGAGCCGTTTGAGGAACTCGTTCGCAGTTCTCCCAAGTGGCGTTCGCCGGCCCTCGTCGTAGGCCAGACGGAGCTCGACGCGGGCCAGCTTCAGCCGCCCGATCCAGAGCAGCAGCTCGCCGAGGTGGAACCGCACCGTCTGGGCGTGCGGAAAGCGCGGCGCCAGGGGGCCCAGGCGTGAAAAGGCGTCCTGCGGCCGAGCCTTCGAGAAGCGCCCGACAGCGGCGGCGACCTGCGTCTCGGGATCACCGGGCGCGAGGCGTTCTGCGGCCGCGAACTCACGCTCCGCGGAGTCGGACCGGCCGAGGCGTTGGAGCACGGAGCCGTAGAGAAGCTTCGCGCGGGCGTCGTCACCCCGCGCGGCCCGGGCGAACGCGGCGAGTTGCCTCGGCGGGGAGAGCCGCGCGATCGAGGCCGGGATCCCGAAGCTCGGGACGAACGGCGGGCGCCCTGGCGCGAAGCGCGGATAGAGGAGGCTCTCGGCTTGCACAGCGGCTTCCGTGTCGGGATCGCGATCGAGCGCCTGGCGCCAGGCCGCCCGCGCGCGCGAGGCGTCCCCCGACGCAACCTGGGCGAGGCCCAGGTGGAGCAGGACGAGGCCGTCGTTCGGATGCCGCTGCGCGAGGCTCTCGAGCCGTGCGACCGTCCCGGTCGGCCACGCCGCCAGCGCCACCCCGATCTGCGCCTCCACCGACCGGTGACGCCTGAAGATCGCTCCGGCGGCCCGCCGCTTTCCGGCCGCATAGAGCTGGTTCGCCCGCCTGAGTGCAACGGCCTCGGCGTCGGTTCGGACGCCGAGATCGAGAACCAGCGCCGGCGCCTTACCTCCCGCCGCGGCCGCCGTCTGCCCACGCGAGGACGCGTTCGTCCCGCTGCTCGTCCGCGTGAACGCAACCGTCGCGACCACGAGCCCGGCCGCGCAGAGCGCGGCTATTGCGACGACCAGATACGTCCGCGTACGCGCTTGCACCCACCGACCATAGCCACCGTCGAGTCGCTATAAATTGGAAAGCAATGAGTTCCTACCGCGAATTCCTCCACGAGACCAGGGAGCAAATCGACGAGGTCGACACCGAGCGCGCGCACGGGTTGTACGAGGAGCCGGACGCACCGGTCTTCCTCGACGTCCGCGAACGAGAGGAGTGGGACGAGGGCCATATCCCCGGCGCGGTCCACATTCCGCGCGGCTGGCTCGAGTCTCGAATCGAAAAGGCCGTCCCGGACCGGGCGAAGCCGATCGTCGCGTATTGCGCGTCCGGCAACCGCTCCACGTTCGCCGCGCGGACGCTCGAGGAGCTCGGCTACGAGAACGTCGTCTCCCTCGCCGGCGGAATCAATGACTGGAAGCGCCACGGTTACCAGCTCGAGGTTCCGGCAGGAGGGCTCGAGCCGGAGCAGCGGACGCGCTACAGCCGCCATTTGCTGATCCCCGAGGTCGGCGAGGAAGGCCAGCTGAAGCTGCTTCAGTCGAGGATCCTGCTGATCGGCGCGGGAGGCCTCGGCTCACCCGCCGCCCTGTATCTCGCGGCGGCCGGAGTCGGCACGCTCGGGATCATCGATGCCGACGTCGTCGACGAGACGAACCTGCAGCGCCAGGTGCTCCATTCGACCGCCTCGCTCGGCGAGCCCAAGGTCGACTCGGCCGAGCGGACGATTCGCGACCTCAATCCTGACGTCGAGGTCAAGGCCTACAAGGAGCAGCTGACCTCGGAGAACATCGAGCGCATCCTGGCCGACGGCTGGGACGTGATTGTCGACGGGGCGGACAACTTCCCGACGCGCTACCTCGTCAACGACGCCGCCGTCTGGCACGACATTCCGCTCGTGCACGGCTCGATCTTCCGGTTCGAAGGGCAGACGACCGTCTTCAAACCCCACGAGGGTCCGTGTTACCGCTGCCTGTTCCCGCAGCCTCCGCCGCCCGAGCTGGCGCCGAGCTGCGCGGAAGGCGGCGTTCTCGGTGTCCTGCCGGGAGTCGTCGGATCGCTGCAGGCAAACGAGGCGATCAAGCTGGCACTGGGGATCGGCGGGCCCCTGATCGGGCGGCTGCTGCTCTTCGACGCTTTGACGACGACGTTCACCGAGGTCGCGCTCCGCCGCGACCCCGACTGCCCGGTCTGCGGCGAGAATCCGACGATCACCGAGTACGTCGACTACGTCGAGTTCTGTAGCCCGGTGCGCGCATGAGCGTGGTGAGGATTCCGCCGACGCTGCGGGAGCAGACCGGCGGCGAGCGCGAAGTGCTCGTTGAAGGCGAGACCGTCCGCGAGCTTCTCGACGACCTGACGTCGCGCTTCCCCGGCCTCCAGGGCCAGCTGGAGTACGCGAACGTCTACGTCCGCGGCGAGGACATCCGGACGCGCGACGGCTTCGATACCGCGGTCGCCGAGAGCGACACGGTCATCCTCCTGCCGGCCATGGCAGGGGGACAGTTCTAGGGACTTCCCTCGTGTTCGAGGGACTGTCCCTGAAAACAGCCCGAAGCCTGCTCGACCTGATCGGCGGGACCCCCCTCCTCGAGCTCCCGAGGCTCGCGCCGCGCGAGGCAGTCAAGCTCTACGCGAAGCTCGAAGGGCAGAACCCGACCGGCTCGATCAAGGATCGCGTCGCGGTTGCGCTGATCGAGGACGCGGAGGCCCGCGGTGAGCTCGAGCCCGGCCGCGAGCTCCTCGAGCCGACGAGCGGCAACACGGGGATCGCGCTTGCCCTCGTCGCGAAGCTGAAGGGCTATTCGCTCACGTGCGTGATGCCCGAGAACGTGACGGAAGAGCGGCGCCGGCTCCTGCGGCTCTACGGCGCGAAGATCGTCGACTCACCGGGCAGCGAAGGCTCAAACGGAGCGGTCCGCCTGGCGCAGCAGCTGGCGGCGGACGAGCCGCGCTACTTCATGCCGTTCCAGTACGGAAATCCCGCCAACCCCCGTGCGCACTTCGAGGGAACCGGCGCCGAGATCGCGGAGGCGCTCGACCGTGTCGACATCCTCGTCGCCGGCCTCGGCACCGGGGGAACGTTGATGGGCGCGGGCGAACGGCTACGCGAGAGCTTCCCGGGCGTCGTCGTCGCAGCAGCGGAGCCCCTGCCGGGCGACCCGGTCATGGGCCTGCGCTCCCTGGAGGACGGTTACGTCCCGCCGATCCTCGATGTCTCGAAGCTCGACCGGAAGCTGCTCGTCTCGAACGCGGAGGCGGTCGCGGGCGTCCGGGCGCTGCTGGACGAGGAGGGCGTCTTCGGCGGCGTCTCGGCCGGCGCCGTCGTCCACGTCGCCCGCCGACTCGCGGAAGAGCTCGACGAGGGCGTCATCGTCGCGATCCTCGCCGACGCCGGCTGGAAGTACCTGTCCGCTCCGTTCTGGGAGGCCGAAGACGCCGAGGCGGAGATGGAAGCAGACCTCTGGTGGTGATCGGCGCCGAAGTGCGCGCCGCCCTCGAGGAGCACGCACGGGCCGAGGCGCCGAACGAAGCCTGCGGCGTCGTCGTCCTTTCGGACGGCGAGGCGAAACGCTACGAGGCGGGCCGGAACCGCGCCGCCTCGCCGTATCGCTTCGAGCTGGAGGTCGATCCGGAGATTTGGTTCCTCGAGGACGACGGCTACGAGCTGGCGGTCTTCCACTCCCACGTCTCGGCTCCGGCGCGACCCTCCCGTACCGACGTCGAGAACATCGGCCTCTGGGAGGGCCGTCCGTACCTGATCCTCTCGCTCGGGAATGGAGACTTGGCCGCCTTCAAGATCGAAGGCGGCCACATCTCGGAGCTCAGCCTGACTACGTGACCTTGAAGGACCCCTTCATGCCCAATGCGGCATGGCCGGGGACCGTGCAGAGGTACTTGTACGTGCCCTTCTTCAGGGTCACCTTCAGCGTCGCCGAGCTGCCTGGCTTGATCAGCGCCGTCTTCTTACCGGCGATCTTGAAGTCGTGCTTCGTGTGGCCCTTGTTCGTGACCTTGAAGATGACGACGCCGTGAGGCGCGGTCCTGCGCGAAAGCGCGAAGTGGAAGTCCGTGGCCTTCACCTTCACGGTGGTGGAAGTGGCCGCCTGCGTGTGAGCAACGGCGATCGGCACGAGCGCGAGCACGGCAACGAGGGCCGCGAGCGCGACGCCGATCGGAAGCTTCAGCTTGGTCATTTGACTCCTTGATTCGGATGGGACGGTTTCTCGCGCCAGCATACGTGCGCTCCGCGGGACCGGATCTCTGATTAACGGGGTGTTAATCAGCCTTCGGCCGCGGCGGGCTCTTCATGGGGCTCGTCCTCCTCGCGCGGGGGAGGCTGGAGGAACTCGACCTCGAGCCTCTCGATGCGCGAGCCCTCGACCTCGACGACTCGAAAACGAATGCCGTCGTACGCGATGTCGTCCCCGTCGGCCGCGGCACGCCCCAGCAGCCCGAAGACGAAGCCGGCGACCGTGTGGTAGTCCTCGATCGGAAGCTCGACCCCGAACCGCTCGTTGAAGTCGTCGATCGGGAAGGTGCCGTCGATGCGGATGGTCTTGTCGTCGACGTGCTCGACGGATTCGTCAGGGAGATCGAACTCGTCCTCGATCTCGCCCACGATCTCCTCGAGCAAGTCCTCGAGCGTGACGATTCCGGCCATCGTTCCGTACTCGTCGACGACGACGGCCATGTGGAAGCTCTGGCGCCGAAAATCGGCGAGCAGCGAGGCGAGATCCTTCGTCTCCGGGACGATGTATGCCTCGCGCAGAAGCTCCTCGATCCGCACGTTCGCGAATCCCTGGTCGTTGAGAGCCGAGAAGAGATCGCGGACGTGCAGCACGCCGATGATGTCGTCGAGCGTCTCCCGGTAGACGGGATACCGCGTGAACGGTGACTCGATCACCGCGGCGAGACACTCCTCGGGTGGGAGGTCGATCGAGAGCGCGACGACCTCGGGGCGCGGAACCATGACGTCCGCGACCTCCTTATCGGCGAAGTCGAACACCTTGTAGAGCATCTCCTGCTCCTCTCGCTCGATCTCGCCGTGCTCGGTCGCGCGGCCGAGAAGCATCCGGAGCTCGGCCTCCGAGAGGGCTTCACCCTCGCCGCCGGGGGGCTCGAAGCCGAGCGCGCGCATCGTCACCTCGCTGGACCATTCGAGGAACCAGATCAGTGGGTGGAAGACGAAGAAGAACGCACGGACCGGCGTCGAGACACCGAGGGCAATGCGCTCGGAGTAGCGCAGGGCCGCCCCCTTCGGGACGAGCTCCCCGATCACGACATGCAGATACGTGATGATCAGGAAGCCGATCGCGACCGCGAGAACCGTCGCCAGGTAGGGATCGAGAGCGTGCGCGAGCGCCTGCTCGCCGAGCGCACCGATACCCAGGCTTGCCAGGGTGACGCCGAGCTGCATCGCCGCGATGAAGTGCGGCGGGTCGGCGACGATGCGCTGGACGACCCGCGCGCGCCGGCTCCCCTCGTCGGCGAGCTCCTGAATCTTCGTTCGCCGCGCCGTGACGAGCGCGTATTCGGCCGCGACGAAGAACGCGTTCAGCAAGATCAGCGCCGCGACGCCGAGGAGCTCTAGGAAAAGGGTCACGTTCCGGCCGCCGCCGGGGTGGGACTTAGAGGATCGTCGTCCAAGGTCTCGGCTGAGTGTAGCGCCGGCCTGAGTCGACATCGACGAACATGTGTTCGTATACTTGGCCCGTGCGAGCCGAGTATCGAGAGGAGCCCTGCAAGAGCGCCCTCAACCGGGTCAAGGGGATGATGTTCGACTGGTCGCTCAACCCCTATATGGGGTGCGTCCACCGCTGCACCTTCTGCTACGTCAGGGCCTTCGAGCGCCGGGCCGACAGGCCCTTCGACGATCGCTACGGCCGCTCGATCCGGGTCAAGGTCAACGTCGTCGAGGTTCTGCGGCGCGAGCTGGCGCGCGCATCCTGGGAGCACGAGACCGTGGCGATCGGCGCGGCCACGGACCCGTACCAGCCGGCGGAGGGCCACTACAAGCTGACGCGGGGCTGCCTCGAGGCGCTCGCCGAGGCCTACAACCCGTTCAGCATCATCACGCGCGGGCCGATGATCGTCCGCGACGTCGACGTGCTCGTCGAGGCCTCGCGCCGGGCGAACGTCGCGGTCACGTTCTCGATCCCGACGCTCGACGAGGACGTCTGGCGCAAGACGGAGCCGTCGACCGCCCACCCCCGGCAACGGCTGCGCGCGCTCGAGACGCTCGTCGACGCCGGCGTCCGGGCGTCAGTCGGAATGGCGCCGATCCTGCCGGGGATCTCGGACCGGCCCGAGCAGCTTGCCGAGGTCGTCCGGGCGGCCCGCGAGGCGGGCGCCTGCGGGATCTGGGCCAACCTGCTCTTCCTGCGCCCCGGCACCCGGGAGCACTTCCTCGACAACCTCGCGCGCGACTGGCCGGAGGAAGTCGAGCGCTACGAGCGGCTCTACCGGCGCCGCGCCTACCTCGGCAAGGAGGAGACAAAGCCGCTGCGCGAGCATGTCAACGCCCTGGCAACGGAGCACGGCATCCGCGACCGTCGCCGCGCGCGCCTGGAGCCCGAGCCGCCGGTGATCGCCGAGCAACTCGCCCTCGCGGTCTGACCACCCGCCGATTTCGCGCATACAATCCGACAGGCCTTGGCGGAAAACGGGCAGGGACGCAACGAGATCACGTGCTTGATCGTGGACGACCACGAGGTCGTCCGCGAAGGCCTGCGGCTTTCGCTCTCACGTGCGCCTCATATCCGCGTCGTCGGCGAGGCCTCCGACGGCGCCACCGCGGTGGCGCTGGCCGAGAGGCGCAAACCCGACGTTGTGAT
>DASQWX010000187.1:0-2329 GCA_035640035.1 Gaiellaceae bacterium
GACGATCACCGGCTGCTCGCGGTCGAGCTCGCGGGGCGCGCGCTCGTCGAGCTCCTTCAGCGGGATATTGATCGCGCCGACGATGTGCTCTTCGGCGTAGTCGGTCGCCGGCAGGACCTCGACGAGTTGCGCGTTCTCCTCCGTGATCAGTCGCTGGACGTCGTCTCTGTCGATCGAAGTGGGCATCGTCCGTTCGATGCCAACTTATGCCATTTCGACGCGCTCGATCGGACCGCGGAACAGCCTCTCGAGGTTTTCGAATTCGCGGAGCAGCGACTCGTATTGGCCTTCGAATTGGTCGGCCGGCTGACCCGGCGCCTGGAACATGGTGAACGTGAAGGCGCTGCCGTCCTCTGCGAGTGGCACGACCCGCGCCGGAAAAAGCTGGAGTGCGTCGTCGCTCGGACCGGCAAGCATGTCGATCACGCCCGACTCGCGATCGGCGCGGATCTCGAAGAAGAACTCGCCCAGCCCGTTCACGACCTTGTGGCGGCCGTCGACGACCTTCAGCTCGCGGGCGAATTCGGTCGCCCAGTGCGGCAGCTTGTCGATATCTGAGAGGTAGTCGAACACCTCGCTTGCCGGGGCCGAAAACGTTGCCGTAACAGTGTGATGTCTCATGTTTCGATCCACTCCTTTAGTGCGTGCTTGACCGATGCCAGACGCCGGTCGCCGAAGCGCTGCTGCGCGAGGGCGGCGAGCTCCTCGAGCGTGCGCTCGGCCACGGGCTCGAACCGGCGTGCTCTGTCGGTGAGGACGATGCGAAAAGCGCGACCGTCGTTCGGGTCCGGCTCGCGGCGCACCAGCCCGTCGCGTTCGAGCAGGCGCACCATCGTCGTCATCGTCTGCTTGCTCAACCTCGACCTACGCGCAAGCTCGCCCATGCGCAGGCCGTCCTCTTCGAACAGCGGAACCAGGATCGAGCCGTAGCTCGGCCGCACGCCGTCCCACCCTGCCGCGCGGAAGCGCTCCTGCAGCAGCTCGTTCCACCGCTGTGTCGCTTTGGCGAGAAGGAAGCCCAGATCATCCCGATCCACAAGTAGTCTTATATCAGACTAATTCCCCCCGGCGTGGACTGCGATCTCCGGCGTTCGGAGCGGTATCGTCGTGACGTGGACGCGCTGCGCGACTCGACGACGCCGGATCTCTTCACCTCTTTGCTCGATTCGGTCCGCGTGCGAAGCACGATCTACTGCCGCTCCTCGATGGGATCTCCCTGGGGCTTCGCCGTCGAGGCACACGGCAACCCGAGCTTCCACCTTGTCGTCCGCGGTGACTGCTGGGTCGACGTAGACGGCGTCGACGAGGCAATTCGACTTCAGAGCGGCGACCTCGTCGTGCTGCCTCGAGGCCCGCGGCATGCGCTCCGCGACGAGCCGACCTCGCCAACTCGATGGCTCGACGAGATCCTCGACTCGATCCCCCCGGATCGAGACGGGCGGCTTCGATACGGCGGCGGAGGTGCTCGGACCGAGTTGATTTGCGGCGGCTTCCTCCTCGAGGGCGAGGGCGTGAAGCCGCTCCTCGAGCGGCTGCCTCCGATGATTCGCGTCGGCGGAAACGACGGTGCGCCGGTTCCGTGGGTTCGATCCACGCTCGACCTGATCGGGACGGTCACCGGTTCCGACGGCGCTGGCGCGGAGGTCGTGTTGAGGCGGCTCTCCGACACGCTGCTGGCGCAGGCCCTCCGGGTCGCACTCGTCGAGCTGGAAGCAGCCGATCCAGCCGCTGCAGCGTCCTTTCGAGACCCACAGATCGCAAAGGCCGTCGACCTCATCCAGAGCGATCCGGCGCGCGATTGGACGGTCGAGGAGCTGGCTGCAGAGGTCGCCTACTCGCGGTCGGCCTTCGCCTCGCGGTTTCGCGAGCTCGTCGGAGAGTCACCGATGAGCTATCTGACGCGAACCCGCCTCGCGATCGCGGCAATGGACCTCGATCGTGGTGACGACACGATCGCCGCGATCGCGCGCCGCGTGGGTTATGCGAGCGAGTCGTCCTTCAGCAGGGCGTTCAAGCGCGTATTCGGCGTCGCGCCAGGCGCCTACCGCGAGAATCCCGCTCCAGAGCCGCTCGAGCTGACGAGCGTCTAGGGCTCCTAGCCCTCGAACATCGCGGCGAACGGACGCGCGTCGAAGTACGCGCGCAGCTGCGCGATCTTGCCGTCCTTGACCGTCGCCCACTCTGCGATCGCGGACGTCCCCGCGGGCGTGTTCGTGCGGAGGTCGTAAATCGTGACGACATCGTCGCCGTCGGCGAGAACCTTCTTGACGTCGGTTCCTTTCACGATCGGGGCGAGCTTGGCGAGCGATTGCAGGTAGTCGTCGGCGTT
>DASQWX010000188.1:0-10664 GCA_035640035.1 Gaiellaceae bacterium
GCCTCCCTCCTGCCAGGCACAGACGCCCTGCACCGAGCGGGTCGAGTAGAACGGATAGAACTGCGCCCCAGCGGGCGGGTTCGTGCAGCCGATGCCGGTTCGCCGGCACGGGCTGACCGCGTCCTCGATCCGCGGTAGGTCGGCCTCGAAGGCGATCGTCGGGTAGTCATTCCCTCCGACCGTCGTCGGGCTCGTGAAGATCACCGGCTCCGGATGCGTCCTCTGGTCGGTGCGCGGATCCGGATTCGTCCCGGGCCAGTCGTTCTGGTAGGACGGCCCGTCGAAATCGACGTCGCTGCCGAAGCAGCCGTTGATGTGCACGACCCAGGCGTCCTTGCCGGGGACGCAACCGACGTCGTCGCTGTCGAGGCCGCCCGGATCGTCGGAGCCGGCCACCGCGCAGTTGAAGTTCGCGTCGAGCGCGGGGCAGTGCTCGAAGTGGCCGATCTCATCGGAGAACGCCGCGTTGTACGTGTGCGCGGACCACGTGTTCCCACGCGGGTTCGCGGTGTCGTACTCCGGATGGAACGCATATGGCGCCGAGTGGCACGTCTTCGAGCCCGGCTCGTAGAGGACGTGCGCGAACCCGTTCGCGGTGGATGCGGTCATCGAACCGGTCTGGTGAGTCGTCAGATCGGCGAGGTCGGCCCTGAACCCGGCCGGCGTGTCGTGGAGATGGATGCGGATCACGTCTCCCGGCTTCATCATCAGGTCCCTGTTGAAGTCGGGATTGACCGCAGCGAAGTTCGGGTTGTCGAACGTCCCGGTGAACAGAGGATCTGCCGGCGCCTGCGAGACGCCGCTCTTCGTGATGTAGGCCCAGTTGACCGGCTCCGGGCCGCCGAGGATGTAGTTGTTGCAGTCGGCGTTGTTGAACTGCCCGGTGTTCTGATCCTGGTTGAAGCTGTCGATCGTCATCGCGGCGCAGTAGCGGGTCGCGGCGCAACCGAATCCCTCGAACTGCGGCACGTAGCCGGGTCCGTAGAACTGCAGCTCCATGAACGCATTACCGGGGTGGTGCCCGATGTAGTCCGACGCTGACGGATCCGGATTCACCAGGTTGTTGGCGTCCGAGTCCGGCGTGCACGTCTTCGTGAACTCGGGAGCCGACTCCGAGTCGCAGAGCGTCAGGCCGAACCAGAACGTTGGCCGGAGCTCGAAGTTCCATGTCCCCCCTGAGCCATCGGCCTTCGGCTTCATCACCGGATCGTCGGGTAGCCGCACCGTGTACGTCATGTCGTTGCCCGAGCCCGATTGCCCGGACTTGAACTCGATCGACGGCTCGTCGTGGCCGACGTACTCGTCGCCCGGGTTGTCGAAGGCGTCGGCGCAGAGCGACGAATGGCTTACGCACAGCGGCTCGTCATAGCCCGACGATGTCGGGGCCGGCTGTACCGTGTTCGGGCCGGCGGGTCTCGCTGCAGACGCCTGCAAGCCGAGAGCCAATCCGGCTGCCGCGAGACACAGAACGGCGAGACGCAGCAGCCGCGAGCGCGCGAACACCCTTCGCCCGCGTACCAAGACAGGTCGCCTCATCGCTTCTCCTTTCCCCCTATGGCGCCTGCCAGCCGCGGGAGGCGAGTTGTAGAGAGGGTTATATGTCGTCTCCTCTCTCTGACAGCAGCGGAGTTTCCCTCCGCAAGCGGAGGCCTGTCAAGGAGGATCCGTCAGCGACCAAGCCAGCGGAATGAATGGGCCCGCCGGTTCGATCGTCGGGCGCCGGTGAGTAGGCTGCGGTCCACGTGACGCTTTTCGTGCGCCTCTTTACCGCCTGGGGAATCAACGCCGTCGCCCTCTGGGTGGCGAGCGCACTCTTTTCGGGCGTGCAGATCCACGGCTGGTGGGCATACATCATCGGCGCGGCCGTGCTCGGGATCGCCAACGCCGTGATCAAGCCGGTGCTCGCGCTCCTGACGCTGCCTCTGATCATCATCACCCTCGGGCTCTTCCTACTCGTCATCAACATCGCGATGGTCGTGCTCGCCGAATGGATCGCCCCGAACTTCTCGATCGACGGCTTCTGGACGTACGTGGGCACCGTCGTGATCATCTGGCTCGTGAACTGGGTCGGGCACTCGGCCGTCGACGAGCTCCAGGATGCACGCCGCCGGCCCTCGCTGACCTAGCCCCGTGCCGGATTGGATCGCCGAGCTCGTCGTCGACGAGGAGCTCGCCCGGCGACTGCTCGCGCAGTTCCCCGACCTCGAGGTGACATCCCTCCGGCCGTTCGCGGAGGGCTGGGACTACACGATCTGGCTCGTCGACGAGACGTGGGCGTTTCGCTTTCCGCGGCGCGAGATGGTCGTCCCGGGCGTCATCCGCGAGATTGCCGTTCTGCCCGAGCTCGCGCCCGGGCTTCCAATCCCGGTGCCCGAGCCGGTGTTCGTCGGCCGGGCGACCGACGATTTCCCGTGGCCCTTCTTCGGCAGCGCGCTCCTGCCGGGCCGAGAGCTCGGCGAAGCCGAGCTCGACGACGACGGCCGCATTGAGGTCGGGCGAATGCTCGCGCGTTTTCTGCGACGCCTCCACCAGGCCGAGGTTGCCTATGCCCTGCCGATGGACGCAAATCGTCGCGCCGACATGAGTGTCCGCGTGCCGAAAACGCGTGAGCAGCTCGGCGAGCTCGAGGCCACCGGCATCTGGCGGTGCCCGCCGTTGGTCGACGCCTTGCTCGACGATGCCGAGGACCTCCCGCCGTCGACCGTCTCCGCCGTCGTGCACGGCGATCTCCACTTCAGACAGGTGCTCGTCGGCACCGACAGAACGCTGACCGGCGTGATCGACTGGGTCGACGTCTGCCGGAGCGACCCTGCGATCGACCTCTCGATGGTCTGGAGCTACCTGCCGCCGGAGGGGCGCGAGCCGTTCCTCTCGGATTACGGTCGCGTCACGGACGATCAGCTGCTCCGAGCGCGGGTTGTCGCGCTTTCGCTCTCGGCCGCGCTGGCTCTCTACGGGAGCCGTGAAGGCTTCCCATCGATCGAGCAGGAGGCGCTGCTCGGGCTAGAGCGAGCCGCCATGGGGTGAATCCGTAAGCTTCCGCGCGGTGCGCCTCGCCCTGATCTCGGACCTGCACGGCAACGTGCTCGCGCTCGAGGCTGTCCTCGCCGAGCTGAACGACGCCGGCATCGAGCGCATCGTCTGCCTCGGCGATGTCGCTTCGGGGCCGCAGCCTCGTGAGACGATCGAGCGGCTCCGCGAGCTCGACTGCCCCGTCGTCCTCGGCAATTGGGATACGTGGCTCCTCGAAGGTGTGCCCGAGTTACCGGGTGAGGCGGGCCCGAAGCTTCGCGACCAGGGCAACTGGAGCGCGGCGCAGCTGCGCGAGCCCGAACGGAACTTCCTCCGGTCACTCGAGCCGCACGTCGAGGTGAGCCTCGACGGCGCGTCGATCGTCTGCGTCCACGGGTCGCCGCGCTCGTCCATGGAGGAGATCCGTCACTCGACGCCCGACGCGGAGCTCGACGAGATGCTCTCGGAAGAGCGATCGCTGGTCCTGACGGCCGGTCACACGCATATCCAGCTCATCCGCCGCCACGACTCGACGTTGATCGTCAACCCGGGCAGCGTCGGCCTGCCGTTCGACGGCCGGCCGTGGAACGGCGCCGTCCGGATGTCGCCGTGGGCCGAGTACGCGATCCTGACCGCCGAGGACGGCCACGTTTCGGCCGACCTCCGGCACGCGCCCTACGACGTCTCGGCGCTCCGAGACGTCGCACGCGAGAGCGGCATGCCGCATCCCGAATGGTGGTCCGACCAGTGGATTCAACCCGGGCAGACGTAACGAATCAAAGGTTTGCTTGACTATTCAGTGATGCCAAAGATCCAGAGAACAGAACAAGAGTGGCGGGCCGAGCTGACGCCCGAGCAGTACCGGATTTTGCGTGAGAAAGGCACCGAAGCGCCGTTCTCGGGCGAGTACGACTTCACCTTCGAGCCCGGGATGTACCGCTGTGCCGGCTGCGGCGCCGAGCTGTTCGCGTCGGAGGCGAAGTACGACTCCGGCTGCGGCTGGCCCGCCTTCTATGAGCCGGCCGCGGCAGACACGGTCGACGAAGAGATCGACGTCAGCCACGGCATGGTCCGAACGGAGGTCCTCTGCGCGAATTGCGGGGGCCATCTGGGCCACGTTTTCCCGGACGGCCCTGCACCGACGGGCCAGCGCTACTGCATCAACTCGGCAGCATTGAAACTGGAGGAGGAGTGAACTTGAAGAAGGCAACGTTCGGCGCCGGCTGCTTCTGGGGCGTCGAGGCGGCGTTCCGCCAGCTCGATGGTGTGACCAAGACGGAGGCCGGCTACGAGGGCGGCAACCTCGAGAATCCGACGTACGAGGACGTCTGCTCCCATACGACCGGCCACGCCGAAGTCGTCGAGGTGACGTACGACCCGGACGAGATCTCGTACGACCAGCTGCTGGACGTCTTCTGGGCGAAGCACGACCCGACGCAGGTCAATCGCCAGGGCTGGGACATCGGAGACCAGTACCGGTCGGTCGTCTTCTTCCACGACCGCGAGCAGCAGGAGGCCGCGACCAGATCGAAGGCCCACGAGCAGACGCGCCATCGCAAGCCGGTGGTGACCCAGATCGAGCCTGCACAGGCGTTCTACCCCGCCGAGGACTACCACCAGCAGTACCTCGAGAAGCGCGGCCGCGCGACGTGCACGCCCGCGCTTCAGCGACAGGCCGTCTAGCCAGGACCGTCCCCGGACGGGGACTATTCCAACAACCGGTGGCGTTATCCGGTGCGGTTGCAGGGACAGGCACCTACGTGCCTGTCCCTCCTTTGACGAGAAGCGCGTGGATCTGCTTCGTTAGATCAGCGACCTGCTCTGTCAGTTCCTTGTCCTGACGGGTCAGGTTGGTGTTCGACTCGAGCAGCTGCGTCAGCTTGTCGGTTTCCGTTTTGATCGCATCCACGCGCTGTTGGGCCATGCGCTCCATGTGATCGTGCGAACGCTCGACGAAGAGCTCGTGGTCCTTGTCGCGATCGGCCTGACGAGTCTGCGCCAGCAGGATCAGCGGCGCGGCGTAGGCGGCCTGGGTCGAGAACGCGAGATTGAGCAGGATGAACGGGTACGGATCCCAGCGGAAGCTGAGCGCGACCGCGTTGACCGCGATCCACGCGACGACGACGAGCGTCTGGCCGACGATGTAGCGCGGCGTGCCGAAGAAGCGGGCCACCTTTTCCGCGCCGCGGCCGAACGCGTCCTGCCCGAACGCACCGTGGTGCTCCGGGGCCATGCCCGAAGGCTACGAGTCGAGCCGGACAGGACTCCCCTTCCTCGGCTAGCTTCCGCACGTGATCGTCCTCGTTGATGCGCCGAACGTGCGGCGCTCCCTCTGGCCCAATCTCTCCCCGGAGCGGTTGGTCGAGCTGCTTGCACAATGGGCCGCAGAGCAGGGCGCCGATGCAATTGCGGTCTTCGACGGGGCGGCGCCCCAGGGGGTCGCGGGCGTCGAGGTCGTTGGCACCGGCGAGGAATCCGCCGACGACTGGATCGTCCGCCGCGCGGCCGAGCTCCGCGAGCCCTACCTGCTCGTCACATCCGACCGCGAGCTTCGGCAGCGGGCGGGCGGCCGCGCGGAAGACATCATCGGCGGCGGCGCTTTTGCGCGCCAGCTTGTCGCCTTCGGCTAGTGGGAGTGTTCGGAGATGCGGTCGCCCGTCGCCGGATCGAAGAACTGAAGGCGCGACGTATCGACCACGAGCTCGATCGGCTCGCCTTCGCGGGCCCTGCTCATGTGTCCGACGCGCGCGATCCAGAGGTTGCCCTTGCGGCGCGCCTGTGCGGCGCTGGTCTCGACGGCATCGCTACCGACCGCGGCACGGACGTCTTCCCCGAGGACTGGAGGGCCCGAGACGCCGAAATGAACGTATACGTCGGAGCCAAGGTCCTCCCGGATGTCGACGATCGCCCCGAGGCGCCGGTCGTCGGGAGCGTCGGAGGCAATCGCCGCGTCCTCGATGTGCTCGGGTCTGATCCCGAGGATCACCCGTTTGCCGACGAAACCGGTGAGGGCCCGCGAATCGCCGAGGCCGAGTCGACTCTCCCCGAACGCCGCAACCAGGGACCCATTCGAGCGCTCCAGATCAGCGCCGACGAGGTTCATCGCCGGGGAGCCGATGAACTCGGCCACGAACAGGTTCCGCGGCTCGCGGTAGAGCTCTTGCGGAGCGGCCATCTGTTGCAGGACTCCTTCACGCATGACCGCGACGCGATCCCCGAGCGTCATCGCCTCGGTCTGGTCGTGGGTGACGTAGATCGTCGTCACGCCGAGGTCGCGCTGCAGCCGAGCGATCTCGGCGCGCATTTCGACGCGTAGCTTGGCATCGAGATTCGAGAGCGGCTCGTCCATCAGGAACGCCTGCGGCTCGCGCACGATCGCACGCCCCATCGCGACCCGCTGTCGCTGGCCACCGGAGAGCGTTCGCGGCCTCTTGTTCAGGGCCTCGAGGAGCCCGAGGACGCCGGCGGCGTCCGTCACTCGCTCCCTGATTCGTTCCTTGGGGACCTTGCGCATCCGCAGGGCGAAGCCCATGTTCCGGGCCGCCGTCATGTGCGGGTAGAGCGCGTAGTTCTGGAAGATCATCGCGATGTCACGATCCTTCGGCGGCATCTTGTTCACGATCCGACCGCCGATCGAGACGCGGCCTTCGGTGATGTCTTCGAGGCCGGCAACCATGCGAAGCGCACTCGTTTTCCCGCAGCCTGAGGGGCCGACGAGGACGACGAGCTCGCCATCGGCGATCTCGAGGTCGAGGGCATCGACGGCCTTCGTGCCGTCGGGATAAACCTTTGTCAGCTGCTCGAGCTTGATCTCGGCCATGCTCACCCGCCAGCCGTTTGCGACGGGAAACTGTACTTCGTTGTAGGATCGCCGCGCGTTGGCAGCGGTGGCGGAGGCCAGGCCGCGTTCGCGGCGCTTCCGCGATCTTTTGGAGGATCGCCGCTTCCTTGCGCCTGCGCTGATCAGCCCGGCGGCGCTGTTCATCGTTTTGCTTGTCGGCGCGCCGCTCGTCCTCGCGGTCTATCTCAGCATGACCGATGCGACCGCCGGTCAGCTGACCGGGAAGTTCGTGTGGTTTCGAAACTTCGTCGACGCCTGGCACAACGACAACTTTCGCCGGGCGCTGCGGAACACGATCATCTTCACGCTCGCGTCTCAGGCAATCGTGCTGGTCGGCGCCGGCATCCTTGCCCACGCGCTCGTCCGCCCGTTCCGCGGGCGCTGGTTCCTCCGGCTGCTCGTCTTGCTCCCCTGGGCGGCGCCGGTCGCCATCAGCACGATCGGCTTCCTCTGGATCTTCGATTCCCAGTTCAGTGTCGTGAACTGGGTGCTCGTGCACGACCTCCTGCCAGGCGGAGGGCACTTCTACCTCTACAGGCCGGTGAACTGGCTCCTCGGCGTGATCAATCATCTTCCCTGGGTTCACGTCGGCAAGATCGACCGCCTCAACCCCCCGCAATGGCTCGGTCAGCCGACGCTCGCGATGGTCGCGATCATCTTCGTCCAGGCGTGGCGGATCCTCCCATTCGCAACCGTCATCTTCATCGCCGGTCTTGCGTCAATTCCCACCGAGGTGCACGACGCTGCCAAGGTCGACGGCGCCACGGGCCTGCGGAAGTTCTGGCACGTGACCCTTCCCTTGCAGCTACCGATCGCGACGGTTGCGCTGCTGTTCGGGATCGTCTTCACCGCTACCGACATGACCGTCGTCTACATCCTCACGAGCGGCGGCCCCTTCAACAGCACGCACATGCTGACCACGTGGGCGTACCAGACCGGAATCGTCTCGAGCAATCTCGGCGAAGGCGCCGCAATCTCGCTCTACCTGCTGCCCGTCCTGTTAGTCGTCACCGTCCTGATGCTGCGCTTTGCGCGACGGGTCGAGGTGTCCTAGCGATGTGGAACGCGATCCGGGAGCGCGGCGTGTCGTACCTCGTCGTTGGTCCCTTCGCGATTGTGCTCGCCTTCCCGTTCTACTGGATGCTCGTGACCGCCTTCAAGACGAACGGCGATCTTTACAACCTCGACAACGTCCCATTCACCTATCACACCTCGCCGCCGGCGCTCGGAGAGAAGCTGACCTTCCGCCACGACCACTGGCTGCCGCTCGGCTTCGACCACGCAACCACGTCGCACATCAGCTTCATCTTCAGCAACACCAATTACCTTCGCTGGATCGAGAACACGTCGATCGTGGGCGGCCTCGTTGTGCTGATCACGCTTCTTCTGGCTGTGCCTGCCGGTTACTCGCTGGCCCGGCTGTCGGGAGGCTGGGGCCAGAGCGTCGGCGTCGGAATCTTCCTGACCTACCTCGTCCCGCCGACGCTGCTCTTCCTACCGCTTTCTCGCGTGATCTCGAAGCTCGGTCTCCAGGATCGTCTCTGGTCTCTCGTCCTCGTCTATCCGTCGTTCACAATCCCGTTCGCAACCTGGCTGCTGATGGGGTTCTTCCGAACGATCCCGGGCGAGCTCGAAGACGCGGCGCTCGTCGACGGTTGTTCGCGGCTCAAGGCGCTTTCCCGTGTGATCTTCCCGATCTCGGTTCCCGGGATCCTGACCGTCGTCATCTTCTCGTTCTCTCTCTGTGTGAACGAGTTCGTCTACGCGATCACCTTCATCTCGGGGACCAAGCAGCACACGATTTCTGCCGGTGTACCGACGGATCTGATTCGAGGAGACGTCTACTTCTGGCAGTCGCTGATGGCGGCGACCCTGATCCCGAGCATTCCGCTCGCCCTGCTTTACAACAGTTTCCTTAACCGGTTCATCGCGGGTTTCACGGGAGGGGCGTTCCGGTGATCTTGTAATCGACACGAAGGAGGGAAGATGGCTGAGAACGATGACGAGCTCGAAGAGCTAGGCATCTCGAAAAGCCTGACGCGCCGTCAGCTCGTTCGGAGGGGCCTCGGCGGGTTCCTGATTCTCTACGGCGGCGCACTGCCGAAGGTCGCTGCGGCGGGCGTGCCCAAGTACGTCCACAAGCAGTACAAGAACACGCTCAAGATCATCCAGTGGAGTCACTTCGTGCCCGCCTACGACGTCTGGTTCGACAAGACGTACACGAAGAACTGGGGCAACAAGCACGACACGGACGTGCAGGTCGACCACATCGCGCTCGCTCAGCTACCCGCGCGCGCCCAGGCAGAAGTCGCGGCGCAGAGCGGGCACGACATCTTCGGCCATCTCTCACCGCAGGCCGGGCTGGAGGACCAGGTCATCAATCACAAGGACATCGTCCAGGAGGTCAGTCGCAAGGTCGGGAAGGTCAGCCAGGTCGGGTTCAAGAGCTGTTACAACCCGAAGACGAAGAAGTGGCACGGGTTTCCCGAAAACTTCGTGCCCGACCCGATCCATTTCCGGAAGGACCTGTGGAAGCAGGTCGGGATCAAGCCGTCGACCTGGGACGATGTTCGCAAGGCGGCGCCGAAGCTGAAGGCGCTCGGTCACCCGGTCGGGCTCGGAATGTCGAACGAGCTCGACTCGAACATGTTCCTGATCGCGCTGATGCAGTGCTACGGCGCCTTCATCCAGAACGCGCACGCACGTCCGGCGATCAACAGCAAGCACACGGTCGAGGCGTTGAAGGTGATGCGCGACATCTACAAGCGCGGGGAGACGAACGAGGTCTTCGCATGGACCGCGTCGTCGAATAACCAGGGATACCTCTCCGGACGCCTCTCCCTGGCGGTCAATGCGATCTCGATCATCCGCAGCGCCGAGGATGCAAATCCGGCATTGGCGAAGAACACCTCGATCGCTCCGATCCCGCGGGGGCCGATTCAGCGGCTCGGGCTCGAGCACGTGATGGGCGTCTACACGATCTGGAAGTTCACCAAGAACAAGACCCTTGCGAAGCGGTTCATCGCCGACCTCGAGATCCACTACCAGGGGGCGTTCAAGAACAGCAAGTACTACAACTTCCCGGCCTGGCGGGGCGCGGTCCACAACTACAGGAACCAGCTGGCGGCCGACCCGCACAAGGGCAAGTACCCAGTGCTCGACCTGATCGCCCGGAAGTACACGGCTAACATCGGCTATCCGGGGTTCTCCAACGCGGCGATCGACGAGATCTTCAATACCTGGCTCGTCCCGCAGATGTTCGCCCAGGTGGCGCAGGGCAAGATGACCCCCGCCGAAGCGGCAAAGGCCGCGGAGCAGGAGTTCAAGCCGATCTTCGCCAAGTGGAGGGCGCGCGGAAAGATCTAGCGCCGTCCAGCTTTACGCGGCGTCCGTTCGGGGCGTGTTCCGGGGTCTGGCCCCAGGACACGTCCCGCAGCGGTGCTAGCGCGTGCCGACCCGGAGCCCGATCAGGCGCGGCAGGGCCGCGATCCCGCGCAGCGCGAGCGCGGCGCGCCGCCCGGCTTCCTCGGCTTCCTCGACCCTGAGGGCCGCCCCTCTGACGACCGCTCCTCCGAGCCCCTTGATCGGCTCCGGCGGCAGCGGCCGGACGTGACGATTCACCAGCGGAAGCGTCGTCAGTTCGTCCTCGACGCCGAGAGCGAGCCGCGCCAGGATCTGGCCGCCGAGCCAGCTCGGGCCGACACCGTTTCCGGAGTAGCCCGCGCCGTAGTGCACGCGACTTCCAGGGACGGTGCCGAAGAACGGGAAGTGGTCGGCGGAGACGTCGATCGGTCCTCCCCACGCCCGCTCG
>DASQWX010000189.1:0-2103 GCA_035640035.1 Gaiellaceae bacterium
TAGGCGACTCCGGTCTTCATCGCGGAGTAGCCGAGCACCTGCTGCATGTAGAGCGTCAGCATCAGGAACATCGCGAAGATCGCGGTGCCGAGGATCAGGCCGGCGACGTTTGCGCCGACCACGGTGCGCAGTCGGAAGAACGAGCCCGGGACCAGGGGCTCGGCCGTGCGCCGCTCCCAAGCGAGGAAGGCCGCGAGCATAACCGCCGCAGCGCTGAAGAGGCCGATCGTCTCGAGCGAGCCCCAGCCGTTGTTGTTCGCCTGCGTGATCGCGTACACGAGCGTGACGAGGCCTGCCGTTACGAGGACGGCGCCGGGCGCGTCGAAGCTCGTGACCCGCGCGTCGCGGCTCTCTTTGAGAAGGAACGGCGCGAGCACGAAGCCGAGTACGCCGACCGGAACGTTGACGAAGAAGATCCACTCCCAACTCAGCGCGTCGGTGAGGATGCCGCCGAGCAGCACCCCCGCGACCGCGCCGAACGCTCCGACGGCGCCCCACGCTCCGAGGGCCGCGTTGCGATCCTTGCCCTCCGTGAACGTGGTGGTGAGGATCGAGAGCGCCGCCGGCGTGATCATCGCCGCGCCGAGGCCCTGCAGCGCGCGGGCACCGATCAACGCGCCTTCGCTCCACGCAAGCCCCGAGAGAAGCGAGGCGATGCTGAAAACGGCGATTCCGACGAGGAAAACCCGCCGCCGACCGACGATGTCCGCGACGCGCCCGAAGAGCAAGAGAAAGCCGCCGAAGAGAAGCGCGTACGCGCTCACGACCCATTGGAGGTTCTCCTGCGAGAACCCGAGGTCGGTCTGGATGGACGGAAGGGCGACGTTCACGATGGCGATGTCGAGCACAACCATGAACTGGACGCCCAGCAACAGCGCCAGTGCGAACCACTTCCGTTGAGCCGATTCAATCATTGGTAACCGTCCTTTCGATCAGCCAGTCAGCACTTGCGACACTACACGGCTTACTTGTGGTTTGCAAGTAATCGCTTGCTACCCACAAGTGGTGCCTCTACAATGACGACGAATGGCGAAGCGGAAATTCGACCAGTACTGCCCAATGGCGCACGCGCTCTCGCTCGTCGGTGAGCGCTGGTCTCTTCTGATCGTCCGCGAGCTCCTGCACGGCCCGAAGCGCTACACCGACCTCGCGCACGGCCTGCCGGGCATCGGCACGAACATCCTTGCGTCTCGACTGCGCGACCTCGAGGAGTGTGGCGTCGTCGAGAAGCGGAAGCTGCCGCCGCCGGCGGCGTCGACGGTCTATGAGCTGACCGATTACGGCGCCGAACTACGGGAGGCGATGTACGCGATCGCTCGCTGGGGCGCGCGCACGCTCGGCCCGCCGACGGCCGAGGACGAGCTCTACCCGGAGTGGGGCATGAACGCGCTCCCAGCGCTGTTCAACGCGGCCGAAGCCCGTGGCCTAACCGAAACATACGTCCTCAACGTGGGCGGAGACGTCTTCACCGCGAGGATCGTCGACGGGTCGCTCGAGGCGACGATCGGCGCCGCGGAAGACGCCGATCTCGTCGTCGAGATGGGCATGGATACGTTCTTCGCCCTCGCGACCGGCGAAGTGGAGCTGCGCGACGCAGCCGAGCGCGGGACGGCGCGGGTGGAGGGCGATCCGGACGCAATCGACCGCTGCTTCCGAGTGCTGAGCCTGGCCCCGCGCGTCGGCGTGCCGGCGTAAAGCCAGTACGCCGGTTTGCGTCCTCACCGCTCCGGAGCAGCCCGCGCGTCAGCGCGGGCGCGGCGGCAGCGGGCAGGAGACGAACCGCCTACCGAGGAGCAGAGAGCCGAGGGTCTATAGCTCGCAGCCCGGGCAAAAGCCGGTCGGGCGGCCACGAGCGTGAGCGCGGCGTCTTATCTCGCCCTCGGCGACAGCATTTCTATCGACGACTACACCGGCGTGCGCGGTGGCGGAGCGGCGTCGCAGCTCGCCCGCAAGCTCGGCGTTGAACTCGTCGACCTCACGTGTGACGGCAACACAACCCGCGGCGTACTTGCCGACCTCGGTCGCGCGCCACCGAGTACGGACATCGTCACGCTAACCGCCGGCGGCAACGATCTCCTCGAGGGCGGCCTCCCGCGCGCGATC
>DASQWX010000190.1:0-3170 GCA_035640035.1 Gaiellaceae bacterium
CTCGTGATCGCGCTCCAGCGATAACACCCGTCCCCCGAGGTAGCGAACGGCCGCCGCGAGCCAGATCGTCGAGTAGCCGCGGCCGGCACCGATCTCGAGCACCTCGCAATCTGTCTGCGGCGCACAGACGGAGAAGAGGAAGCGGCCGGTGGTCGGCTCGACGGGAACGCCCGGCGATCGCGGCTCCTCTCCCTCGAGCCGCTCGAGTACGGCACGGACGCGATCGTCGAGCATTAGGTCACGTCGACCTTGACGATCCCGTCCTCCACGCGGACGGGAAACGTCTCGACGGGGAAGACGGCCGGCAGCGTCAACGGCCTGCCGCTGCGGATGTCGATGTGCGCACCGTGCCGCGGGCAGATGGCAAAGCCCTCGTCCGGGTCGAAATCGCCCTCGCAGAGCGGCCCGTCGTCGTGCGAGCAGCGGTCCTCGATCGCGTAGAACTCGCCGCCCAGGTTGTAGACCCCGATCGTGATCGACCCGGCGACGACGATCTTGACCGACCCCGGCGGCAGCTCCTCGACCGGGCCGACATCGAGTTCGGCCAACGCTACTTCAGCTCGAGCTCGTCGAGCCCGGCCCACTCCTGCGGGAGCGGCGTGCCCTTCGCGCGATGCAGGGCGACCTTCAGGACCCCGAGCCCGAGCAAGGCGCACTTGAGCCGAATCGGCGTCAGCGGGATCCCGATCTCCTCGAGGAGCTCGTCCTTTGGCATCTCCGCGAGCTCGGTCGCCTTCCGCCCCTTGGCCATGTCGATGAGCATCGAGGTTGCCGCCTGGCTGATCGCGCAGCCGCGGCCCGAGAACTTGACGTCGTCGATCGTCTCGTTGTCGTCGGCAAAGGAGACGTAGATCGAGATCTCGTCACCGCAGAGGGGGTTGAACCCTTCGGCCTCGGCGTCGGCGTCCTCGATCACACCATGCCCGCGCGGGTTCTTGTAGTGATCAAGGATCACCTCTCTGTACAGCTGGTCGCTCATCGCTTCTAAGAAAGGATCTTACGGACCTTGTGTAACCCGTCGACGAGCCGGTCAACCTCTTCGCGCACCGTGTAGAGGTAGAAGCTCGCCCGGTTCGTCGCAGCGACACCGAGCTTGGACATCAGCGGCTGGCAGCAGTGGTGGCCTGCGCGGATGGCGACCCCTTCGCCGTCGAGGATTTGCGCGACGTCGTGCGGATGGATGCCGTCGACGTTGAAGGAGATGATTCCCGCGCGCCGATCCGCCGCCGGGCCGTACGTCTTCACCCATGGCAGCTCGTCCAGACGTTCGAGCGCGTACGCGGCGAGCTCGTGCTCGTGCTGCTCGATCGCGCCGAGCCCGACCTCGCTGATGTAGTCGACGGCGGCTCCGAAGCCGACCGCCTCGGCGATCGCCTGCGTGCCGGCTTCGAACTTCGCCGGGACCTCGCCCCAGCTGGTGTCCTCGAGGCGGACGCGGCTGATCATGTGGCCGCCGAGGTTGAACGGCTCCATCTCGGTCAGCAGCTCCATTCGGCCCCAGAGCGCGCCGATCCCGCTCGGTCCGCAGAGCTTGTGCGCCGTCACGGCCACGAAGTCGGCGCCGAGCGCCTGAACGTCGACGACGCGATGCGGCGCGCCTTGCGCAGCGTCGCAAACCATGATCGCGCCGCGATCGTGAGCCCAGGCCGCGAGCTTGTCGACCGGGTTCACCGTACCGAGCGAGTTCGAGACCATGCCGGCGGCGACCACTCGCACTTGCCCGTTGCCGGCGAGGCCGTCCAGGGCGTCGAGCCGAAGCTCACCCTGCTCGTCGAGCGGGAGCATCCGGAAGTCGGCTCCCGTGCGGCGCGCAATGTACTGCCAGGGAACGAAGTTCGAATGATGCTCGAGCTCGGTCACGAGGACGACATCGCCCGGGCCCAGGTTGTTCAGTCCCCAGGCGTAGGCGACGAGGTTGATCCCCTCGGTCGCGTTCCTCGTGAAGACGACCTCCTTCGGCGAAGGCGCGTTCAGGAAACGCGCCACCGTCTCGCGCGCTCCCTCGTAGCCGGCGGTGGCGCGCTCGGCGAGCTCGTAGACGCCGCGGTGGACGTTCGCATACGACGTTTCGTAGAAGGCCCGCACGGCGTCGAGCACTTGCCGCGGCTTTTGAGAGCTCGCCGCAGAATCGAGGAACGAAAGCGGCTTGCCGTGGATCAGCTGCTCGAAGATCGGGAAGTCGGCACGCAGCTTCTGCGCGTCGAGCCTCGGGCTTGCGGTCACGGCCACCGGGCCATCCTAGCCCCGCGAGTGATGGCTAAGGCACGCGGAAGGAAGTGCCCGCGTAGCCGGGCTTCGTCACCTTGACGAGCACGTGCCGCTTGAAACCGGCCAGCGAGGCGGTCCCTTTCCCATTCGTATGCGCAACCTTGCCTCCGCCACGAAGGGTCGCACCCTTGACAGGCGCGGTGTCGTCTCGAACTTTGACCGTCGGCTTCGGCTTGAGTGACGCGTGCGCGGCCAGGCCCGGGATTAGCTCGGTGCGCCAGAGCGAGTTGCCGGGACTGCCGGAGACGTTGACCACGCCCCGGACACGGCCTGCCAAGCCGGCCGTCTCGAGCGCGTACGGCGTCCTCCCGGCCGGAAGCGCGGTTCGGACGACGACCGGCGCCGCGCCGTGAGCGGCATCGCGAAGCCGGGTGGCCCAGACGTACTTGCCCTCCGTCCAGACGACCCAGAGCTTGCCGCCATCCGGCTCGACCGCGAGGGCGAGCTGCCTCGGCGCACCAGCGGTCCGAATCGCAATCTTCCGGCGGAGCTTGCCGGCGCCGAGCGCCGCGATCGTGACGTGGCGGGCTCCGGGCCAGGCCATGAAGGTGTTGCCGGCGCCATCGGCGACTAGTGGCACCCGGTTGATCGCGGGTAGGGCCTGGGCATCGGTCCCCGCCGCGAGATCAACCGGGGCCCCGACCGGAGCTCCCGAATCGCCGAGAATCTCGTAGAGGTAGCCCGGCTTCGAGGTCGCGTTCGACCAGAGCGCGAGCTGAGCCAAGCCGGAGGTATCAACCGCAAGCGATTCGTCGTAGCCGCAACAGGACGTGAAATCGTTCTGCAGCGTCGCTCCGTTGTCACCCTGGTAGACGTTGAGGAACCCTGTCCCGTCTTGCGAGAACACAGGAGTCCCGTCGCGGCGAATCGCCGAGGCCTGGACGTCCCCGATCGTCGAGGCC
>DASQWX010000191.1:0-8766 GCA_035640035.1 Gaiellaceae bacterium
GTGCCGAGGGTGGATTACCCACGTGTTACTCACCCGTTCGCCGCTGTCCCCAGGGCCGAAGCCCTGGTTCTCGCTCGACTTGCATGTGTTAAGCGCGCCGCCAGCGTTCGTCCTGAGCCAGGATCAAACTCTCCGTGAAGATCGTTCGCTCGACCAAAGCCGAGCAATCTTCCATTGAGCTTGAGCTCAAAGGTCCGCTTCCGGAGAAGCAGACGGGTTATTGCTTGATCGCCCCTCGAGTGCGTAGGTGTGACAACGCACGCGAGAGGTTCTCGACGTAAACGCTCGCTGCTGAGTTTTCAAAGACCGGCGCTACTTCCCGGCGACGTAAAAAAGCCTCCGACTCGCGCCAGAGGCCCCAGTGATCCCGATTCAGGTCGTATCCGAATCGCTTTCTCTAGGGCTCCGATCGTCGGGTTACAGGGACCTCTCTACACCGCCGCGAGGGCAGCCGCGGAATGATAGCAGCACTCCGGGGCGACCTGTCAAGAATCGGAAACTAGCCGGAAACCTTGAGAAATTGGCGCTTTCCGGCCTGGATCAGGGTACCTCGAAGGCGTTCCGCCGGCAGCTCGATCTCGCGCGCGGCCTCGCCGTCGATCTTGACGCCACCCTGCTCGATCACGCGGCGCCAATGGCTGTTCGACCGGCCGAACTGGTCGCTCAGAAGCTGCGGCAGGTAGACGGACTCGCCGTCGATGCTCGCGACCGGGATCTCGCTTTCCTCCGGCGCGCGGCCCTCGCGGACGACCCGCGTGAAGTAGTCCTCGCCGCGCCGTGCCCCCTCGTCACCGTGCGAGCGGCGAACAACAAAGCGGGCGAGTTCGAGCTTGGCTTCCATCGGGTCGAGGCTCGTCGGGTCGAGGTCCGACTCCATCACCAAGCGGTAGTAGTCCGGCAGCATCGCGTCCGAGATCGACATCGCCCGACCGAATTGGTCTTCCGGCGGTGAGGTGAGACCGATGTAGTTCCCCTTCGAAGCGCTCATCTTGTCGCCGTCGGGGCCGAGAAGGAGCGGCGTCGTCAGGGCGACCTGGGGCTCGAGCCCGTAGGCCTCCATCACGTCCCTGCCCGCGAGCAGGTTGTAGAGCTGATCGGTCCCGCCCAGTTCGACGTCGGCTTCGATGGCAACCGAGTCGTAGGCCTGCATGAGCGGATACAGCAGCTCCGAGATCGAGATCGGAGCGTTCGCGGCCATCCGTTTGGCGAAGTCGTCGCGCTCGAGCAGGCGTGCGACGGTGGTCGTTCGCGTCAACCGCAGGATCTCCGCGAAGTCGAGCTTGGCAAGCCATTCGCCGTTGAAACGGACTTCGAGTCGTTCGGGGCTGGTGTCGATGATCAGCGCCGCCTGCTCGAGGTAGGTGTTCGCGTTGCGGTCGATCTCCTCGTCGGAAAGAACTGGCCGCTCGGCCGAGAGGCCCGATGGATCGCCGATTCGCGTCGTGTAGTCGCCGACGATCAAGACTCCCACGTGCCCCTCGCGCTGGAAGGCCGCCATTCGCTGGAGCGGGATCGCGTGCCCGATGTGAACGTCGGGAGCTGTGACGTCGATCCCGAGCTTGACGCGGAGGGCCCGGCCCTTCGCGAGCTTGCGCTCGAGCTCGCCCGCCGGCAGAACGTCGACGGCGTTTCGGGTCAGCTCGGCGACACCCATAGGACGGACTTTAGTGCCGTTAGAATCCCGCAGTTCTGTCTCGCCGACGACGTTCCGCCGTGGCGCGGCCGAAGGGCCGGCGCCGGATCCGGAAGCTTCGCCTCGTCGCACTGCTGGCCCTGCTGGCGGTGCTTGCGTTCGCCTCCTTCAGCGTCGGCCTGGTGACCGCGATCGCGGGCGAGCTCCCCTCGCTCGACCCGAGCCGGATCCACAACCAGACCGACGGCTTCATCTATGCCGACAACGGTCGGGTGCTGTCGGTTCTGCGTGGCTCGCAGAGCCGGATCCTGCTCCGCTCCGACCAGATCTCGCCGCTGATGAAGCAGGCGATCGTCGCGATCGAGGACAAGCGCTTCTACGAGCACCGCGGCGTCGACCTGCGCGGGATCCTGCGCGCCGTCTGGGTCGACATCCGCGGCGGCGGGGCGGTGCAGGGAGGCTCGACGATCACGCAGCAGTTCGTGAAGAACACCTACACGAAGGATCAGCGATCGATCGCGCGCAAGCTGAAGGAGGCAGCCCTCGCCTGGCAGCTCGAGCAGCGCTGGTCGAAGGATCGGATCCTGACCGCGTACCTGAACACGATCTACTTCGGGAACGGCGCGTACGGCGTCGAGCAGGCGGCGCAGACCTACTTCCACCACGGGGCGGGGCCCGGCAAGCTGACGCTCTGGGAGGCCGCGCTGCTCGCCGGGATCCCCGAGGACCCGGCTGCATACGACCCGGCGACCAATCAGAAGGCCGCGCGAGTGCGGCGGAACCTGGTTCTCAAGGAGATGTTCGACCAGGGCGACATCACCCACGCCGTCTACGTGGACGCGACGCGGCGGCCGATACCGAAGCCCCAGTCGATCCACCTCCCCGGCGACCAGGGCCCGGCGCAGTACTTCGCGAACTACGTCAAGCAGCAACTCGTCGACCGGTACGGTTCCGGCCGCGTCTTTGGCGGCGGGCTCAAGGTCTACACGACGATCGACCTCAAGCTGCAGAAGATGGCGCGGACGTCGATCGGCAAGTGGCTCACTAACCCGTCGGGCCCGACCGCCGCGCTCGTCGCGATCGACCCGCGCAACGGCCGCGTTCTCGCCATGTTCGGAGGCAACAACTTCCGCAAGAGCCAGTTCAACCTCGCCGTCCAGGGTGAGCGCCAGGCGGGCTCGTCGTTCAAGCCCTTCGTGCTCGCGACGGCGCTGAAAGAAGGCGTTGCGCCGAGCACGACCTTCGTCTCGAAGCCGATCACGATCGACGCCGGCGGCCGGCTCTGGGAGGTGCACAACTACGAGGACGAGTACCTCGGCCCGATCACGATCACGCAGGCGGCGGCCTACTCGGACAACTCGGTCTTCGCCCAGCTGACCAAGCTCGTCGGCCCGCCGAACATCGTCGCGACGGCCAAGTCGCTCGGGATCAAGAGCAAGCTCCGGCCGTACTTCTCGATCGGGCTCGGCGCGCAGGGCGTGAACCCGCTCGAGATGGCGCGGGCGTTCTCGGCTTTCGCAGACGGCGGCAAGCGGATCGACGGCGCCCGTTTCGGCAATCAGCCGCGCGTGATCCTCAAGGTCGCCAACGAGCACGGCAAGGTGATCGACGACAACGCGCCGCGCGCGGTTCCGGCGCTCTCCGCCGACAACGCGGCGTTCGTGACGTCCCTGCTCCAGAACGTGATCAAGTACGGGACGGGAAAGGCGGCGGCTCTCTCAGGTGGCCGCCCCGCTGCCGGCAAGACCGGCACCACCGAGAACTACGGCGACGCCTGGTTCGTCGGCTACACGCCACAGTTGGTGGGCGCGGTCTGGGTCGGGTATCCGAACCGGCTTCGGCCGATGACCTACGAGTTCCACGGAAAGCCCGTCGCGGGCGGCACCTTCCCCGCGCTGATCTGGAAGAGCTTCATGGAGAAGGCGCTTCCGTACCTCCACGACCAGCCGGAGAGCTTCCCGGAGGTGTCGATGCCGTACGCGTCGCCGCGGAACGTCACCTACAGGGACGGTCGGCTCCAGCTGGCCAACGGCTACTGCCACGACACCGAGACGATCGAGTACTTCGGCGGATCTGGGCCGACGCACACGGCGCACTGCCTGCCGAACGAGGTCGAGGTGCCGAACGTGGTCGGCGATCCGATCCATCAGGCCGAGTCGATTCTCGCCGGCCAGCCGCTCGCCACGACCCTCGTCTATCGCCCGGCCACGCCGCGTCAACAGGTCGGCGTCGTGGTCAAGCAGTTCCCCGCCGGCGGTCACCTGTCGTCGGGAGCAAAGGTGACGCTGGTCCTGCCGAAGGCGCTCCACGGCGTCGTTCCGAACGTCGTCGGGATGACGGTCGACCGGGCGCGGGCGAAGCTCGAGCGTCTCAAGCTCGACGTCACGATTTCGCCGAGCAACGCTCCCGGCTCCGCGCGGATCGTCGCCCAGTCGCCCCGCGGGGGACGCGCGGCCGCGCCCGGGATGGGGATCACGCTGGCCGCAAAGGGCGGCTGAGGTACCGGGACCCGGCAAGCCCGTACCGCCACGGCAGATCGGTCGCGCGGGAGATGCCGATCCTCGCCCCTCGCACGATCTCCGGCTTCTCGGCCCTCGGCTCGAGGCGGAAGGGCAGGCTGTCGAGCGGCAGCCCGTCGTGCTCGCGGGTGATCCCGAGCGCCTGACACAGACGACCCGGCCCCGCGCAGAGCAGCCGCTCGTCGTCGAGCCCGCGACGGCGCCGCATCGCATCGAGGCCGTGAGTCGGCTCCAGCGCGCGGATCAGAACGGCGTCGGCCACGCCCTCGTCCGCGCAGACAAAGTTGACGCACCAGTGGATCCCGTACGAGCGGTAGACGTAGGCATGCCCTGGCGGGCCGAACATGGACGCATTTCGCCCGGTTCGGCCCGCGAAGCCGTGCGCGGCGGGATCCTCGTGGTGGTACGCCTCGAGCTCGACGATTTTTCCGCCGACGCCGTCGAACAAGAAGGTCACGCCGATCAGCTCCTCGGCCACCTCGTGGACCGACCGGGCGAAGAACTCCCTGCGGATCACGCTTTCGCAGCCTTCGCGTCGTAGCGCAGCAGGGTGGGGATCGCCAGTGCGAGCAGAGCGCAGCCGGCCACGCAGGCGACGCCGCCGGAGACGATCGAGAACCGGAGACTCGTGAGCGAGGCGACAACGCCCGCCTCGACGTTGCCGAGGGTCGGCGCCGCCGCGACCTGGGTGAACTCGATCCCGGTGATGCGACCGCGCATCGCATCCGGGGTGGCGACGAGGACGATTGTGCTGCGAAGGACGGCGCTGACGAAGTCGGCTGCCCCTGCGACGGCCAGCATCGCGAGCGCGAGCCAGAGTGCGTTCGCATAGCCGAACGCAACGAGCGCGGCACCCCACGCGGCCGCGGCCACAAGGACGCCGAGACCCTGGCGGCGGATGTGCGCGAGCGGTCCCGAGAAGATCGATGCGACGAGTGCTCCGGCATACGGGGCGGCAAAGAGAAAGCCGACCGTCTTCGACCCGCCGCCGAAGTGCTCGCCGATCGCCGGGAAGAGCGCCATCGGCATTCCGAAGATCATCGCGTTCGTGTCGACGAGGAAGATCCCGAGCACGACGGGCTGCCTGCGCACGTAGCGGAACCCCTCGACGATCGAGCGGACGCTGGGCCGGTCGGCCTCGGGCGACGGAGGGAGCGGCGGCAGCATCCAGATGCTCGCCAGGGAGGCGCCGAAGCTCGCGACGTCGATCAGGTACGTCCCCGTCAGGCCGACGCCGGCGATGATCAGGCCGCCGGCGGCCGGGCCCGCGACGGCTGCGAAGTTCGAGTAGAGGCTCTCCAGCGCGTTCGCGGCGACGAGCTGCTCCTCCTCGACGATCCGGGGTAGGAGCGAGCGCATCGACGGCGTCCCGAAGCCGAAGACCAGCGTGCCGACGAAATCGAGGACGTACAGCGCCCACACCTGCGGGTGCGGGAGCGTCGCGTTGACGGCCAGCGCGACCGAGACGAGCGCGAAGCCGGCCTCGCTTGCGAGGAGCAGCCGCCGACGGTCGACGGCGTCGGCAACGGCCCCGCCGACGATCGGCGCGACGAGGAGCGGAACAAGGGTGGTCAGATAGAGCAGCCCGACGGCGAGCGTCGAGTGAGTCAGCTGGAACAGCTGGTATGGAACCGCGACCCAGGTCACCTCGCCGGCGATGAACGAGATCCCCTGCCCGAAGAAGAGGCGGCGGAACGGCGGCGACTCGCGCAGCGGCGTCAGGTCTAGTGCAACGCGCCTGATCAGCCCGGCGGCGCGCGGCGGCGCAGCGCCGATCGGCTCCTGCTCGACCGGTAGCTCCGGCCCGCTCAGCTAGAAGAGTTGCTCGGTGTCGCCGGGTTTCGCGGTCGCCTCGAGCAGTCGGCGCGCACGACGCCCGAGGTCGTTGACGTCGACGCGGCCCTGCTGGGTCTGCTCGGCGACCCGCTCCGCCAGGTCGAGCGCCTGGTCGAGGAGCGGCGTCCCGGTCGCCGCCTGTTGGCCCATCTCGTGGAGGATCGTTCGCTCGGTGCGGGAGGCGACGATCGGCTCGCTGACGCCCTCGACCCAGACGAGCGTTCGCCGTCCATGGCCGCGCCGGTCGTCGCGGATCGGTTCGATCGCGTAGATCTTGTCGGCCCGGGCGTACTTGCCGAAGCCGAGGAAGACCATCCGGTTGCCGTCTGCCACGGTGGGATTATCGCCGCCGTGCAAGACGCCGACGACGCGCCGACGTATTCAGAAGGCGGCGGCCAGAGCGCGCGTCGCGACGAAGACGACACGGCCCGGGTCGGCGCCGCGCTTCAGGTTGTACGCGTAGAAGAGCCCTGCGTCGGTCAACCGCGCCCCGACAAGGCTGCGGATCACGCCGCTCGGCAACATGAGGCTCGTCATCGCGCCGTCGCGGAGCCGGACGAGAAGGACTCGCCGAGGGTTGCGAAGAAGGGCGTATTTGTCGCTCACCCCGTCGAGCTGCAACGCAGCGGCGGGTCCGAGCGGGATGGAGCGGAGGACGGCGCCGGTCGACGGGTTGTACAGGTCGAGCGTGAACGTTCGCTCGAGCGCGAGCGTCGACGCGCTCAGACCGACAGCCCTCACCGCGCTCTGCGGGTCCGCGACGAAGGCCAAGGTCGCGCCAGCCGCAGTGACGCTTGCCACGCCGTCGGCCCGGGCGACGGCGAACCGGGAGCCACCGGCCGCCGCGAGCGCAAACGCCGAAGGCCCGGTGGCGAGGACCGCGGGCCTCCCCGCGGTGATCCGGACCAAACGCTCGCCCGTCATGTGGAGGAGCGGGTCGCCGTCGCCGCACGTGTAGTCGGCCGGCCGGTCGCAGACCTGCGTCCACCTGTTGTACGCGAGGACCGAGCCGGCGCCGACGAGATGGCCGACCCATCCACCGGTCGGGTCGCCGCCCGCACGGTCACCGTTGACCTGATAGTCGAGCTGTTTCGTCCGTCCGCCGCGTAGGGGCGCAGCCATCACCGTCATCTCGAGGTTGTTTCCTCCCCCTTCCTCGATCCACGCGACGCGGCCGCCGCCGATCGCGAGCTCGAAGACGCCGTCCCCCGAACAGCCGAGATCGCCGGGGCGTAGGCGCGTGACGTGCCGGCCCGGCGCAGTCCAAACGAGGATGTCGCCGCAGCCATGCTTCCTCGTCGTGACGGCCGCGACCCGGGCGCCGTCGGCGGCGAGGAGCGTGATCCGGGCCGTTCGGAAGATCGCCCGCGACCTGACTCGTGCCGCCTTCGGAGACGGATCAGCCGCTGTTCGGAACAGGATCGACGGCCCGCTGGTCAGGAGGTCGCCCTCGCCGTTGCCGTCGAAATCGGCCACCCCGACGAGACCGGACGAAGACGGCGTCGAAAACGGCGAGTAGGCGGCCTCGTGGAACCCTCCGCGGCCGTTCCCGAGCAGTAGCGTCACGCTCTCGCCGTTGCCGACCGCAACGTCCGGCCTGCCGTCGCCGTCGACCCTGGCAGCCACAATCGTGTGCGGATAGCCCGCGATCTGCAGTGGCGATCCGCGGTTTGGTCGTAAGCCGGAGCTCGTACCCGAGAGAAACGCGACGGCATTCGAGTAGGAGCTCGCCACGGCGAGGTCGCTTCTGCCGTCGCCGTTGAAGTCGGCGGTAGCGAGGGCGCCCCCGTGCAGCCGCGTCGCCACGGTTTGCGTGAGGCGAAAGCCGCCCGCACCGTTCCCACGGAGGATCAAGACGCCCTTCGTCTCGGTGTTGCCGACGGCGAGATCGAGCTCCCGGTCGCCGTTGAAGTCGCCCGTGCCGACGACATCCGAGCCGTATGGGCTGCGCCGTGCCACGGTCCCGGATGGCGCGGGCGCGAAGCGGCCGCTGCCGTCGCCGAGCATGATCTCGACCTGCCAGACCTTGCTGTTGAAGACGGGGACAACGAGATCTGGGTCACCGTCCGCGTCGATGTCGGACGCGAGCAGCCGGCCTGGACTCCCGTCGAGAGGGATCGGCGAACCCGAAGCCGCGACGAAGCCGCCGCGGCCGTCCCCCAACACAATGCCGACGTTGCGAGAGCCGTCGTTCGCGACAGCGAGATCGGAATTCCCATCCCGGTTGAAGTCGGCCGTTGCGACGGCAACCGGTCCATGACCGGTGGTGATCGGCGGGCCGGCAGCGAACGCCCCGGCGCCGTCTCCGAGGAGCACGCGGAGCTCGTCCGCATCGGCGCGAAGCGTGACGAGATCAGGCTTGCCGTCGCGGTTTGCGTCGAGAATGTTGACCGCGGTGGCGCCCGCGAGCGAGGCGGGGCCAGGCGCGAACGAGGGGTCAGCGCCACGCGCCGCCCCCGCCACCGAAACTGCGAGCGCGCAGGCGGCCAAGAAGGCTCGTCGGGTCCGGGCTCCGGCGCTCGTGCCGGTGCGGCGCGTTCGCATCATCCACCGAAAGTAGACCGCGGTTGTTACGGATGAATCAAGACCGCGACAGCGCGACCCCGAGCGCTTCGACGACGCGCTCTTGGTCTTCGACCTCGATCTGCGTGTAGAACGGCAACGCAAGCGTCCGAGAGCAGGCGTCCTCTGCTACCGGAAACATGCCCTCGCGGAAGCCATAACGCTCGCGCATGAACGACTGCAGGTGGACGCACGGCACGTACTCGGCGGTGCCGA